>NZ_JBHVUS010000013.1:0-187159 GCF_042884005.1 Kitasatospora sp. NPDC058162
AGCTAAGCCTCACAGCGCCGATGGTACTGCAGGGGGGACCCTGTGGGAGAGTAGGACGCCGCCGAACAATCATTCAGAAGAACCCCCATCCGGATTCCGGATGGGGGTTCTTCGCGTTTCCGGGGCGTCCGAGAAATCTCCGAAAAAAATCTTGGCCGGTCGTGTCGAGAACCCGTGGCCGGCTCCGTCCCAGGGGTGAGCGCGGCCACAATGGGTCGCACGAGCTCCGAAGGAGAAGCACGATGGCCAAGTACCTGCTGCTCAAGCACTACCGAGGCGCCCCGACCCCGGTCAACTGCGCGCCGATGGACCAGTGGACGCCGGAGGAGGTCACGGCGCACATCAAGTTCATGCAGGACTTCGCGGCCCGGCTGGAGCAGACCGGTGAGTTCGTCGACGCCCAGGCGGTCGCGCCCGAGGGGACGTGGGTCCGCTACGACGGCGAGGGGCGGCCGCCGGTGACGGACGGTCCGTTCGCGGAGACCAAGGACCTCATCGCCGGCTGGATGGTGATCGACGTGGACAGCCACGAGCGCGCCGTCGAGCTGGCCGGAGAGCTGTCGGCGGCCCCCGGTGCCGGCGGCGAGCCGATCCACGAGTGGCTGGAGCTGCGTCCGTTCCTGGCCATGCCGCCGACCATCACGGAGTGACCTCCCCGATGAACGAGGCCCTGATCCGGAGCCTCACCCCGGGTGTGCTGGGTGTCCTCGTCCGCCGCGGAGCAGACTTCGCGGCGGCCGAGGACGCCGTGCAGGAGGCACTGGTGGAGGCGGTCCGCGGCTGGCGGAGCGATCCGCCGCGGGACCCGAAGGGCTGGCTGGTCACCGTCGCCTGGCGGAAGTTCCTCGACGCGACCCGGGCGGACACCGCCCGCCGACGCCGGGAGGACCTGGTCGACCAGGAGCCGGAGCCCGGCCCGGCGGCCTCGGTGGACGACACCCTGCAGCTCTACTTCCTGTGCGCGCACCCGTCGTTGACGCCGTCGTCGGCGGTCGCGCTCACCCTGCGCGCGCTCGGCGGGCTGACCACCCGGCAGATCGCCCAGGCCTACCTGGTGCCCGAGGCGACCATGGCGCAGCGGATCAGCCGGGCCAAGCGGACCGTCTCGGCGGTCCGCCTCGATCAGCCGGGCGACGTCGCCACCGTGCTGCGGGTCCTCTACCTGGTGTTCAACGAGGGCTACTCCGGGGACGTCGACCTCGCCGCCGAGGCGATCCGGCTGACCAGGCAGCTGGCGGCGGTGATCGACCACCCCGAGGTGGCGGGGCTGCTGGCGCTGATGCTGCTGCACCACGCCCGGCGGGCGGGCCGGACCGGGCCCGACGGCCGTCTGGTGCCGCTCGCGGAGCAGGACCGGGGCCGCTGGGACACCGGGTTGATCGCGGAGGGCGTCGGCATCCTCCAGGCGGCCCTGGCCCGGGACCGGCTGGGCGAGTTCCAGGCCCAGGCGGCCGTCGCGGCGCTGCACGCGGACGCGCCCAGCGCCGGGGAGACCGACTGGGTGCAGATCGTCGAGTGGTACGACGAGTTGGTGCGGCTGACGGACAGTCCGGTGGTGCGGCTTAACCGTGCGGTGGCGGTCGGTGAGGCGGACGGGCCGCGGGCCGGGTTGGCGGCGCTCGGGGAGCTGGACGCGGCGCTGCCCCGGTACGCGGCTGCGGCCGCGTATCTCCACGAGCGCGACGGGGACGTGGTGGCGGCGGCGCGGCTGTATGCGGAGGCGGCTCGCCGGGCGTCCAACCTGGCCGAGCGCGACCATCTGACGCGTCAGGCCGCCCGGCTCAATGCCCGGTTGAACGCCCGCGACGCCCGCCGCGACGGCTGAGCCGGAGCCGTCGACCCGCCGGGCCAGGCTCAGAGCCGCCCGGCCGCCTTCAGCGCCAGGTAGGCGTCCGCCAGCGCCGGGGCGATCCGGGCGGGCGGGGCGTCGAGGACGGTGACGCCGCTGCGGGTGAGCCGGTCGGCGGTGTGGCGGCGGTCCGCGCGGGTCTGTTCGGCGGCGGCGGCGCCGTAGACGGCCTCCACGGTGCCGCGGCCGGCGGCCAGCACGTCCAGGTGCGGGTCGGCGACGGAGGCGAGGACGACCTCGTGACGCTTGGTGAGCAGTGGCAGCAGCGGGCGCAGGCCGTCCTCGACGGGGGCCGCGTCGAGGCCGGTGAGCAGGACGACGAGCGAGCGGTGCGGCGCCATCTTGAGCGCCGTGGAGACCAGGGAGCGCATGTCGGTCTCGTGCAGCGCGGGCTCCAGCAGGGCCATCGCGTTGGTGAAGGACGGCAGGATCTCGTTGGCGGAGCTGCCGATGACCGCGGCGCGCTTGTGGGCGTCGTGGGCGAGCAGGTCGACCCGGTCGCCCGCGCGGGTGGCGAGGGCGGTGAGCAGCAGGGCGGCGTCGAGGGCGGCGTCCAGGCGGGGGGCGTCGCCGACCCGGCCGGCCGAGGTGCGGCCGGTGTCGAGGACGACGAGGATGTGCCGGTCGCGTTCGGGGCGCCAGGTGCGGACGGCGACGGTGTTGCGGCGGGCGCTGGCGCGCCAGTCGATGGAGCGGACGTCGTCGCCGGGCAGGTACTCCCGCAGCGAGTCGAACTCGGTGCCCTGGCCGCGGGTCAGCACCGAGGTGCGGCCGTCGAGTTCGCGCAGGCGGGCGAGCCGGGAGGGCAGGTGCTTGCGGCTGGTGAACGGGGGGAGGGCGCGGACCGTCCAGGGGACGTGGTGGGAGCCCTGGCGGCCGGCCAGTCCGAGCGGGCCGAGCGAGCGGACCGTCACCCGGTGGGCGTGGTGGTCGCCGCGGCGGCCCGGGGTGAGCACGGTGACCACTCGGCGCCGTTCGCCGCCGGGGACGGCGAGGGTGTGCCGGGAGGCGGTCTCGGCGGTGCCGGCCCGCCAGGCGGAGGGGGCCCAGGCGTCGCGGACCAGGGCCCGGAGCGGCCGTCCGGAGGTGTTGGTGACGGTCAGTTCGACCGAGGCCGTGTCGCCGAGCCGGACGGTGGTGTCGCCGCCCCGGGCGATCCGCAGGCTGCGGACGGGGGCGGCGAGCACCAGGTCGACCAGGGCGGCGAGCAGGACGGCGCCGGTGACGGCCCCGATCCCGGTCCAGGAGGGCAGCAGGAGGCCCACGAAGAGCGCGCCGAGCGCGGCGATCAGGGCGGTTCGCCCGGTGAGGGCCATGCGGGTGCGCTCCTTCGGAAGCCCGGTGTGTTCGAGGACCCGGTACGCCTACCGGTGGTGGATCAGCGGGGGGCGGGCGTCTGGGCGAGGACGGCCTGGATGACGGAGTCGGCGGTGACGCCCTCCATCTCGGCCTCGGCGCGCAGCGCGACGCGGTGCCGCAGGGTGGGCAGGGCGAGGGCCTTGACGTCGTCCGGGGTGACGTAGTCCCGTCCGGCCAGCCAGGCCCAGGCGCGGGAGGCGGCGAGCAGTGCGGTGGCACCGCGCGGGGAGACGCCGATGGACAGCGACGGGGACTGCCGGGTGGCCCGGCAGAGGTCGACGATGTAGGCGAGGATCTCGGGCGCGACGGTGAGCCTGGCGATCTGCTCGCGGGCGGCGGCGATGTGCTCGGGCCCGGCGACCGGGCGGACGCCGGCGGCGGCGAGGTCCTTGGGGTCGAAACCGGAGGCGTGCCGGGACAGGACCTGGAACTCCTGGTCGCGGTCGGGCAGCGGCAGGATCAGCTTGAGCAGGAAGCGGTCCAGCTGGGCCTCGGGCAGCGGGTAGGTGCCCTCGTACTCGACCGGGTTCTGGGTCGCGGCGACCAGGAACGGGACGGGCAGCGCGCGCGGTTCGCCGTCGAGGGTGACCTGCCGCTCCTCCATGGCCTCCAGCAGGGCGGCCTGGGTCTTGGGCGGGGTGCGGTTGATCTCGTCGGCGAGCAGCAGGTTGGTGAAGACCGGGCCGGGCTGGAAGGAGAACTCGGCGGTGCGGGCGTCGTAGACGAGCGAGCCGGTGACGTCGCCGGGCATCAGGTCGGGGGTGAACTGGATGCGCTTGGTCTCCAGGCTGAGCGCCGTGGACAGGGTGCGGACCAGCAGGGTCTTGGCGACGCCGGGGACGCCCTCCAGCAGCACGTGGCCGCCGCAGAGCAGGGCCACCACCAGGCCGGTGACGGCGGCGTCCTGGCCGACCACGGCCTTGCCGATCTCGGCGCGCAGGGCGGTCAGCGCCGCCCGGGGGTCGGTGACGGGGGTAGCGGGTTCCGTGCCGGGGGTGATGCGGAGCTGGGCGGTCGCCTGTTCGGTCACGGGTTCCGTACCTGCCTTTCGAGGGCGTCGAGGTCGTCGGCGAGCCGCAGCAGCGCGGCGTCGTCGGTCGGGGGCGGGCCGTAGAGCAGGGCCCGGACGTCCCCGGCGGGTCGTTCGGGGAGGCGGCCGGCGACGGCCGCGCAGAGTGCCTCCGGCTCGGGTCCGCCGGCCTGGACCGGGAGGCCCAGGGCGGGGGCGAGGCGGTGGGCGGTGGCGCGGCGCAGGGCCTCGGCGGCGCGGCCGTGGGCCTTGGCCCGCCGGTAGAGGCGGGCGCGGCCCTCGGTGGTCTCGGCGGCGCGGACCACCACGGGCAGGTTCTCGCTGACCACCGGGCCGAGCCGGCGGCCGCGCCAGAGGGCGGCGAGTCCGGCGGCGACGGCGAGCTGGTAGAAGGCCCAGTGCCAGCCCGCCGGGATGTAGTCGTCGAAGCTCTTGCGCTGGGTGCCTTCGGCGACCGGCGCGGAGTAGTCGGGCAGGTGCCAGGTGAGCCGGGGCTGCGAGCCGAGCAGGCCGAGTGCGAGCGAGGCGTTGCCGTCCTCGGCGAGGTGGCCGTTCTGCAGGAACTGGCCGCTGCCGACCACGATGACGTCGCCGCCCCCGCTGGGGGTGCTGACCAGCGGGTAGCCGTGGCTGTGCGAGTAGCAGCCGTCGCCGCGGCTGCCGCTGGTGTAGAGCGTGCCGCCCATCGAGGCGGTGCCGGCCCGGACGGCCTCGGGCAGCGCGCAGCTCGGTTGGGTGCTGCGGATGCTCATGTACGGGACGCCGCCGACCTCGTCGGAGGTGCGGATGCCGGGGGCGAGCGCGCCGAGCGCGGCCGGGCCCGGGTTGATCAGGACCAGCCGCTGGTGCCGGGCGGCGGCGACGGCGCGCAGCTCGGCGGGGCTGAGCAGGTCGGGTTCGGGCAGCACGAGGGTGTCGGCGCCGTTCGCGGCGGCCGTGGGCTCGGTGCTGAGCGCGGTCTTGACGCCTTGGCCCTGGAGCAGCGCGACCACGGCGTGGGCGCCGTCGGCGTCGTACGAGCGCGGGTCGATCGGCGGGTAGCGGTGGTCGGTGTTGAGGACAGCGATGCCGACGGCGGCGACCAGCAGGACGGTGAGGACGACCAGGTACCAGCGGGCCCGGCGGACCAGTCCGCGCCCGGTGGGGGCGAGGCTGGTCGGTGCGGCGTCGGCGGCGGCGGGTTGGTCGGCGGGGGGAGCCGGGGTGGTGGCGGTCATGCCGCTCCTCCCGGGGGCGGGGTCGTCGCCGGGGCGGCGGCTGCGGCGGAGGCGTGGGCGAGCACCGGGCGGCTGCGTTCCAGGGTCCGGTCGAGGTCCAGCAGCAGCCGGTACGCGGCCTGGTCGGCGGTGCGCTCGCCATAGGCGATGTCGTCGAAGGTGCGGGCGGCCGCGGTCAGCGCGGCGGCGTGCTCGGGCAGGGCCCGGCCGGCCTCGGCGGCGGCCTCGTCGGCGGTGCGGCCGGGGCGGGTGTCGAGCAGGGTGCGCTCCTCCAGGGCCCGGACCAGCGCGCGCATCTGCTCGCGGACGGCCTCGGTCCAGCGTCCGGCGGCGGCGTGCCCGGCGGCGTCGGTGCGGTACTGCGCGGCGCTGCGGGGGCCGTCGGTGCCGTACACGCCGTAGTCGGTGCGGGCGGCGCGCTTGGGCGCGCCGAGGCGCCACCAGACGGCGGCGGCGATCACCACGGCGACGAGCAGGAAGAGCACCAGCCCGGTGGTGCCGTCGGTGCCCCCGGCGGAGACGCTGCCCAGGGCGCGGTCGATGTGGTCCCAGATCCAGTCGACGACGCGTTCCAGGACGCTCGGGTCATTCTTGTGGTACTCGGCCTTCAGCAGCTCGTCGCGGGCGGCGTCACGGGCCGGGTCACGGGGGACCGTGACCGGGGCGCCGCCGGCGGCGAGGAGCCTGTCCCCCCAGCTGGGCATCCGGTTCAGCGCCTCGCCGTGGTCTGGTCGGCGGCTCGGCCGCTCCAGCCGGTGCCGCCCTGTTCGGGCAGTCCGGCGGCGCGGGCGAGCTCGATGTCCAGGGCCTCGCGGCGGATCCGCTGGTCGATGTAGACCAGCACGCCGACGGCGGCCAGGAACGGGGTGGTCAGGGCGGAGGCGATGATCCCGGCGACCGCGGTGAGCACCATCATGCCGATGGACTCGTGGCCGGCGTCGCCGAGGCGGTCCATGGAGCCGAAGCCGAGCACCAGGCCGAGGAAGCGGAACGGGATGAGCAGGGTCGCCCCGACGATCACGGCGAGGATCCGGCTCAGCACCAGGACGACGGCGCAGACCCGCCACCAGAAGCCGCGGACCAGCCGCCGGGAGCGGGACAGCGCCGCCATCACGCCCTGCTTCTCCAGCATCAGCGCGGGGGCGGCCAGGCTGTAGCGGATCAGCAGCCAGAGGCCGACCGGGACGGTCAGCACGCCGACCAGGAACAGCAGGCCCGCGGTGCCGGGCGTGCCGGTGCCGCCGGCGGTGTAGCCGATCAGCGGGGTGAAGCCGAGCAGCACCACGCCGACGCTCATCAGGGTGGTGAGCACGGTGAGCCCGAGCAGCTGCAGCAGTCGGGGACGGGCGTCGCGCCAGGCGTCGCCGGCCGTCACCGGCCGGCCGAGGACGGCACGGCTGACCACGATGGTGAGAAGGGCCACGGCGAGCGCGTCGAGCAGCAGCGTCAGCGGCATGGTGGCGAGCAGGGTGAGCAGCTGGGTGGAGGCGCCGGTGCGGCCCTTGACCAGGAGCTTGGCGGCGAAGGCGCCGGCCTGGTCGAGGACGGCGATGCCGAGCGAGAGGGTGAGCGCGGTGCGCCAGTGCCGGCGGACGGTGGTGACGGCTCCGTCGAGCAGTTCGCCGACGCTGAGCGGGCGCAGCGGGATGACGCCGGGCCGGGGGCTGCGTGCGGCCTCCCAGCCGTACGGGCCCTGGCCGGAGGGCTGGGTGCCCCGGTTCGGCTGTCCGTACTGGGCGCTCGGCGCGGGGGTGGCCTGAGGGGGTGCCGACGGCCCGGGCACGGCGGCGGGCGCGTCGGCCGGGGGCCGGGCGCCGTCGCGGGGCGGCTCGGACGAGCTGGGCGAGGCCCAGCCCGGAGTGTCGGTCATCACTGCTCCTCGGAGGGGCGTCCTGGGCGCGGCTCCGGGCGATCTTTCGCCCGCGCGCAGCGCCCATCGTGCCATGGGGCCCGGAGACGCCCCAGGGGTATCCGGTTGCTGATCGGCAACGGGGCCCGCCGGGGGGTCGGACGGCCGGTTCTGGACTGTTCGGAGGTGCTCTGACGAGGGCTATTCGCCCGGTATGGCCGGAATTCGACGGCGGGGGACTTGGCCGTTGTGGCGCATTGGCACTGCTGTGCGGCAGGTCACAATCCGGTAATGAGAAGATGGACCCATGAAGGGACGCGTCCTCGTCGTTGATGACGACTCCGCACTGGCCGAGATGCTCGGCATCGTGTTGCGTGGTGAGGGTTTTGAGCCGTTTTTCGTCGCGGATGGGGACAAGGCGCTAGCCGCGTTCCGGGAGAGCAAGCCCGACCTGGTCCTGCTGGACCTGATGCTGCCCGGCCGGGACGGCATCGACGTCTGCCGGCAGATCCGGGCCGAGTCCGGCGTGCCGATCGTCATGCTGACCGCCAAGACCGACACGGTCGACGTGGTGGTGGGCCTGGAGTCCGGTGCCGACGACTACGTCACCAAGCCGTTCAAGCCCAAGGAGCTGGTGGCCCGGGTCCGCGCGCGGCTGCGCCGTGCCGAGGAGCCGACGCCCGAGCAGCTGACCATCGGCGACCTGGTGATCGACGTGGCCGGCCACTCGGTGAAGCGGGACGGGCGGAGCATCCCGCTGACCCCGCTGGAGTTCGACCTGCTGGTCGCGCTGGCCCGCAAGCCCTGGCAGGTGTTCACCCGTGAGGTGCTGCTGGAGCAGGTCTGGGGCTACCGCCACGCGGCGGACACCCGCCTGGTCAACGTCCACGTGCAGCGCCTCCGGTCCAAGATCGAGAAGGACCCGGAGCGCCCCGAGATCGTGGTGACCGTCCGCGGCGTCGGCTACAAGGCCGGACCCAGCTGACGTGACGGACCGGGCTGAGGACACCCCGTCGGGTTCCGCGACCGACGGGGCGGGGGCCGTGCGCGGGGACGTGCTGAGTTCGACCACCCGCCGCCGCCGCGGCGGCCCCTCCGGAGTCTTCGGTCTGATGAAACGCCAGCTCAAGCGCCCGGCGCGCCGGGTGACCGCGCTCTACCGCCGGTCGATCCAGTTGCGCGTGGTCGCGGTTTCCCTGCTGGCCTCGATCGCGGTGGTCCTGGTGCTGGGCGTGGTCGTGGTGGCGCAGGTGCGCAACGGCCTGCTGGACACCAAGATCGACGCGGCCCGGGCGCAGGCCCGGATCGGCTTCCAGGTCGAGCAGAAGAAGATCGACGAGGCCCGGGACCAGGCCCTGCGCGGCGCCGTCGACCCGACCACCGGGGAGACCGGCACCTGGCTGCTGCGCCAGGTCAACGACCTCGCCGCGAGCGGGCAGACGGTCTACTCGGTGATCGCGATGGCCCCCGGCACCGGGACGGTCGTCCCGGACAGCGCCGGCTTCGCCCCGCGCTACTCGGGCGACATCCAGCCCAGCAGCGTCCCGGACAGCCTGCGCGCCAAGCTCTTCGAAGAGCCCGGCCAGATGTTCGACCAGCCGACCCGGATCCACCGCTCGCCCGAGGCCAGCGGCAAGAGCGAGCCCGGACTGGCCCTCGGCATGCAGTTCGTCGGCCCGGCCGACACCCGGTACCAGCTGTTCTACGTGTTCTCCTTCGGCCAGGAGACCGACACCCTCAACCTGATCACCGGCACCCTGGCGACCGCCGGCGTGTTCGTGGTGATCCTGATGGGCGGCATCGCCTGGGTCGTGGTGCGCCAGGTGGTCACCCCGGTCCGGATGGCCGCCGGCATCTCCGAGCGGCTTGCCGACGGGCACCTGGAAGAGCGGATGAAGGTGACCGGGACGGACGACATCGCCCGCCTCGGGGAGTCGTTCAACCGGATGGCCAACGCCCTCCAGGCGCAGATCCGCCAGCTGGAGGAACTGTCCCGGGTGCAGCGCCGCTTCGTCTCGGACGTCTCGCACGAGCTGCGCACCCCGTTGACCACGGTCCGGATGGCCGCCGACCTGATCTACGACAGCCGCGAGGACCTGGACCCGATGGCGGCCCGCTCGGCGGAGCTGCTGCAGGGCCAGCTGGACCGCTTCGAGTCGCTGCTGGCCGACCTGCTGGAGATCAGCCGCTTCGACGCCGGCGCCGCCGTCCTGGACGCCGAGCCGGTCGACCTGCGCGAGATCGTCGCCCGGGTGGTGGAGGCCGCCGACCCGCTGGCCGACGCCAAGGGCAGCACCGTGGTGATCCGCGGCGACGGCGAGCCGGTGCTCGCCGAGGTGGACTCCCGCCGGATCGAGCGGATCCTGCGCAACCTGGTGGTCAACGCGCTGGAGCACGGCGAGGGCCGCGACGTGGTGGTCCGGCTGGGCTCGGCGGACGGCGCCGTCGCGGTCGGCGTGCGCGACTACGGCATCGGCCTCAAGCCGGGCGAGGCCTCCCGGGTGTTCCACCGCTTCTGGCGGGCGGACCCGTCCCGGGTGCGCACCACCGGCGGCACCGGCCTGGGCCTGTCCATCGCGGTCGAGGACGCCCACCTGCACGGCGGCTGGCTGCAGGCCTGGGGCGAGCCCGGCGGCGGCTCGCACTTCCGGCTCACCCTGCCGCGCACCCGCGGCGGGGAGATCAACCGGGCGCCGTTCCGGCTGGAGCCGGAGGACTCCCGCAACAACCGGGGCCTGGGCGCCTACGGCACGCCGTACCGTCGGGCGATCGCCCCGGCCGGCTCGACGGCGATGACCGCCGCCGAGGAGCAGGCCGAGGCACCGGAGGGCACCGGCAACGGGCTGGGCAGCGGGCTCGGCGGAGTGCTGAACATCGGCCCCGGACTCGGCCGCAGCCGGATGCCCGAGGGGCCGCGCTCCGACCCCTCGGACGTGCGGACGACGGGGGCCGGCTACGGCGTCATCGGCGCCCAGGTCATGGTGGACCCGACGCCCGGACGGCAGTCGGTGGCGCAGCGGACGGCGGAGCCGGACGTGACGGGTGGGACGGACCTGGAGGGGTCGCAGCGTGCGAAGGACGAGCAACAGGACTGACCGTCGGCTGGTGGCGGTGGCCGGCGTGGTGCTCGGCGCCCTGGCGGCGAGCGGCTGCGCGGCCATGCCGGACTCCGGCGGCATCACCAAGGTGGAGCTGTCCCAGGGCTCGGCCGACAAGAACCTGCAGGCCAGGGTCTTCCCGGTGGCGCCCGGCAAGGGCGCCAAGCCGCGCGAGCTGCTGACCGGGTTCCTGGACGCGGTGACCGCCGACGAGGGCTACGAGACCGCGCGCAAGTACCTCACCGAGCGCGCCTCGGCGAGCTGGAACCCGGACGAGAGCATCAAGGTGCTCTCCACCACCAAGATCCCGCTCGACCAGGTCGCCGACACCGACACCACGTACTCCTCGACGGTGTCCGGGCAGCTGCTGGCCAAGGTCGACGACAAGCACTCGTACTCGCTGGCGGTCGGGGCGCAGCCCACCGACGCGTTCAACTTCACCTTCGTCCGGGAGAAGGACGGCGAGTGGCGGATCGACTCCCTGCCGCCCGGCGTGATCATGAACGAGACCAACTTCCGGAACAGCTTCCGGCAGGTCGAGCGGTTCTTCTACACCGCCCCGGACCCGTCCGCGCCGGGCGGCCAGGAGGTGCTGATAGCCGACCCGATCTACCTGCGCCGCCGGGTCGACCCGCTGGCCTCGGCCGCCAAGGCGCTGGTCGGCGGGCCGTCGACCTGGCTCTCGCCGGTCGCGCGGACGGCTTTCCCGACCGGCACCACGGTCGACAAGGTGACCGTCGACGACAGCCGGGTCGCCCATGTCCAGGTCGGCGGGGCCGACCTGGGCGATCCGGTGGCCTGCCGTCGGATGGCGACCCAGCTCTTCTACACCTTCGCCGACCAGGGCAAGGGGCAGGTCGACCGGACCGAACTGAAGGGGCAGCGGGGCACCTGCACGGTCAGCCGCGACGATCAGCCGGCCGTCGGCCCCGGCGCGCTGGCCGGCCGGCTCCTGCAGACCCCGCAGCAGTACTACCAGCGGGCCGACAACGGCGTGCTGATGGTGGCCGACGAGGACCACAACGGCGACCCGGTGGCCGGGGTGCTCGGCAAGCCGCACGCGAACGGCGCGCCCGTGCTGGGCACCGTCGCGATCAGCCGGAACGGCGCCCAGGCCGCCGCGCTCTCGGACGACGGCCACCAGCTCTACTCGGTGCCGCTGACGCCCGGTACGGTCGCGATGCCCGAACCGGTGCTCAGCTCCCCCGTGAAGCCGGGCGCCAAGGACGACGGCCTCACCTCGCCCAGCTGGGACGGCCGCGGCGACCTCTGGGTGGTGGACCGCAACCCGCAGGACCCGCGCGTGGTCATGGTGCGCGACGGCAAGACGTACACCGTGCCGGTCGACAACCTGACCGGGCGGACGGTGCAGGCGCTGAAAGTCTCCTCGGACGGCACCCGGATCGCCCTGGTGATGAAGTCGCCCGGGGTGAACGGCAGTTCACTGGCGTTCGGCCGGGTGGAGCACGGCGGCACGCCACAGGCGCCGACCGTGCGGATCACCGGCGTGCGCTCGGCGGCCCCCTCGCTCGTGGACGTCGCCTCGGTGTCCTGGTCGGAGGCCGACCAGCTGCTGGTCCTCGGCAAGGAGTCCGACCGGCCCCAGCAGCTGTACTACATCAGCACCGACGGCTCGCAGGGCACGGACAGTCAGCTTCAGACCGGCAACGTCCTGCCGCCCTCTCCGCAGTCCATCTCGACCGCGGAGTCCCGCGGGTACCTCCTGCGTCAGCCCTCGCCGGTGCTCGCGGTGGCGGCCGGCACCGTCTACCGGCTGGTCAACAACCAGTGGCGGGAGGCGCCGTTCGTGGACAAGGCCCGCTCGTACTTCTACGCGGGCTGACCGCCGGACCGGTCGGTGCACCCGGCGCACCTCAGCCCGCCGGGTGCACCGCGGTCGCCGCGACGGTGGCGGCGGCCCGGGCCGGCAGTCCGGCGTCGGCCAGCGCCCTGGCCGCCTCGGCCAGGCTCGCCCCGGTGGTCACCAGGTCGTCCACCAGCACCGGTTGACGGCCGGCCAGGCCCCGGCGGGCGCGCGGCAGGACGGTGAGCGCGCCGTGCAGGTTGCGCCGACGCTCGGCGGCGTTCAGCCCGGCCTGGTCGGCGACCGGACGGGCGTGCCGCAGCAGCGACGCGGCCCGGGCGTCCAGCCCGGCCCGGCGCAGCGAGCGGGCGGCGGCCCCGGCCAGCCGCAGCGTCGGGTCGTGGCCCCGGGCGCGCACCGCGGCCCGGGCCGAGGGCATCGGGACCAGCAGCAGCGGCGCGTCCCCGGCGCGGGCCCCCAGGGCGGAGCGCACCGCCCGTCCGAGCGCCTCCCCGAGCGGCGCGGCCAGCCGCAGCGCGCCGCGTTCCTTGTGGGCGAGCAGCAGTTGCCGCACCGGGTCGGCGTACGGCGCGGCCGCGTGCGCCCAGGGCAGCAGGGTGGGGCCGGGCCGGGCGGCGGCCAGGGCGTGCCGGCAGGCCGGGCAGAGCTGGGTGCGTTCGGCGCCGCAGCCCGCGCAGTCCGCGGGGAGCAGGACGTCCAGCAGCCCGGCCAGTGCGTGGCCGAACGGTGTCCGTACGGACGGCGGACGGGCGGGGGAGGGGGACGGCGGCACGGCTGCTCCTGGCGGCGTCGGCACGGAGAGTCAGCAAAGGATCCGCCGTATGGGGGTCGTTGTCCAGGTATTTACCCATACTTCACTCCCTGGAGGGTAGACAGGGTGCAACAGCTTGACCGCCCACTCCAGGCGCCGCCCGCAGTATCGGGTCTTACCCTCCCTCCTGCCCGGGGAGGCGAAAACCCCGCGTGAGGTGTTCGATAAGGCTCCAGGGGGTTTCAACCGTCCCTGATGGGGAGGAAGTGAGATGAGGGCCAGTCGTTTCCGCCGCTGGCGGCGGAGCGGGGGGCCGGCAGTGGATGGGCTGGTCCAGCTGGAGCTCAGTCCGGTCCGGTAGCACCCGGATCGGCGTCAGCACGAGGGATCGGAGTTCTGCGTGGACATCGTCGTCAAGGGCCGCAAGACCGAGGTGCCCAAGAGGTTCCGCGAGCACGTGGCCGAGAAGCTGGAGAAGGTCCAGAAGTTCGACGGCAAGGTGATCAGCCTCGACGTCGAGGTGTCCAAGGAGCACAACCCGCGGCAGGCCGACCGGTCCGACCGCGTGGAGATCACTCTCCGTACCCGTGGCCCGGTGATCCGGGCCGAAGCCGCCGCCGGCGACCCGTACGCGGCGCTCGACCTGGCCTCGGCGAAGCTCGACGCGCAGCTGCGCAAGTCCGCGGACCGGCGTCGGGTGCACAAGGGCGGCGCGAACGGCCGCACCCCCATCAGCGTCGCCGAGGCGACCGCGGCCCTGGCCGCCCTGCCCGAGACCACGGCGCACGAGGGCGAGACCAACGGGGCCGTCCGCAAGACCATGATGGGATCCCTGGAAGTGGAGGGCGAAGGCCCGCTGGTGGTCCGGGAGAAGACGCACTCGGCCGCCCCCATGGCGCTGGACCAGGCGCTCTACGAGATGGAGCTGGTCGGCCACGACTTCTACCTGTTCGTGGAGAAGGACAGCGGCCTGCCGAGCGTCGTCTACCGCCGGCACGGCTACCACTACGGCGTCATCCACGTGCAGCCGGACATGGCGGCCGGCGTGGCCAGCGGCGCGGGCGGGGCGATCGGTCGGTCCGACGACGAGGACTGACCGTCCCGGGAGTCGGCGTCCGGGCGGCGCCCGGGAGCGAATGTCCCGGGAGTGAACGCCCTGAGTGAACGTCCCGGCAGTGAGGACGAGTGAAGACGGAGGGGTGACCCCGGCGGCAGCGGCCGCCGGGGTCACCGGCGTTTCGGGGCGTTCCTCGCGTTCCGGGCGGCGGCCGGTGGGACGGGTTCGAACGGTGCGGGGGCCCGCTCGGTGCAGGGGTCACCCGATGCGGGGCAATCGGCGTCGGAGGGTGACCGCGGCGGTGGCGGGGCGTGGAATGATTGGGCGCACGTCGACCCGCGAAGGGGGAGGAGCGGATGGGGGATCACTTCGGGCTGGGGCCCGCTGGGGGACCGGTCACCGGATTGCCGCCGGGGCCGGAGGAGGAACCCGCGTACGCGCCGCGCCGGGGTGAGCCGATCCGCGTCCTGGTGGTGGACGACCACGCGTTGTTTCGCCGCGGGCTGGAGATCGTGCTGGCGGAGGAGCCGGACATCAAGGTCGTCGGCGAGGCCGGCGACGGCGCCGAGGCGGTGCTCAAGGCCGCCGACCTGCTGCCCGACATCATCCTGATGGACGTCCGGATGCCGCGCCGCAGCGGGATCGAGGCCTGCACGGCGATCAAGGACGTGGCGCCCAGCACCAAGATCATCATGCTGACGATAAGCGACGAGGAGGCCGACCTCTACGAGGCGATCAAGGCGGGGGCCACCGGCTACCTGCTCAAGGAGATCTCCACCGACGAGGTCGCCACCGCGATCCGGGCGGTCGCCGACGGGCAGTCGCAGATCAGCCCGTCGATGGCCTCCAAGCTGCTCACCGAGTTCAAGTCGATGATCCAGCGGCGCTCCGACGACCGGGACCTCGTCCCGGCCCCCCGGCTCACCGACCGGGAGCTGGAGGTGCTGAAGCTGGTGGCGACCGGGATGAACAACCGGGAGATCGCCAAGGAGCTGTTCATCAGCGAGAACACCGTGAAGAACCACGTCCGCAACATCCTGGAGAAGCTCCAACTGCATTCCAGGATGGAGGCCGTGGTGTACGCGATGCGGGAGAAGATCCTCGAAATAGGGTGACCGGCGCCGGCCGCCGTCCTACTGCCTGCCTACTGCGCGAGGAGTTTCTCCAGGGCCGGGCGCAGCCGCTCGTCGTGCAGGGCCTCGACCCGCACCCCGTCGCAGCCGACCCAGGCGGCCGCCTCGCGCAGGGCGGCGGCCAGGGCCTCGACCTGCCGGGCGGCGCCCCGGTCGTCGGTCAGCGAGACCTGCCGGGCGACCAGCGTGCGGCCCTCCCGGGCCGGGTCGACCCGGCCGATCAGCCGGCCGCCGGCCAGCAGCGGCATCGCGAAGTAGCCGTGCACCCGCTTGTGCTTGGGGGTGTAGGCCTCCAGCCGGTGCGTCATGCCGAAGATCCGCTCGGTGCGGGCGCGGTCCCAGACCAGCGAGTCGAACGGCGAGAGCAGCGTGGTGCGGTGGCGCCCGCGCGGGGCGGTGGCCAGGGCGGCCGGGTCGGCCCAGGCGGCGGCCCGGGTGCCGTCCGGGCCCCAGCCCGCCACCTCGACCGGGACCAGCCCGCTGTCCGCGAGCACCCGGTCCAAGTCCTCGGCGCGCAGCCGGTGGTAGTCCTGGAGGTCGGCCCGGGTGGCCACGCCGAGCGCCGACCCGGCCTGGGCCACCAGGGTGCGCAGGCACTCCTCGTCGGACCGGTCCGCGCCGAACAGGGCGTCGGGGACGGCCTGTTCGGCCAGTGCGTAGACCCGCTTCCAGCTCCGGCGGTCGGTGCAGACCACGTCGCCGAAGGCCAGCGCGCGTTCCACCGCGATCTTGGTGTCGGACCAGTCCCACCACTCGGCGGTGCGCTTGGCCCCGCCCAGCTCGGTGGCGGTCAACGGCCCCTCGGCGCGCAGCTTGTCGAGCACCGCCCGGTACGTCTCCGGCGAGACCTGGTGGCTCCAGAGGTTGCCGCGGTCGCGGTAGCGGCGGCGCCGGAAGGCGAACAGCGGCCACTCCTCGACCGGCAGGACGCAGGCCGCGTGCGACCAGTACTCGAAGGTGGTGCCCGCGCCCCAGTAGGCCGCCTCGACCGCCGGGCGACCGACCGCGCCCAGCCGGGCGTAGGGCACCAGTTCGTGCGACCGGGCCAGCACCGAGATGGTGTCCAGCTGGACGGCGCCCAGGTGCCGCAGCACCCCGCGCACCCCGGCCCGGCGGTCGGGCGCGCCCAGCAGCCCCTGGGCGCGCAGGGCGATCCGGCGGGCGTCGTCGGCGCCCAGGACGGTGACGGGGGCGGGCCCGGCAGCGGCAGCGGTCATGCCGGCGAGCGTAGCCGGGGGCACTGACACCGGGCCCGGGGCCGGGGGCGCCCCTACGCGCCTGACCGGGTAGTCGGCGCGGGCCGTCAGTCCAGGTCGGCGGGGAGCAGCGAGGCGACCCAGGCGTCGTGGAAGGTGCCGCGCTGCTCGGCGTACGAGCGCAGCGTGCCCTCGTGGCGGTAGCCGACCCGCTCGGCGACCGCGCGCGAGCCCTCGTTGCCGACGTAGGCGAGCCACTGGAGGCGCCGCAGGCCGAGGTCGGTGAGTGCCCAGCGGGCGACCGCGCGGGCCGCCTCGACGGTGTAGCCGCGGCCGCGCTGCTCCTTCGCCGTCCACCAGCCCACCGAGGCGGCGGCCGGGTCGCCCGCCTTGCGGGTGACCGCCTGGGTGCCGACCAGGCGGCCCGTCCCGCGTTCGACCACGCACCAGATGAACTCGGAGTCCTTGGCCACGCCCTCGGGTGCCAGGGTGCGGACGAAGAACTCCGCGTCCTCGCGGCGGTAGGGGACCGGGACGACCGTCCAGCGCTGGATCTCGGCGTCCTGGCAGGCCTCGAAGACCGCGTCGATGTCCGACTCCTGCGGGGCCCGCAGGACGAGGCGGTCGGTGGTGAGGGTGACGAGTTCGCTCCGGGGTTCTTCCATGGGCGGATTATTTCCCCACAGGGGGAATGGGGGCATCCGGATTCCGGGCCAACTCCCCGACCCGTCGACCCATTTGTCCCGGTGGACGGTGCTATCGGTCCATGTGCTCGCGCGGGTGACACGGGAATACCGTGCTGACGCACCTCCCGGGGTATTGGACTCCTCGCATACGATGGCCCGTGCGGTGGGGTGGACCCCCCGTGCAGTCGTCCAGTGCCAATACAGGCAAGGAGCCCGCTCAAGTGTCCGTCTTCGACAAGATCCTGCGCGCCGGCGAAGGCAAGATCCTTCGCAAGCTGCAGCGGATTGCTGCCCAGGTCAACTCCATCGAAGAGGACTTCGTCAACCTCACCGACGCCGAGCTGCGCGCGCTGACCGACGAGTACAAGCAGCGGCTCGTCGACGGCGAGACGCTGGACGACATCCTCCCCGAGGCGTTCGCCACCGTCCGCGAGGCTGCCAAGCGCGTGCTCGGCCAGCGCCACTACGACGTCCAGATCATGGGCGGCGCGGCCCTGCACCTCGGCTACGTCGCCGAGATGCGCACCGGTGAGGGCAAGACCCTCGTCGGCACCCTGCCCACGTACCTGAACGCGCTGACCGGCAAGGGCGTTCACCTGATCACGGTCAACGACTACCTCGCCGAGCGCGACTCGGAGTGGATGGGCCGGGTGCACCGCTTCCTCGGCCTCGAGGTCGGCGTGATCCTGGCGAACATGACGCCCGCCGAGCGCAAGCGCCAGTACGCGATGGACATCACGTACGGCACGAACAACGAGTTCGGCTTCGACTACCTGCGCGACAACATGGCCTGGTCGAAGGACGAACTCGTCCAGCGCGGCCACAACTTCGCGGTCGTCGACGAGGTCGACTCGATCCTCATCGACGAGGCCCGCACCCCGCTGATCATCTCCGGCCCGGCGGACCAGGCGACCAAGTGGTACGCCGACTTCGCCAAGCTGGTGCTGCGCCTGAAGATCGACCGCGACTACGAGGTCGACGAGAAGAAGCGCACCGTCGGCGTCCTCGAGGAGGGCGTCACCCGGGTCGAGGACTACCTGGGCATCGACAACCTCTACGAGTCGGTGAACACCCCTCTGGTCGGCTTCCTGAACAACGCCATCAAGGCGAAGGAGCTGTACAAGAAGGACAAGGACTACGTCGTCATGAACGGCGAAGTCATGATCGTCGACGAGCACACCGGCCGCATCCTGGCCGGCCGCCGCTACAACGAGGGCATGCACCAGGCGATCGAGGCCAAGGAGGGGGTGGAGGTCCAGAACGAGAACCAGACGCTGGCCACCATCACCCTGCAGAACTTCTTCCGCCTGTACGACAAGCTTTCCGGCATGACCGGTACCGGCACCACCGAGGCCGCCGAGTTCCACCAGATCTACAAGCTCGGCGTGGTGCCGATCCCGACCAACAAGACGCCGCTGCGCATCGACCAGCCCGACCTGATCTACAAGTCGGAGCCGGCCAAGTTCGCCGCCGTGGTCGAGGACATCGCCGAGAAGCACGAGAAGGGCCAGCCGGTCCTGGTCGGCACCGTGTCGGTCGAGAAGTCCGAGTACCTGTCGCAGGAGCTGCGCAAGCGCGGCATCCCGCACGAGGTGCTGAACGCCAAGCACCACGAGCGCGAGGCGCAGATCGTCGCCCAGGCGGGCCGCAAGGGCGCCGTCACCGTCGCCACCAACATGGCCGGCCGCGGTACCGACATCATGCTCGGCGGCAACCCGGACCACCTGGCGTCGGCCGAGCTGGCCCAGCGCGGGCTCTCCGCGGGCGACAACCCGGAGGAGTACGAGGCCGAGTTCCCGGCCGCGCTGGAGAAGGCCAAGGCCTCGGTCAAGGCCGAGCAGGACGAGGTCAAGGAGGCCGGCGGCCTCTACGTCCTCGGCACCGAGCGGCACGAGTCCCGCCGGATCGACAACCAGCTGCGCGGCCGTTCCGGCCGTCAGGGCGACCCGGGCGAGTCCCGCTTCTACCTGTCGCTGGGCGACGACCTGATGCGCCTGTTCAAGGCCGGCATGGTCGAGCGCGTGCTCTCGATGGCCAACGTGCCCGAGGACGTGCCGATCGAGTCCAAGATGGTCACCCGCGCGATCGCCTCCGCGCAGACCCAGGTCGAGCAGCAGAACTTCGAGATCCGCAAGAACGTCCTGAAGTACGACGAGGTGCTCAACCGCCAGCGCGAGGTCATCTACGGCGAGCGCCGCCGCGTGCTGGAGGGCGAGGACCTCCAGGAGCAGGTCGGCCACTTCATGGACGACACCGTCGAGGCCTACGTCAAGGCGGCCACCGGCGAGGGCTTCGAGGACGACTGGGACCTCGACAAGCTCTGGACCGCGTTCAAGCAGCTCTACCCGATCACCCTGGACCTCGCGGACCTGGAGGAGGAGGTCGGCGGCCCGGCCGGCCTGACCCCCGACTTCCTGATCAAGGTCGTCCAGGAGGACGTCCAGGCGCAGTACGGCGCCCGCGAGGACCAGCTCGGCGAGGAGATCCTGCGCGAGCTGGAGCGCCGCGTCGTGCTGTCGGTGCTGGACCGCCGCTGGCGCGAGCACCTCTACGAGATGGACTACCTCCAGGAGGGCATCGGCCTGCGGGCCATGGCGCAGCGCGACCCGCTGGTCGAGTACCAGCGCGAGGGCTTCGACATGTTCACCGCGATGATGGAGGGCATCAAGGAGGAGTCCGTCGCCTACCTGTTCAACCTGGAGGTCCAGGTCGAGCAGCAGGTCGAGGAGGTGCCGGTGGAGGACGCCGAGGTGCTGCTCGACAAGCTGGAGAAGGACGCCGCCCGCCCGGAGATCAAGGCCAAGGGCCTGGAGGCCCCGAAGCCGCAGCGGCTGCACTACACGGCCCCCTCGGACGAGGTCGGCGGCGGTGTCATCGAGGGCGACTTCGAGGACGCCGTGCCGGACGACGAGGGTGACGGGCTGACCCGCGCCGAGCGCCGCAAGGCCGCCAAGTCCGCCAAGGGCCGCCGCCGCAAGGGCTGAGCGAGCCGCAGGACGCCGCACAGGGCGCCGCTCCCGTACCGGGGCGGCGCCCTGCGCCGTCCCCGCCGCAGTCGTCACCGGGCCTCCACGGCGGTGCACTGCCACTGACCGGCCGGGCCGCGCTGTTCCAGCCGGAAGGCCACCATGTGGTGCCGTCGGCCGAGGTCGACCCGGACGCAGGCCTCGACGGCGTCGGGCGAGGGCGATCGGTCGTGCACCGGACCGAGCCGGGGCCGGTCGGCGGGGCCGCCGCGGCGCAGCGCACCGGCCCGGACCAGCGAGGCGAGCTGCCCGTAGCCGTCCAGGCTGGTGTGCCGCATCAGCTGCCCGGAGGGCCGGGCGCCGGTGAGCACCTCGACCAGCTGGTGGGCGAACCGGGCGGCGAGCGCCCCGGCGTCGTGCCGGGCGGGGCCGGACCCGGGCGCGGGCCCGGGACGGCCGGCGGGCCCGGGGGCGGAGCAGGCGGCGCGCGGGTGGCGCGGGCGCCGCCCGGCCGGGTCGCAGCCGCCGGTGGCGCGGACCCGGCGGTGCGGGCGGGCGGTCAGGTGGGCGGTCGGCTGGTCGGTCGGCCGGGCGGTCGGGTGGATGGTCGGCTGGGCGGTCGGCTGGGTGCTGAGGCTGGCGGTCACGGTGGCTCCCGGCAAGGGTGGTACGGGTACGGACGGGTCCAGGCTGGCGGCGGTGATCACCGGGCGGCAACGCCTTTGCGCACGACCCGGGGGCCGGTGCGAAGTTCACCTATCCGGGTGAGGCGGCCAGTGCGGCGACGGGCCCGGCGGGCGCCCCGGCGCCACCCCGTTGACGTGCGGGGACGGGCCGTACGGCTCGAAAGGGGACGCCCCGGTACGGCGGACCGGGTGGCCCCGGGCCCGGCTCCCGTTGCGCCGCCCGGCCGCCCGCGCGCACCATCGGAGCCTGACCCGAACCCGATGACGACGGGCGGCCGGGATGACGACAGTCGGGACGACCACACGGGCGGTGGCGGGGCCGAGCACGACCGCCGGAGCCGGGGGCGCACCCCGGCGCGGCCTGGTGCTGGGCGGCGGCGGGATGCTCGGCGCGGCCTGGACGGTCGGCGCGCTGTGCGCCGTCGAGGAGGCCGCCGGGCACGGGCCGGGCGAGGCGGACGTGCTGCTCGGCACCTCGGCGGGCGCGATCCTGGCCGCGATGCTGGCCGGGGGCGTGCGCCCCGAGCAGCTGCGCGCCCACCAGCGCGGCCTGCCGATCACCGAGGGCCCGCTGGCCGGGGTGGCCTTCGACTACGACACCGCGGTGGGCGGGGCCCTGCCGCCCCGGCCGCGGGCCGGGATCGGCTCGCCGGACCTGCTGCGGGACGCCGTCCGGCACCCGCGCGAGTACCCGTTGCTGACCATGGTCTCGGCGATGGCGCCGCACGGCCGGGGCTCGCTGGCCCCGGTCGGCGAGCTGGTGCGCGGGCTGCTCGGCCCGGGCGGCTGGCCGGCTCCGGGGAACGGGAGCGGAGGCGGGGGCGAGGCGCCGGACGAGGCGCCGGGCGCCGTCCCGCCGAGCGCGGCCGCCGCCCCGCTGCGGGTGGCCGCGGTCGACTACCGCAGCGGCCACCGGGTGGTCTTCGGCGACCCGGACGCCCCCGACGTCCCGGTGGCCGACGCCGTGATGGCCTCCTGCGCGATCCCCGGCTGGTTCGCGCCGGTGCGCCTGGACGGTTCGGCCTACGTGGACGGCGGCTGCTGGTCGGCCACCAACGCCGACCTGCTGCTCGGCCGCGGCCTGGACGAGGTGTACGTGCTCGCCCCGATGGCCCTGCGGCTGGGCCCGCGGGCCGAGCGCAGCGGCCGCGGCACGGCGGCCGCGCTGCGCGAGTGGCGGGCCCGGGACCGCCCGCGCGGCGTGCTGGCCCAGCTGGTCAGCCGCTACCGGCGCGCGGTGACCCGGCAGCTGCTGCGCGAGGCCGCGCTGCTGCGGGCCGAGGGGGTCCGGGTGCGGCTGCTCGCGCCGACCCTGGCCGACCTGGCGGTGATGGGCCCGAACCTGATGGACCCGGCCCGCCGCGGTGAGGTGCTGGAGAGCGGCCTGCGCAGCGTCCGGGAGGCGCTGCGGGCGGCGCGGTAGTTTCCGGGCTCAGGTGATCACACCCGGTGCGGCTGAGCTTATTCTTGGGGCGCTGGAGTAGCTTCGCGGAAACCGGAGAGTGCCACCGATGCGCGTGTACGTGCCCACCACCCTGACCGGCCTGGCGGCGGCGCGCGAGGGCGGTGCCCTGGACCAGTCCGCGGCGTACGCCGTGACGCCCGCGCTGCGCGAGTGGTACGTCAGCGACGACCTGGAGGAGCTGGAGTACGCGGCCCTGAACCGGGCCGCGCAGTCCTCGCTGCGGCTGCTGGCGGCCGACCCGGACTCCCCGCGCCGGCGCGTCGTGGTGGCGCTGGACGTGGCCGACTCGGCGGTGCGGCCCTTCCCCGGTGACGAGTACCAGGACCAGGCCTCGCTCGGCCGGGTG
Source organism: Kitasatospora sp. NPDC058162 (assembly GCF_042884005.1). Taxonomy (NCBI): domain Bacteria; kingdom Bacillati; phylum Actinomycetota; class Actinomycetes; order Kitasatosporales; family Streptomycetaceae; genus Kitasatospora; species Kitasatospora sp. NPDC058162. Next base: position 22,514 of record NZ_JBHVUS010000013.1, read on the forward strand.
GTGCTGGCCGGCCCGGTGAAGCTGGCGAAGGCCGCCGCGGTGCACGCGGACGTGGCCGACGACGAGGTGGTCGAGGACGTCGCCGCTGCGGTGGCGGCGGTGGCCGCGGCCGACGCGGGCGACCAGGACGCCCAGTTCACCGTGGACGGCGCCGAGGACCACGACCTGCTCTGGTACGCGACCCAGGAGATCCCGTCCCTGCTGGCCTAGGGCGTGCCGGACACGCCTCCGGACCGTCGCGGGGGTGATCCCGCTCCTACCGGCGTGTCGGCCGTTCGGGTTACCGTTTGATCCCGTGCGCACTCACATCGTTTGGGACTGGAACGGGACGCTCTTCCACGACATGGACGCCGTCCTCGGCGCCAGCAACGCCGCGTTCGCGACCATCGGCATCGGGCCGATGAGCATGCGGGAGTACCGGGAGCAGTACGAGATCCCGATCCCCCGCTTCTACCAGCGACTGCTCGGCCGGATGCCCTCCGCGGAGGAGTGGCTGAAGCTGGACGACGCCTTCCACGACCGCTACGTCGAGCTCAGCCCGGCCTGCGGCCTGACTCCGGGCGTGCCGGAGCTGCTGGCGGGCTGGCAGGCGGCCGGGCACAGCCAGTCCCTGCTGTCGATGTACGAGCACGAGAAGCTCGTCCCGCTGGTCGACGGCTTCGGCCTGACCGGCAGTTTCCTGCGGGTGGACGGCCGCAGCGGGCCGTCCGGCGGCCAGAAGGCGGAGCAGCTGACGAGGCACCTGGCCGAGCTCGGCGAGCGGGTCGACCCCGCCCGTACGGTGCTGATCGGCGATGCTGCGGACGATGCCCGGGCGGCGCTGCACGCGGGGGCCCGCGCGGTGCTGTACACCGGGGGCTCGCACACCCGGGAGAAGCTGGAGCCGGTCGGCGTCCCGGTGGTGGACAGCCTGGCCGAGGCGGTCGAGCTGGCGGGCCGGCTGACGGGCTGAGCACTGCCGTCGGCACGGCGGACGTGGCGGGCGCCACGTCCGCCGTTGGCGTGTCCGGACGGGCGGAACCGTCCCGCCCTGGTCAGGCTGGAGTCGAACCCCCAGCCGCCAGGACGGAGCCGCCATGCCCATCGACGCAGTCACCGAGGTGCCGACCCCGGTCAACGAGCCGGTGCGGTCGTACGCGCCCGGCAGCCCGGAGCGGGACCGGCTGGTCCGGCGGCTGGACGAGCTGGCGGCCGAGCAGGTCCCGCTGCCGATGACCATCGGCGGCGAGCAGCGCTTCGGCGGCGGTGAGCGGATCGACGTCGTCCAGCCGCACCACCACGCCGCCAAGCTGGGCGTGCTCGGCAACGCCACCCGGGAGGACGCCCGGGCGGCGGTGGACGCGGCGCTGGCGGCCGGGCGGCAGTGGCGCTCGCTGTCCTTCGACGACCGGGCGGCGGTGTTCCTGCGGGCGGCCGACCTGCTGGCCGGGCCGTGGCGGGAGACGCTCAACGCGGCGACCATGCTCGGCCAGTCCAAGACCGCGCAGCAGGCCGAGATCGACTCGGCCTGCGAGCTGATCGACTTCTGGCGGTTCAACGTCGGGTTCGCCCGGCAGGTCCTGGCGGAGCAGCCGATCTCCTCCCCGGGGGTGTGGAACCGGGTCGACCACCGCCCGCTGGAAGGTTTCGTCTACGCGGTCACCCCGTTCAACTTCACCGCGATCGCCGGGAACCTGCCCACCGCCCCCGCGCTGATGGGCAACACCGTGGTCTGGAAGCCCGCGCCGACCCAGACCCTGGCCGCGTACCACCTGATGCGACTGCTGGAGGCGGCCGGCCTGCCGCCCGGGGTGATCAACCTGGTCACCGGCGACGGCCTGCAGGTCTCCCCGGTGGCGCTCGCCGACCCGGCCCTCGCCGGGCTGCACTTCACCGGCTCGACCGCCACCTTCCAGTCGCTCTGGCAGACCATCGGCGCGAACATCGGCGGCTACCGCACGTACCCGAGGATCGTCGGCGAGACCGGCGGCAAGGACTTCCTGCTGGCCCACCGCTCGGCCGACCCGGAGATCCTCAGGACCGCGCTGATCCGCGGCGCCTTCGAGTACCAGGGCCAGAAGTGCTCGGCGCTCTCCCGCGCCTACCTGCCGCGCAGCCTCTGGCTGAAGATCAAGGACGACTTCCTGGCCGAGGTGGACGCCCTGACGGTGGGCGACGTCACCGACCTGTCGAACTTCATGGGCGCGCTGATCGACGAGCGCGCCTTCGAGAAGAACCGCACCGCGATCGAGCGGGCGAAGGCCGACCCGACCGTCGAGCTGGTGGCCGGCGGCCAGTACGACGACGCGATCGGCTGGTTCGTCCGGCCGACCGTGCTGGTCTCCTCGGACCACCGGGGCGAGATCTTCCGCACCGAGTACTTCGGCCCGATCCTGGCGGTCCACGTCTACGAGGACTCCCGCTGGGACGACGTGCTCGGCCGGATCGACTCGGGCGCCCCGTACGGCCTCACCGGCGCGGTGATCGCCCAGGACCGCTACGCCATCGCCCAGGCGGTGGAGGAACTGCGCTTCACCGCGGGGAACTTCTACATCAACGACAAGCCCACCGGCGCCGTGGTCGGCCAGCAGCCCTTCGGCGGCTCCCGGGCCTCCGGGACCAACGACAAGGCGGGCGCCGCCCAGAACCTGCTGCGCTGGACCTCGGCCCGGGCGATCAAGGAGACCTTCGTCCCGCCGACCCAGCACGGTTACCCGCATATGGGCTGAAAGCGAACACGACGCTCCGGTTTGGACATGGTGTCCAGGACGGACCCGACATCCTGCGGGATTGCGCCTCCCTGTCCCTGTGCACCTTCGATTGATCCGGTTAGGCTGGCTGACGTCGTCGGGTGGCTTGCAGGACGAACGAATCGTCCTACCCGCTGGGAGGGCGTTTCATGCGTGCCATGAGCCCCTTTCAGTCGGACGGTGCGGCAGGATTGCGAGCGACCAGTCGGTGTACACCCACACACCACCGAGTCACGCAACGGCGCGCGACAGGAGCCAAGAAGTCATGCAGACCAAGCTGGACGCAGCCAAGGCCGAACTGCTCAAGAAGGCAGCCGCAGCCGCTGAGAACAGCCAGGTGGGGGGAGCGGCGCCTGGGGAGGGTCTGAGCAACGGTGCTCTGACCGCGTACCTGCACCACTACTACCTGCACACCGCGCCCGAGGACCTGGTCGACCTCGACCCGGTCGACGTGTACGGCGCGGCCGCCTCCCACTACCGCCTGGGCCTCAAGCGACCCCAGGGCACCGCCGAGGTGCGGGTCCACACCCCCTCGGTCGAGGAGAACGGCTGGTCCTGCGGCCACACCGTGGTCGAGGTCGTCACCGACGACATGCCCTTCCTGGTCGACTCCGTCACCAACGAGCTCTCCCGCCAGGACCGCGCGATCCACCTCGTCGTCCACCCCCAGCTGGTCGTCCGCCGTGACATCACCGGCAAGCTGCTGGAGATCCTGGACGTCGACGCCTGCGCCCGCAGCCAGGCCGCCGGCGCCGAGTGGCCCGCCGACGCGAGCGTCGAGTCGTGGATGCACATCGAGATCGACCGCGAGACCGACCGCGACGACCTGCGCACCATCGAGACCAACCTGCGCCGCGTGCTCGGCGACGTCCGCGAGGTCGTCGAGGACTGGGGCAAGATGCGCGACAGCGCGCTGCGCCTGGCCGACGAGCTGGCCGAGGAGCCCCCGGCCGAGCTGCCCGAGCAGGAGGTCGGCGAGGCCTGGGAGCTGATGCGCTGGCTCGCCGACGACCACTTCACCTTCCTCGGCTACCGCGAGTACGACCTGGTCGAGCACGAGGGCGAGGAGGTCCTCAAGGCCGTCGCCGGGACCGGCCTCGGCATCCTGCGCTCCGACCCGCACAGCCACGACGACCGCCACCACTCGGTCTCCGAGGCCTTCGGCCGGCTGTCCGCCCCGGTCCGCGCCAAGGCCCACGAAAAGAAGCTGCTCGTCCTGACCAAGGCCAACAGCCGCTCCACCGTGCACCGCCCGGCCTACCTCGACTACGTCGGCGTCAAGAAGTTCAACGCCGCCGGCGAGCCGACCGGCGAGCGCCGCTTCCTCGGCCTGTTCTCCTCCGCCGCCTACACCGAGTCGGTCACCCGCATCCCGGTCGTGCGCCGCAAGGTCCAGGAGGTGCTGGACGGCTCCGGCTTCTCCAGCGAGAGCCACGACGGCCGCGACCTGCTGCAGATTATGGAGACCTTCCCGCGCGACGAGATCTTCCAGACCTCGGCCGCCGAGCTGCTCTCCATCGCCACCAGCGTGCTCTACCTGCAGGAGCGCCGTAAGCTGCGCCTCTTCCTGCGCCAGGACGAGTACGGGCGCTACTTCTCCGCCTTCATCTACCTGCCGCGCGACCGTTACACCACGCGCATCCGGCTGCTGCTCACCGACATCCTCAAGGAGGAGCTGAACGGCGCCACCATCGACTACACGGTGTACGCCACCGAGTCGGTGCTGACCCGCCTGCACTTCGTGGTCCGGGTCGCCCCGGGCACCGAGCTGCCCCGGCTCACCGACTCCGACATCGAGCGGATCGAGAACCGGCTGGCCGAGGCCGCCCGGTTCTGGATGGACGGCTTCCACGACCAGCTGCACACCGAACTGGGCGAGGAGAAGGCCGCCGAGCTCGGCCACAAGTACGCCAACGCCTTCCCCGACGGCTACCGCGCCGACTTCCCGCCGCGCACCGCCGTCTCGGACATCAAGCAGATCGAGTCGCTGCACGGCGCGGGCGACTTCCGCCTGAACCTGTACCAGCCGGTCGGCGCGGGCGACGACGAGCGCCGCTTCAAGATCTACCGGGTCGGCGGCCCGATCTCGCTCACCGAGGTCCTGCCGGTGCTCCAGCGCCTGGGCGTCGAGGTCCTGGACGAGCACCCGTACGCGCTGCGCCGCTCCGACGGCACCACCGCGTGGGTGTACGACTTCGGCCTCAAGCTGCGCGAGGCCACCGAGCTCACCGACGAGGCCCGCGAGCGCTTCCAGGAGACCTTCGCCGCGACCTGGACCGGCAAGGCCGAGAACGACGGCTTCAACGAGCTGGTCCTCACCGCCGGGCTGAACTGGCGCCAGGCGATGGTGCTGCGCGCCTACGCCAAGTACCTGCGCCAGGCGGGCTCCACGTTCTCCCAGGACTACATGGAGGACGCGCTCCGCAACAACACCCACACCACCCGCCTGCTGGTCAACCTCTTCGAGGCCCGGCTGAGCCCCAGCCACCGCTCCGGTGCCCTGGAGCTGACCGAGGGCATCCTGGAGGAGCTGGCCGGCGCGCTCGACGAGGTCGTCTCGCTGGACGAGGACCGCATCCTGCGCTCCTTCCTGAACCTCATCAAGGCCACCCTGCGGACCAACTTCTTCCAGCACGACGGCTCCGGCGAGTGGCACTCCTACGTGTCGATGAAGTTCGACCCGAAGGCCATCCCGGACCTGCCGGCCCCGCGCCCGGCGTTCGAGATCTGGGTCTACTCGCCGCAGGTCGAGGGCGTGCACCTGCGCTTCGGCAAGGTCGCCCGCGGCGGTCTGCGCTGGTCCGACCGGCGCGAGGACTTCCGCACCGAGATCCTCGGCCTGGTCAAGGCCCAGATGGTCAAGAACACCGTCATCGTCCCGGTCGGCGCCAAGGGCGGCTTCGTCGCCAAGCAGCTGCCGGACCCGTCGGTGGACCGCGACGCCTGGCTGGCCGAGGGCGTCTCCTCGTACAAGACCTTCATCTCGGCGCTGCTCGACATCACCGACAACCTGGTGGCCGGCGAGGTCGTCCACCCGGCCGACGTGGTCCGCCACGACGAGGACGACACCTACCTGGTGGTCGCCGCCGACAAGGGCACCGCGACCTTCTCCGACATCGCCAACGGCGTCGCGGAGTCGTACGGCTTCTGGCTGGGCGACGCCTTCGCCTCCGGCGGCTCGGCCGGCTACGACCACAAGGGCATGGGCATCACCGCCCGCGGGGCCTGGGAGTCGGTCAAGCGCAACTTCCGCGAGCTGGGCCACGACACCCAGACCGAGGACTTCACGGTCGTCGGCATCGGCGACATGTCCGGCGACGTCTTCGGCAACGGCATGCTGCTCAGCGAGCACATCCGGCTGGTCGCGGCCTTCGACCACCGCCACATCTTCCTGGACCCGAACCCGGACGCGGCCGTCTCGTACGCCGAGCGCCGTCGGCTGTTCGAGCTGCCGCGCAGCTCCTGGGACGACTACGACAAGTCGCTGATCTCGACCGGTGGCGGGGTCTTCCCGCGCAGCGCCAAGTCGATCCAGGTCAGCGCGCAGGTCCGGGCGGCCCTGGGCATCCAGGAGACCCGCCTGACCCCGGCCGAGCTGATGAAGGCCGTCCTCCAGGCGCCGGTCGACCTGTTCTGGAACGGCGGCATCGGCACCTACATCAAGGCCTCCACCGAGACCAACGCCGAGGTCGGCGACAAGGCCAACGACCCCATCCGGGTCAACGGCGAGCAGGTCCGGGCCCGGGTCATCGGCGAGGGCGGCAACCTCGGCTGCACCCAGCTCGGCCGCATCGAGTACGCGGCCACCGGCGGCCCGGAGGGCGCCGGCGGCTGGATCAACACCGACGCCATCGACAACTCGGCCGGCGTGGACACCTCGGACCACGAGGTCAACATCAAGATCCTGCTCAACCAGGTCGTCGCCGAGGGCGACATGACGGTCAAGCAGCGCAACACCCTGCTCGCCGAGATGACCGACGAGGTCGGCCACCTCGTGCTGCGCAACAACTACGCGCAGAACGTGGTGCTGGCCAACGCCGTCGCCCAGGCGCACAGCATGGTCAACGTCCACGCCCGGATGATCAACCGGTTCGAGGCGGCCGGCCGGCTCGACCGCGGGCTGGAGTTCCTGCCCGCCGAGCGCCAGATCCGTGAGCGCCAGCAGAACGGCCGCGGGCTGTCGCAGCCGGAGATGTCCGTCCTGCTCGCCTACACCAAGATCATCCTGGCCGACGAGCTGCTGGCCACCGACCTGCCCGACGACCCGTACTTCCGCACCGCGCTGCACGACTACTTCCCGAGCGCGCTGCGGGCGAAGTTCGCCGACGCGATCGACAACCACGCGCTGCGCCGCGAGATCATCACCACGCTGATCGTCAACGACACGATCAACCGCGGTGGCTGCACCTTCGCCTTCCGCCTGAAGGAGGAGACCGGCGCGACCTACGAGGAGATCGCCCGGACGCACACCGCCGCGCGGGCCGTCTTCGGCCTGGAGGAGATCTGGGCCGAGATCGAGGGCCTGGACAACAAGGTCCCGGCCCGGATCCAGACCAAGATGCGGCTGCACTCGCGGCGCCTGGTCGAGCGCGCCACCCGGTGGATGCTCAACAACCGCCGCCAGCCGCTCGACATCGCCGGCACCATCGAGTTCTTCCACGACCGGATCCACCAGGTCTGGGGCTCCCTGCCCAAGCCGCTCCGCGGCGAGGACCTGACCTGGTTCGAGGGCATCCAGGGCGAGCTCGCCGCGGCCGGCGTGCCGGACGCGCTGGCCACCCGGATCGCCGGACTGTCCTCGGTCTTCCCGACCCTGGACATCACCGAGGTCGCGGACCGCTCCGGCAAGGACGTCGCCGAGGTCGCCGAGCTGTACTACGACCTGGGCGACCGCCTGCAGATCTCGCACCTGCTCGACCGCATCATCGACCTGCCCCGCACCGACCGCTGGTCGTCGATGGCCCGGGCCGCGATCCGCGAGGACCTCTTCGCGGCGCACGCGGCGCTGACCGCCGACATCCTGGCCTGCGGCCCCGACGGCGCCAGCCCCGAGGAGCGCTACACCGCCTGGGCGGACCTCAACTCCACCCTGCTGAACCGGGCCAAGGCCACCCTCGACGACATAAGGGGTTCGGACAACTACGAGCTGTCCAGCCTCTCGGTCGCGATGCGGGTCATCCGCACCCTGCTGCGCACCGGTTCGATGCGCTGACGGACGGCTGTACGGAAGGGCCCGCGTCCTCGGACGCGGGCCCTTCCGCATTCCCACCCCTTCCCCTTATCGCCCCGCGCGGGCCTAGCGGGAGGCGGCGCGTTGGAGGGCGCTGGCGAGGAGGGCGAGGTCGGTGGGGCCGTTGCCGAGTTCGCGGACCGGGCGGCGGGCGGGTGGGGCGCCGAGTTGGAGCGGGTCTATCGCGACCACGGTGGGGCGCAGGGTGGCGGTGCGGGGGATGCGGCCGCTGATCCGGGCGGTCTGGAAGGCGGTGACGCCGCCGTCCGGGCGGCGCAGGTAGCCGCGGCCGGGGGTGTCCTCGGGGAGGGCGGCCGCGTCGCCGAGGTGGATCAGCAGGTCGGAGTCGGCCGGGTCCTCGGTGCGCAGCGCGATCCGCAGCAGGGCGGCCTCGTCGACCTCGGTGCCGGCGCTCTCCTCCGGGCGGCCGGTGGCGACGGCGAGGTGGATGCCGAGCGGGCCGCCGCGCCGGGCGACGGCGGCGAGTGCGCGGGCCAGCGGGCGGCCGACCGGGGAGACGGGGGAGAGCAGCGCGTCGTAGTCGTCGACGACGACGATCAGCCGGGCCGGGACGGGAGCGGCGGGCGCGGCGGAGGCCCGGGGGCCGTCGGCGCTGCGCGGCGGGATGATCCGGGGCACGGCGGAGGCCGGGCCGGCGCCGACGGTGGCGGGCACCGGTACGGCGTTCGCGCCGTGGCCGTCCAGGCTGTGTCCGTCCAGGCTGTGCTCGTCCAAGATCCGGGTGGCGTGCCAGGAGGCGAAGTCCAGGCCGTCGAACAGCCTCTCCCGCAGGGCGAGTTCGTCCTCCAGCGCCTCGGCGGCGAGGAGTGCGGCGCGCGGGTCGGCGGCGGCGTTCACCCGGCCGGTGACGTGCGGCAGTTCGGTGCAGCCGTCCAGGCCGTCCTGGTCGTCGCCGGTGGCCCGGCCCTCGATGATGGTGACGGCGAGGCGCTCGGGCCGCTCGGAGACGGCGAGCGAGGCGACCAGGGTGCGCAGCAGCTCGGTCTTGCCGGAGCCGCGGGCGCCGCCGATCAGCAGGTGCGGGCCGCCCGGGTCGGGGGAGGGGAGGGCGAGTTCGGGGTCGGCCAGGTCGAGGGTGCACAGCTCGTCCCGGGTGGTGCCGAGCAGCGCGGTGGCGGCGCCGATGCCGCCGGCGTGGGCGGCCCAGCGGGCGGAGAGCTTGGCCGGGGTGACGGTGTCGAGCTGGAGCAGGTCGAGCAGCCGCAGCGCGTCCGGCAGCGGGCCGCGGGAGGCGGGGGCGGCCTCGCGCAGCGGGGCGAGGACGCGGGCCAGCCGCTCGGCCCAGGTGTCGGAGACGGCGTCCAGCGAGACCTCGTGCAGGGTCTCCCGGCCGCGGGCGACCGGGCGGTCCAGGGAGAGCTGGGTGCCGACCTCGCCGGTGATCAGGGCGGTGGCGCCGAGGCCCCGGGGGAGCAGCTCGGGCTGTTCGGCGAGGCAGACCGGGAAGATCCCGACCGCCGGGCCCTGGCGCAGCAGCAGGTCGAGCGCGTGCCGGGCGGCCTCGGTGGCCGGGCGGCCGTCCACCACGACCACGGTGGCGGGGTGGCCGCCGAGGCCGGTCGGGCCGCTGAGCCGGGCGGTGAGTTCGGTGAGCCGGGCGGTGGCCTGGTCGTCGTCGAGGCCGATCAGCAGTCGGCAGTCCTGGCCGTCGGCGGGGCGCAGGTGGGGGAGCCACAGCGCCCAGGCCCAGGTGTCGACGCGGTCCTCGGGGCTGCGGGCCGGGTCGGCGTCGACCACGACCAGGCTGAGCCCGGTCGGCGGGTGCAGCGCGGCGAGCTGGGCGACGACGGCGCGGGTGAGCGCGTCGAGGCGTTCGCGCGGGCCGCTGAGGCCGAGGCTGCCGGCGGTCTGCAGGTCGAGGGTGACCGGGACGGCGGGCAGCAGGGTGCCGGGGGTGGTGCCGGGGCCGCCGGGGCGGTCGGCGGTGCCCAGCCGCAGGGTGAGCGCGTCGGGGTGACCGGGGCCGCGCTCCCAGAGCCGGGGGCCGGGGCCGACGGCGTTGAGCAGCACGGTGGCGAGGTCGGGCCAGCGCTCGCGCTGGGCGGCGGCCTGGCGCAGCCGGACCGCGGCGTGGTGGCGTTCGGCGCTCTCCTGGCCGGGCGGTTCGGCGGCGCGGCCGGGCAGCAGCGAGAACAGGCCGCGGCCGCGGCCCGGGGCGGGCTCGGGGGCGGCGGGCGGTTCGTGGACGGGCGGCGCGGGCCTGGCCGGGCCGGGGGCGGCGAGCTGGAGGTGGCCGTTGCCGTCGGGCAGGGCGGAGCGGCTGGTCCGGCCGAGCGGTTCGAGGAGCTGGAGGGTGGATTCGCCGATCCGCAGCAGGGCGCCGTGTTCGAGCGGGACGGCGGCCTCGGGCGGCAGGGGCGGGACGATCCGGCCGTCCAGGGTGGTGCCGTTGGTGGAGCCGAGGTCGCGGACGGTGGTCCGGCCGTCCTCGCCGAGGTGGAGGGAGAGGTGGAGCCGGGAGACGTCCGGGTCGTCGAGCGGGACGTCGGCCTCACCCGAGCGGCCGATCCGGATCTCCCGGCCGTGCAGCCGGTGCACGCCGCCGGCGTCCGGGCCGCCGACCACGCGCAGTTCGGCCGCGGCGGGGGTGTCGTCGGGGTCGTCGGCGGTCGGGTCGGGCTCGTTGAGGCTGAGGACGGCGCCGTCGAGCAGCGGGGGGTGGCCGAGCAGGGTGTGCTCGTCCACCCGGTGCGCCCCGGCGTACAGGTGCACATGGGTGGCGGCCCGCGGTCCGCGCACGCCGACGGCGCCCGCGAGCGCGCCCGCGATGGCGCCGAGCGCGGTGCCGACGGGTGCGGTGACCAGCACGTCCACGTAGGGGATGGCGGAGCCGGCGGCGGTCGGGCCGCTGCGCGGTCGGAGGACGGTCAGCCGGATCTGCATCTCGCCCGCGGGTCCCTTCTGCTGGTGTGATGCCTGGTACCGCTGCCCGGGTGTCGTACCGCTGCCCGGGGTGTCGTCGCGGACGCGCGGGGGCGCGTCGCGGCGACCCTTTGGGCCACACGAGTGGCGAGTGTCCATCCTGCCATCCGGCGTGGACAGTCCGCGCGCGGTACCGGATTTGACGATCTTGCGATCATCGCCATGGTGGAGGCGACGGAGGGTCAGGTCAACCGTCGCCAGGCCCGCCCCGCGCAGGGGCCCGGCCACCGCCTCCGGGCAGTCCCCTAGGGGATGTCCCCCAACCCTGCTCCGACGGCCCGCCGGTCACCTCAAAAACCCGTACGGACCCCGTTAGAGTGGCCGCAGACACGGGCCCGGCAGGCTCACCGCGAACCGGCGGGGGAGCGCCCCGCGGGCGGCACGGCGAGGAGTGCGACAGGTGCGGCCAGTCGGCAGCAAGTATCTGCTTGATGAAACCCTGGGGCGGGGTGCCACCGGGACGGTCTGGCGCGGTCTGGTGCGCCAGGACGTCCAGGCGCCGGGCAGCGAGCCCGGGCAGCAGGTGGCGATCAAGGTGCTGCGCGAGGAACTGGCGGCCGACCCGGACGTCGTGATGCGCTTCCTGCGCGAGCGCTCGCTGCTGCTGCGGCTGAGCCACCCGAACATCGTCCGGGTCCGCGACCTGGTCGTCGAGGGCGAGCTGCTGGCGCTGGTGATGGACCTGGTGGAGGGCCCCGACCTGGCCCGCTACCTGCGCGCCAACGGCCCGTTCAGCCCGATCGCCGGCTCCCTGCTGATGGCCCAGGTCGCGGACGCGCTGGCGGCCAGCCACGCGGACGGGATCGTCCACCGCGACCTCAAGCCGGCCAACGTGCTGCTCGCCTCCACCCTGGTGCAGGGCACCGAGCAGATGCACCCGCTGCTCACCGACTTCGGCATCGCCCGGCTGGCCGACTCCCCGGGCGTCACCCGCACCCACGAGTTCGTCGGCACCCCCGCGTACGTCGCGCCGGAGTCCGCCGAGGGCCGCCCGCAGACCTCCGCGGTGGACGTCTACGGCGCCGGGATCATGCTGTACGAGCTGGTCACCGGCCGCCAGCCGTTCCAGGGCGACAGCGCCCTGGCCGTGCTCCAGGCCCACCTGGCGCAGGAGCCGCAGCGGCCCAGCACCATGCCCGAGCCGCTCTGGACGGTGATCGAGCGCTGCCTGCGCAAGGACCCGGCGCAGCGGCCGAGCGCCACCGCGCTGGCCCGCGCGCTGCGGGTGGTCGCGGCCGGGGTCGGGGTGCACGCCTCCCCGGCGGCGGTGGACGAGGCGCTGGCGGTCGGCGCCCTGCTGCTGCCGGACCCGCAGCCGACCGCCGTGCCCGGCACCGTGCCGGTCGTCCCCGGCGGGCCCGGCCTCCCCGGGGCCGAGGACCGCACCCAGGTGCTGCCCCCGCCCCCGGGCGGCCCGCAGTACGACCCGGCCGCGGCGACCCGGGTGATGGGCACCCAGCCGCCGCCCGCGCCCCCGTACGGCACCCAGGACCGCACCCAGGTGATGCCGCCCACCGCCGTGCCGCCGCCCCCGCCGGTCGGGCCGCCCGGGCCGCAGGAGGAGGCGCCGCACCCGTGGCAGACCCAGCTGCGGGCGGCGCGCGACCGCAACCAGCAGACCCAGGTCGGCTACTTCGGGCCGGAGGACTTCGAGGACCCGCAGGTCGCCCCGCAGCCCTACCAGGCGAATCAGGGGGGCCAGGGCGCCCCCGGCTACCAGCCGCAGCCGCCGGCCGGCTACCGCCCGGACCAGCGCCGGCAGGCGCCGCCGCCCGGCTACGCCCAGCGCCCGCCGGTCGCCCCGCCGCCCTACCAGGTCAACCAGGGCGGCCAGGGGGGCCAGGGCGCCCAGGGCGGCGGCCGTCCGCAGCCGCCCGGCGGCTACCGGCAGGCCCCGTCCGGCCACGGCCAGCCGCAGGGCGGCTACCCGCCGCCGCCCCCGCCCACCCCGGTGCCGCGCCGGGCCGAGCCGCCCGCGCCGCAGTACCGGGAGCCCCGGCCGCCCCGGGAGGAGCCGCGCGAGCAGCCCCGCCGGGAGAGCGCCCCGCCGCGCGAGCGGCGCCCGCGCAGCCGCAACCGGATGTACATCCCGGGGCTGGGCTGCCTCAAGGGCTGTCTGATGGTGCTGCTGGTGCTGGCGGTGGCCGCGCTGGCGCTGTGGAACTTCACGCCGCTGCCGCACTACTGGGACAACGTCGTGGGCTGGTTCGACACCGCCCGGGACTGGGTGAACAACATCATCGGCAGCTCCGGCAACTGACGCGGGCCCGGGGTGCGGGCCCGGACGGCTCGGGGTGACGGGATCGGGCGGCGGGCCGCTCCGGCGGCTGACCGGGTGTCCGGACCCCGCCCGGAAGCCAGGATTGACGCTTTGTCGACAATCCGCGAGATTTCTCGCCCCGGAGTGCCGCTCCACGGCCCCCAGGCGGCCCGCACCGGGGGTCCGGGCGCGTAGGTTGGTCGCTGTTGTCCCGCCCCACCGAGCGCACCCGGACCCCCGGAGCGCTCCCGCGCCGCCCACGGAGCAGCATTGGCACGCAAGATCGGCAGCCGGTACACCGTCCACCAGGTGATCGGCCGGGGTTCGGCCGGGACGGTCTGGCTCGGTGAGGGGCCCGACGGCCCGGTGGCGGTCAAGCTGCTGCGCGAGGACCTCGCCGCCGACCAGGTGCTGGTCGGCCGCTTCGTCCAGGAGCGCACCGCGCTGACCAGCCTCGACCACCCCCGGGTGGTCGGCGTGCGCGACATGGTCGTGGACGGCAGCGACCTCGCCCTGGTGATGGAGCTCGTCCAGGGCACCGACCTGCGCTCCCGGCTGGAGCGGGACGGCGCCCTCCCGCCGCAGGCCGCCGCCTCGATCATCGCCGACGTCGCCGACGGCCTGGCGGCCGCGCACGCGGCCGGGATCGTCCACCGCGACGTCAAGCCGGAGAACGTCCTGCTCGACCTCGCCGCCGCCCCCGGCCCGGGCGGCGCCCCGCGCGCCAAGCTCACCGACTTCGGGGTGGCCCGCCTGGTCGACGCCCCGCGCCGCACCCGGGCCACCCGGATCATCGGCACCCCCGACTACCTCGCCCCCGAGATCATCGAGGGCCTGGAGCCGCGCGCCGCCGTCGACATCTACGCCCTCGCCACCGTGCTGTACGAACTGCTGGCCGGCTCCACCCCGTTCGGCGGCGGCCACACCGGCGCGGTGCTGCGCCGGCACGTCACCGAGCAGGTGCCGCCGATCCCCGGCCTGCCGGACGGGCTGTGGCGGATCATCTCCGAGTGCCTGGCCAAGGCCCCGGCCTCCCGGCTGCGCGCCGCCGAGCTGGCCGCCCGGCTGCGCGAGCAGCTGCCCTCGCTGGCCGGCCTGCCGGTGCTGGCCGTGCCCTCGCAGGGCCGCGCCCCGGCCGAGGAGCAGCTGACCCCGGGCGAGGCCGTCTACGCCGAGGTGGACGCCGGCCCGGGCACCCACAAGCGCCGCCGCGGCCCGGCCGTCCCGCTGGTGCCGGGCGTCGCCCCGGACTCCACCCGGGACACCCACACCAGCCTGCGCCGCCCCTCGGCCGACGAGCTGGCCGCGTACGCCGCCGAGTCCCGCGCCCAGCGCACCGCCCCGGGCCACCGCCGGGACCGCGCGGCCCTGCTGCGCCGCCGCCGGCTGCTGGCCGTCCTGCTGGCCACCGTCCTGCTGCTGGCGGGCGCCGCCGCGGCCTGGACGGCCTTCGCGGCCACCGAACCGGGCGCCGGCCACCCGGCCCGCCCGGCCGTGCACAGCACCGCTCCGCGGGCTCCGTAGCCCGGGGGGAACGGCAGCGGAACCGGGGGTGTCGTCATGACCACCCCCGGAACCATTACGCTGGGGGCGTGGCAGCCGTCGATCCTTCCGAAGAGCTCAAGAACCTCGATACGACCATGGGGTCGATCGAGGCCGTCCTCGACCTGGACAAGATCCGGGCCGACATCGCGGTCCTGGAGGAGGAGGCAGCCGCCCCCACCCTGTGGGACGACGTCGCGAACGCACAGAAGGTGACCAGCCGGCTCTCCTTCCTCCAGGGCGAACTGCGCCGCGTCGAGGGGCTCCGCAGCCGCATCGACGACCTGGGCGTGCTGTTCGAGCTCGCCGAGGCCGAGGACGACGCGGACACCCGCACCGAGGCCGAGGCCGAGCTCAAGGCGCTCCAGAAGGCCGTCGAGGAGCTGGAGGTCCGCACCCTCCTCTCCGGCGAGTACGACGCCCGCGAGGCGCTGATCAACATCCGCGCCGAGGCCGGTGGCGTGGACGCCGCCGACTTCGCCGAGCAGCTGATGCGCATGTACCTGCGCTGGGCCGAGCGGCACGGGTACCCGACCGAGGTGTACGACACCTCGTACGCCGAAGAGGCCGGCATCAAGTCCGCGACCTTCACCGTGAAGGCGCCCTACGCGTACGGCACCCTCTCGGTCGAGCAGGGCACCCACCGCCTGGTCCGCATCTCGCCCTTCGACAACCAGGGCCGCCGGCAGACCTCCTTCGCCGGCGTCGAGGTGCTCCCGGTCGTCGAGCAGTCCGACCACGTCGACATCGACGAGTCCGAGCTGCGCATCGACGTCTACCGCGCCTCCGGCCCCGGCGGCCAGGGCGTCAACACCACCGACTCGGCGGTGCGCATCACGCACATCCCGACCGGCGTGGTGGTCTCCTGCCAGAACGAGCGCTCGCAGATCCAGAACAAGGCCTCCGCGATGAACGTCCTCCAGGCCAAGCTGCTGGAGCGGCGCCGCCAGGAGGAGCGCGCGGCGATGGACGCGCTCAAGGACAGCGGCAGCTCCTGGGGCAACCAGATGCGCTCCTACGTGCTGCACCCGTACCAGATGGTCAAGGACGTCCGCACCGCGTACGAGGCGGGCAACCCGCAGGCGGTCCTGGACGGCGACATCGACGGCTTCATCGAGGCGGGCATCCGCTGGCGCAAGCAGCGCGAGACCAGCGCCGAGTAACAGCGCCGAGCAACAGCGAGGCGCACAGCAGGCACACGCGAAGGGCCCCGACCGCAGCGGTCGGGGCCCTTCGGCGTACCTCGAATTCTCAGGCCAGCGCCTGCCGTGCGATCAGCGCCACCGCGAGCAGCCCGGCCAGCAGGGCCAGCAGCAACGCGGGGGAGAGCGCGGCGAACGGCCCCTGCTGCTCCTGCAGCCGGGCCCGGTTGGCGCGGCACACCGGGCAACGCCCGTCGCTGACGCGGCCGTTGCAGTTGGCGCACACCAGATGGTCGCAGGTCATGCGATCTCCTCCTCGCTGCTACAGCCAACGCACCGGACGGGGCTTTGGTTCCCTCTTCTTACCTGTACGGGGGAGTCTGCCCTGTACGGGGGAGCGGCCGGACACGGCCGTCACCTCCACTCTGCCAGGTTCTGGCCGTTCCGGCTCCCGGGCTGTGAGATGGCTCGCAATTATCGGGGCACAACCGGACATTCTCCCCCAGATTCCGAAGTCCGTCCTGGGCTGTCCCTGCGGGCCGACCGCCGGTTCGCGTATGGTCCCAGACCGGGAGCGGCCCTCCGCGCTCCCATCGCCCGCCCCCGGACCCGGCCTCCGGGGCGGACCGACCGAGGACTGGCGCCGCCTAGGATGGCCTCCGTGATGCAGCCGTGATCAGATTCGACAACGTCTCCAAGACCTATCCCAAGCAGAACCGTCCCGCCCTGGACAACGTCTCGCTGGAGATCGAGAAGGGTGAGTTCGTCTTCCTGGTCGGCTCGTCCGGCTCGGGCAAGTCCACCTTCCTGCGCCTGTGCCTGCGCGAGGAGCGTCCCTCCACGGGCGCGGTGCACGTGCTGGGCAAGGACCTCGGCAAGCTGTCCAACTGGAAGGTGCCGCACATGCGCCGCCAGCTGGGCACCGTCTTCCAGGACTTCCGCCTGCTGCCGAACAAGACGGTCGCGCAGAACGTCGCCTTCGCGCTGGAGGTGATCGGCAAGCCCAAGAGCGCCATCAACAAGGTGGTGCCCGAGGTGCTGGAGCTGGTCGGCCTCGGCGGCAAGGAGGACCGCATGCCGGGCGAGCTGTCCGGTGGTGAGCAGCAGCGCGTCGCGATCGCCCGCGCCTTCGTGAACCGCCCGATGCTGCTCATCGCGGACGAGCCCACCGGAAACCTGGACCCGCAGAACTCGGTCGGCATCATGAAGCTGCTCGACCGGATCAACCGCACCGGCACCACGGTGCTGATGGCCACCCACGACCAGGCCATCGTCGACCAGATGCGCAAGCGCGTCATCGAGCTCGACAAGGGGCTGCTCGTCCGCGACCAGGCCCGCGGCGTCTACGGATACCAGCACTGACCGACCGGCGCTGACCCGTAGGGCCGCAGGCCCGGCCCGTCCGACCACGCAGTACCGACCCTGGAGTTGTTTCCCGCATGCGTGCCCAGTTCGTCCTGTCGGAGATCGGTGTGGGTCTCCGACGCAACCTGACCATGACCATCGCGGTCGTGGTCAGCGTCGCGCTCTCCCTCGCCCTCGCCGGTTCCTCGCTCCTGGTCCGCGACCAGGTGAACTCCATGAAGGGGTACTGGTACGACAAGGTCGAGGTGAGCATCTACTTCTGTACCAAGGCGGATGCCCGCAACTCGCCCCAGTGCGACAAGGGCGCGGCCACCGACCAGCAGGTCCAGGACATCAAGGACCAGCTGGACAAGATGAGTTCGGTCGTCCAGTCGTCCACGTACGAGAGCTCCGCGGAGGCGTACAAGCACTGGAAGGACATGAACCCGGACAACCCGCTCATCTCCGTCCTGGGCCCGGACGCCATGCCGCAGTCCTGGCGGGTGAAGCTCAACGACCCGACCAAGTACGACGTCATCCAGAGCGCCTTCGCGGGCAAGCCCGGCGTCAAATCGGTCGAGGACCAGCGGAAGATCCTGGAGAACCTGTTCGGTCTGCTCAACGGCCTGCAGACGGCGGCGTTCGTGATCATGGTGTTGATGCTGTTCGTCGCGTTGCTGCTGATCGTCAACACCGTCCGGGTGTCGGCGTACAGCAGGCGGCGCGAGACCGGCATCATGCGCCTGGTCGGCGCCTCGAACTTCTACGTCCAGATGCCGTTCATCGCCGAGGCCGCGTTCTCCGCGCTGCTCGGTGCGGCGCTGGCCTCCGGCCTGCTGGTCGGCGGGCACTTCTTCGTCCAGGGCTGGCTGGCGGACCGGGTGCAGTTCATCCACTTCATCGGCCTCGGCTCGGTGCTGGCGGTGATCCCGCTGCTGGTCGTGGTCGGTATGGGCATGGCCGGCATCGCGGCGTTCTTCACGCTGCGCAAGTACCTCAAGGTCTGATCCCCGGAAGTCGCTTCGGCCCCGTACGGCACTGCGCCGTACGGGGCCGTCGCCGTTCCGCGCTCCGCCGTTCCGGCCCGCCGCGCGCGGAGCGGTGTCTACACTCCGGTGCCATGCTGCAAACTCCGCGCAGGGCGCGTCAGGTGGCCGCCCTCAGCCTGGTGTTCGGTGCCGTGCTGCTGGCCGGGGCCGCGACCGGTGCCTGGGGCGACCCGGGCGACCCGCCGCGCCGCGCCTCCGCCGACGTCGCGCCGGCCGCCGCCGGGCTCCCGGCGGACCCGGCGGGCGCCGCGCTGTCCGAGCAGCAGGCCGAGCACCTGCTGGCGGCCGGCGGGGACCGCTGGGGCGCGTACTACAGCGCCCAGGAGTACGCCGAGTTCAGCCAGGGCCTGGACGGCCGCTACCCCGGGGTCGGCCTGTCGGTCGGCCGCGGCGAGGACGGCGTCACCGCCGTCTCCCAGGTCACCCCGGCCGGACCGGCCGCCGAGGCCGGGATCGCCCCCGGCGACCGGCTGCTGCGGATCGACCGGGACCAGGCCGACCGGCTGCCGGTCACCGAGGTGGTCGCCCGGCTGCGCGGGCAGGGTGACGAGCGCCGGGCCGGCTCCGAGGTCACGCTGGCCGTCCAGCGCGACGGCGGCGAGGTGCGCGAACTGCGGCTGCGGCGGGTGCTGCTGGACAGCACGCAGGTCACCGCCGAGCACCTGGACGGGGGCGTGCTGCGGATCACCGTCCGGGCCTTCACCAGCGGCGTGGCCGACCAGGTGCGTGCCGCGCTGCGCGCCCCGCACACCGGTACGGTGCTCGATCTGCGCGGCAACTCCGGCGGGTTGCTGGACGAGGCGGTCGGCACCGCCGGGAGCTTCCTGGACGGCGGCACCGTCGGCTCGTACCAGGAGCGCGGCGAGAAGCGGGAGTTGACCGCCCCGCCGGGCGGCGACCGGCGCACCCCGCTGGTGGTGCTGGTGGACGGCGGCACGATGAGCGCCGCCGAGCTGCTCGCCGGAGCCCTCCAGGACCGCAGCCGCGCCGTGGTGGTGGGCGCCCGGACCTTCGGCAAGGGCACCGTCCAGCAGCCCAGCAGGCTCGCCGACGGAGCGGTGCTGGAGCTGACCGTCGGCCGCTACTACACCCCGGCCGGCCGCTCCCTGGACGGCACCGGCCTGACCCCGGACGTCCCGGCCGCCGCGGGCGAGGACGCCGACGCCCTCGCCCTGCGCGTCCTGGCCGGGCTCGGGACCCGGTCCTGACCCGGCCGCCGGGCGGTAAAGCGGCTGCCCGATCCGGCGTCGAAGTGCGAGAATGGCCGCGCTATGGCAAAGGAAACCGGACACAAGCTGATCGCGCAGAACAAGAAGGCGCGACACGAGTACACGATCCTCGACACCTACGAGTGCGGCCTCGTACTCACCGGCACCGAGGTCAAGTCGCTGCGTGAGGGGCGGGCCAACCTGGTCGACGGCTACGCCTACATCCAGAACCGCGAGGCCTGGATCGACAACGTCTTCATCCCCGAGTACACCCAGGGGACGTGGACCAACCACGCGGCCCGGCGCAAGCGCAAGCTGCTGCTGCACAGGATGGAGATCCAGAAGATCGAGACCAAGGTCCGCGACGCGGGCCACACCCTGGTCCCGCTGTCCCTGTACTTCAAGGACGGCCGGGTCAAGCTCGAACTCGCGCTGGCGGTCGGCAAGAAGCTGTACGACAAGCGCCAGACGCTGCGGGAGAAGCAGGACACCCGGGAGACGGCGCGCGCCGTGGCGGCGGCCCGACGACGCCAGGGTTAATCCGCTGGACCCTCGCCCGTCGCCTCGCGTACTATGGCGCCAGCAACACGGACGGTCACCGTCCGAGCTGTTTCTCAAAAAAACATGGGGATGATCGGTTTCGACAGGGGATGTTGAAACAGGGGAAGCGAGCCGAGGAACGCGGCAATGATCTCGTTAACCACGTGTCGCAAAAAAATAATCGCCAACTCTAAGCGCGATTCCCAGCAGTTCGCTCTCGCTGCCTAATAAGCACCGATAGCGCTTGGGTGTCAGACCGGGGAGTTCCCGACCCGGACCCTGGCATAATCTAGGGAACTCAACCGTCCGCCCGGGCTGCGGGGGTGGATGGGAAATCAAACAGCAGCTGGGCCTGTTGGCGGCTTGTCCGCGTGACTGCCAGGGCCGAGAAAATCACAGCGGACTGCGCTCGGAGAAGCCCTGAATTAACTCCACTGGACCCGGGTTCGATTCCCGGCATCTCCACCACCCCATGTTCACACCGAAGGCCGTCCACCGCTGATGCGGAGGGCGGCCTTCGGATTTTGTACGTTCCGGAGCAGCGCGTGCGGGGGGTCGCGGCGTAGGATCATCCGTCCGCTCGTTTTCCGGAGCCGGATTCCGTCGCAACCACCGAGGCCATGCAGAGCAACACGGACACCACCCCCACCGCCGATCACGAGACCGTCCGGGCACGTGAGATCGCCGGTGAGCAGCAGCACCTCGACACCGTCTACCACCGGTTGGAGGAGAAGCTCGCCGAGGCGGAGTACATCCTGGAGGACGCCGCCAAGCGGGTCCAGGTCGGCACTCCCGGCGCGCTCGCCGAGCGCGACGCCCAGGTCTACCGGGCCGGCGCGCACCTCCAGCGGCTCAACAACGAGTTCGAGGACTTCCTCTTCGGCCGGATCGACCTCCAGCAGGCCGACGCCCCGGAGGAACACGGCATCCCCTCGAACACCCCGCTCGACCCGGCCGACCCGGCCGTCGCCGAGACCCTCCACATCGGCCGCCTCGGCGTGCTGGACGCCGAGTTCGGCCCGCTGGTGATCGACTGGCGGGCCCCGGCCGCCGCGCCGTTCTACCGCGCCACCCCGGTGGAGCCCGGCCGGGTGATCCGCCGCCGGGTGATCCGCTCCAAGGGCCGCAAGGTGATCGGCGTCGAGGACGACCTGCTGCGCCCCGACCTCACGCCGACCCTGGGCGGCCGGGAGCTGGCCGTGGTCGGCGACGGCGCGCTGATGGCCTCGCTCGGCCGCGCCCGCAGCCACTCCATGCGGGACATCGTCTCCTCCATCCAGAAGGAGCAGGACGAGGTGATCCGGGCCGCCGCGGCCGGGGCCACGCTCGTCACCGGCGGCCCCGGCACCGGCAAGACCGCCGTCGCCCTGCACCGCGCCGCGTACCTGCTCTACCAGGACCGCCGCCGCTACGCCGGGGGCATCCTGGTGGTCTCGCCCACCGCGCTGCTGGTCTCGTACACCGAGGGCGTGCTGCCCTCGCTGGGCGAGGAGGGCCAGGTCGCGATCCGCGCGGTCGGCTCGCTGGTGGACGGCATCGAGGCGGGCACCTACGACGCCCCGGAGGCGGCCCGGGTCAAGGGCTCGGCCCGGATGGTGCACCTGCTGCGCCGGGCCGCCCGGGCGGCGCTGGAGCTGGGCGCCCCGCAGGAGCTCAAGGTGGTCGCCCGCGGCGAGGTGCTGAAGCTGGACGCGGGCCGGCTCAGGGCCGTCCGCGGCAACGTGGTGGGCTCCGGCGGCACCCCGCTGAACCTGCTGCGCCCGCGCGCCCGCCGGCTGCTGCTGGACGCCCTGTGGCAGGAGGCCACCAGGCACCTGCCCAAGCCCACCGACCACTACAGCCGGGAGCAGCGCCAGGAGGAGAAGGAGTCCTTCGACGACTACGTCTCGGACGAGTCGTCGTTCCTGGACTTCCTGGACGCCTGGTGGCCGGCGCTGACCCCGCGCCGGGTGCTCGGCACGCTCAAGCAGACCCGGCACACCAACCGGATCGCCCGCCGCGCCGTGACCCCGGACGAGGCCAGGCTGCTGGCCGCCTCCTGGCGCCACCTGTCGCCGCGGGGCGAGGGCGAGCTGTCCGCGCACGACGTGGCGCTGGTGGACGAGCTGCAGCTGCTGCTCGGCGAGCCGGCCCGCCCGAAGGTCCGCGAGGTGGACGCGGTGGACCTGCTGAGCGGCCTGGAGGAGGTCACCACCTTCGCCGACCGCAACTCCCGCCAGCGCGAGCGCCTGCCGGTGGAGCGCAAGGAGTACGCGCACGTCATCGTGGACGAGGCCCAGGACCTCACCCCGATGCAGTGGCGGATGATCGGCCGGCGGTCCCGGATGGCGACCTGGACCATCGTGGGCGACCCGGCGCAGTCCTCCTGGCCGTTCCCCCAGGAGGCCCAGGCCGCGCTGGACGAGGTGCTGGCCGGCAAGCCGCGCCGCCGCTTCACGCTGACCGTCAACTACCGCAACCCGGCCGAGATCGCCGAGGTCGCGGCCAAGGTGCTGGCGCTGGCCGCGCCGGGCACGCCCTCGCCGAGCGCGGTGCGCCACGTGGGCGTGGAGCCGCGCTTCGCGGCCGTCACCGACCCCTCGCCGGAGGCCTTCGGCAAGGCCGCCCGGGGCGAGCTGGAGCGGCTGCTGGGCGAGGTGGACGGCACCGTGGCGATCGTGGTGCCGATGGACCGCCGGGCCGAGGCGGCGGGCTGGGCCGAGGGCCTGGGCGAGCGCGCGGTGGTGCTGGGCAGCCTGGAGGCGAAGGGCCTGGAGTACGACGCGACGGTGGTCGCCGACCCGACCGGCATCGCCGGCGAGTCGGAGGCGGGCCTGCGGGTGCTGTACGTGGCGCTCACCCGGGCGACCCAGCGGCTGACCGTGCTGTCCGGCCCTGACGACCTGCCGGACGCGGCCGGCGTGCCCGCGCTGCTGCACGGCTGACGCACCCACGACGAAGGCCCCTCACCGGTGGTGAGGGGCCTTCGGACGTTTACGACACCGACCCGCCATGCTCGCCTCGCGGCAAGTGGTCCCTCTGAGGGACGAAGGTTGGGCCCGGGGGCTTGGATCGAGCCGGTGTCCCGTCCAATGTAACGCATCGGCCGGGAGAGGCAAGGAGTGTGCGCCCGGAGACTGTGGGCGACGCGGTGGGCTTGTCGGATCCGCACACTCAATGAACGTTATTTCTGGCAACCCCTTGGAAGGTGCGACGATCGAGGTCTAGCATGCGCAGGCGATGCCTTCAACAAAATGTTGAGCCTGCGGGACAGACGGAAGAAGGAAGCGTCGATGGCGACGGTGCCCAGTGTCTCCAACTCGATCACGGTGCGACTGGAGGTCCCGGCCCGCGGCAACGCGGTCAGTGCGATCACCACGGCAGTGGAGTCCTCCGGCGGATCGGTGACCGGTCTCGACGTCACCGCCTCCGGCCTGGAGGCGCTGCGCATCGACGTGACCGTCGCGGCCTCCTCGGTGGCGCACGGCGAGGAGATCGTCGAGAAGCTCCGGGCGATCGACGGCGTGTCGATCGGCAAGGTCTCGGACCGCACCTTCCTGATGCACCTCGGCGGCAAGATCGAGATGTCCTCGAAGCTGCCGATCCGCAACCGAGACGACCTGAGCATGATCTACACCCCGGGCGTGGCCCGGGTCTGCATGGCGATCGCCGAGAACCCCGAGGACGCCCGCCGCCTGACCATCAAGCGCAACAGCGTCGCCGTGGTCACCGACGGCTCGGCGGTGCTGGGCCTGGGCAACATCGGCCCGGCGGCCGCGCTGCCCGTCATGGAGGGCAAGGCGGCCCTGTTCAAGCGCTTCGCCGGGATCGACGCGTGGCCGATCTGCCTGGACACCCAGGACAGCGACGAGATCGTCGCCATCGTCAAGGCGATCGCCCCCGGCTTCGCCGGCATCAACCTGGAGGACATCTCCGCGCCGCGCTGCTTCGAGATCGAGGCCCGGCTGCGCGAGGCCCTGGACATCCCGGTCTTCCACGACGACCAGCACGGCACCGCGATCGTGGTGCTGGCCGCCCTCACCAACGCGCTGAAGGTGGTCGGCAAGGAGATCGGCGACATCCGGGTGGTGATGTCGGGCGCCGGCGCCGCCGGTACCGCGATCCTCAAGCTGCTGCTGGCCGCCGGTGTCGAGCACGCCACCGTCGCCGACGTGCACGGCGTGGTCCACCTGGGCCGTGAGGACCTCAACGACAGCCTGCGCTGGATCGCCGAGCACACCAACCGCTCGGGCCGCACCGGCAGCCTCAAGGAGGCCGTGGCGGGCGCGGACGTCTTCATCGGCGTCTCGGCCCCGAACGTCCTGGACGGCGACGACCTGGCCACCATGGCGGAGCAGTCGATCGTCTTCGCGCTGGCCAACCCGGACCCGGAGGTCGACCCGGCCGTGGCCCGGCACACCGCCGCCGTGGTCGCCACCGGCCGCAGCGACTTCCCGAACCAGATCAACAACGTGCTGGTCTTCCCGGGTGTCTTCCGCGGCCTGCTGGACGCCCAGAGCCGCACGGTCAACACCGAGATGATGATCGCCGCGGCCCGCGCGCTGGCCACCACCGTCGCCGACGACGAGCTGAACGCCAACTACATCATCCCGAGCGTCTTCAACAAGGACGTCGCCAAGACCGTCGCCGCCGCGGTGCGCGAGGCGGCCCTGGCGGACGCCCAGGAGCCCGCGACGCCGTCCCGTCCGACCCCCGGCATCGTCGGCACCCTGGACACCTCGGCCTTCCCCACCGTCAAGCTCTGAGGGCCCGGCCGGGCCCCCGCGGGTCCGGCCCGGCGCCGCGTCGCCGTTCGGTCAAATGTCCGATTAGCGGCCATACCCGCCCAAGCCTGCCCCGAACCCTTGCGACACAAGGGCGAGGGGCGTGTTTGGGCTTGTCGTGCCTAGGGCGTACGGTAGCCCTGCACGGGGCAGGCGTGTCCGACAAGTACGGAACGTCCCCCTGGTCTTCCGGCGCGTCGTCCCGACCGCCGCCCTCGTCCGGTCCGCCGGAGCCGACGGAGCGTCACACCTCCGACGGACGGGCGATGTTCGGGTGGCTCGGCCGGGGCCCGATTGGCTTTCTCGGGGCCGGTCGGGGCAGGATTCGTTCCCAGGCAGGCGGGCGGGCCTTTTCGACGGCTCCGGCGCGCGGCATCGGGTACGGACCCGGCCTGCGACCACGCATTGCCTTGCATGAGCACAGTGTGCGGACCTGCGGCCCATCCGGGTGCCCCCCGGTGGGAGCACCGATGGGCCCCCGCACACCGCAAGCGAACAGACCACAGGAGTACACATGAACCGCAGTGAGCTGGTGGCCGCGCTGTCCGAGCGCGCCGAGGTGACCCGCAAGGACGCCGACGCCGTTCTGGCCGCCTTCGCCGAGATCGTCGGCGAGGTCGTCGCCAAGGGCGACGAGAAGGTCACCATCCCCGGTTTCCTGACCTTCGAGCGCACCCACCGCGCTGCCCGCACCGCCCGCAACCCGCAGACCGGTGAGCCGATCCAGATCGCGGCCGGCTACAGCGCCAAGGTGAGCGCCGGCTCCAAGCTGAAGGAAGCCGCCAAGGGCGCCTGATCCACCCTTGAACGCCCGAGAGGCCGGGCTCCCCACGGGGAGCCCGGCCTCTCGCCGTGTGCGCGGTCGTTACGCGTCGACCAGCTGCTCGCTGGGCAGCTCGACGTGGGCGCCGAGGTCCCGCAGCTTCTCCATGAAGTTCTCGTAGCCGCGGTTGATCAGGTCGATGCCGTGCACGGTCGAGGTGCCCTCGGCCGCCAGCGCCGCGATCAGGTACGAGAAGCCGCCGCGCAGGTCCGGGATGACCAGCTCGGCGCCCATCAGCTTGGACGGGCCGGAGACCACCGCGGAGTGCAGGAAGTTGCGCGCCCCGAAGCGGCACGGGGTGCCGCCCAGGCACTCGCGGTAGAGCTGGATGTGCGCGCCCATCTGGTTGAGCGCGCCGGTGAAGCCCAGGCGCGACTCGTACACCGTCTCGTGGACGATGGACAGGCCGGTGGCCTGGGTCAGCGCGACCACCAGCGGCTGCTGCCAGTCGGTCTGGAAGCCCGGGTGCACGTCCGTCTCCAGGGCGATCGCCTTGAGCTCGCCGCCCGGGTGCCAGAAGCGGATGCCCTCGTCGTCCACCTCGAAGGCGCCGCCGACCTTCCGGAAGGTGTTGAGGAAGGTCATCATCTCCAGCTGGCGGGCGCCGCGGACGTAGATGTCGCCCTTGGTGGCGAGCGCCGCGCAGGCCCAGGAGGCGGCCTCCAGGCGGTCCGGGAGGGCCCGGTGGTTGTAGCCGTTCAGCTCGTCCACACCGGTGATCAGGATGGTGCGGTCGGTGCCCAGGGTGATGATCGCGCCCATCTTCTGCAGCACGCAGATCAGGTCGACGATCTCCGGCTCGATGGCCGCGTTGCGCAGCTCGGTGACGCCCTCGGCGAGGACGGCGGTGAGCAGCACCTGCTCGGTCGCGCCGACCGAGGGGTAGGGCAGCTCGATCTTGGTGCCGCGCAGCCGCTGCGGGGCGACCAGGTAGGTGCCCTGCGGGTGCTTCTCGATGCTGGCGCCGAACTGGCGCAGCACCTCGAAGTGGAAGTCGACCGGGCGGCCGCCGATGTCGCAGCCGCCCAGGCCCGGGATGAAGGCGTGGCCGAGGCGGTGCAGCAGCGGGCCGCAGAACAGGATCGGGATCCGCGAGGAGCCGGCGTGGGCGTCGATGTCGGCGACGTTGGCGCTCTCGACGTGCGAGGGGTCGAGGATCAGCTCGCCGTCCTCGTCGCCGGTGCGCACGGTCACGCCGTGGAGCTGCAGCAGGCCGCGGACCACCTTGACGTCGCGGATGTCCGGGACGTTGCGCAGTCTGCTGGGGCCCTGGCCGAGGAGGGCGGCGACCATGGCCTTGGGGACCAGGTTCTTCGCTCCGCGGACGCGGATCTCGCCTTCGAGCGGGTTTCCGCCGTGGACCAGCAGGACGTCGTCGGTCATCGTTCTCGCAATCCGGGGTGCCAGAGGAGTGGGAACGGCTCCGGTGACGGAGCCGCTGGTGGACCGGTGGTACGGGCGTACGGGCGCGTTCGGGCCCCCGGAGAATCCGAGTCGGCACCGTAGAGGGGCGTCCACCATCCGTAGATGGTAGTGGGCGTCCCGGTGGTTCCCGTTTGCCTCTCCCGTGATGGTGCTCTCTTCGGCCCCGCTCCCGCCCGCCGGTACGGCCGTACGGGTGTTCGTCCGGCGTGGCGGGGTTTCGGGTGTTGCGGTGTCCGACCGGTGCCGTTCTGCGGGATCATGTGTGGCATGACGGCGGCCCATTCGCACGGAGGCCGGTCGCACACCGGCCGTCTGCTCGTCGCGACGCCCGTGCTCACCGACCCGAACTTCGCCCGGGCGGTGGTGCTGCTCCTCGACCACGACACCGAGGGGGCGCTCGGCGTGGTGCTCAACCGGCCGACGCCGGTCGAGGTGGGCAGTGTGCTGGACGGCTGGGGCAGACTCGTCGGGCAGCCCGCGGTGGTCTTCCAGGGCGGACCGGTGGCGCTGGACTCGGCGCTCGGCCTGGCGGTCGCGCCGGGGGAGCCGGGCAGCGGCGAGCCGCTCGGCTGGCGCCGGGTGCACGGCGCGATCGGCCTGGTCGACCTGGAGGCGCCGCCCGAGGTGCTGGCCGGGGAGCTGGGGAGCCTGCGGATCTTCGCCGGGTACGCCGGCTGGTCGCCGGGCCAGCTGGAGACGGAGCTGGAGAGCGGCGCCTGGTACCTGGTGGACTGCGAGCCCGGGGACGTCTCCAGCCCCGAGCCGGAGCGGCTCTGGCGCTCGGTGCTGCGCCGCCAGCGCGGCCCGCTGGCCCTGCTGGCGACCTACCCGGACGACCCGACGATGAACTGAGCGCGGGCCCGTGGAACCCCGGCCGCGGCGCGACACTGGCCCGGTTTCCCGGGGCGCCCATAGACTTGGCACCTATGAGCACTCTTGAGCCCGAGCGCGGCCTCGGCACCGGCACCCTGGTCGAGCCCGTCCCGCAGGTGTCCAACGGGGACGGCGACCACGAGCGCTTCGCGCACTACGTCCAGAAGGACAAGATCATGGAGAGCGCGCTCTCCGGGTCCCCCGTCGTGGCGCTGTGCGGCAAGGTGTGGGTGCCCGGGCGCGACCCGAAGAAGTACCCGGTCTGCCCGATGTGCAAGGAGATCTACGACGGCATCGGCAAGCCGCAGGGCGGCGACGGGGACAAGGACAAGTAGTCCGCCGTCCGGCCCCTCGCCGTTCGCGGAACACCGTTTTGCATAGCACCGCGTTTCCGAAGTGGTCTATGCCAATCGTTCCGGGCCTGGGCAGGATGTCGGAATGGACCTCATTCCCGCACCTTCGAGTGCCGTCCGGCGCCCGGGCGAGGACTTCCCGCTCGACGCCGCCACCACGCTGACCGCGCCGCCCGGGCTGGCCGACGCCGAGCGGTGGCTGCGCGGCACGCTGACCGCCGCCACCGGTCTGCCGCTCGCCCCGGGCCGGCCGGGCACCGGCGTCGAACTGGTCCTGGACGACACCCTGGCCGCCGAGGCGTACCGGATCACGGTGCGCCCCGGCCACGCCCGGCTCGCCGCGGGCGGCCCGGTCGGCGCCCTGTGGGCGGCCCAGACCCTGCGGCAGCTGCTCGGGCCCGACGCCTACCGCCGCGCCCCGCTGCGCGGCGAGGGCTGGGTGCTGCCGGGCGCGGACATCGCGGACGCGCCCCGGTTCGGCTGGCGCGGCGCGCTGCTCGACGTCGCCCGGCACTTCCTGCCCAAGGCGGACGTGCTGCGCTTCGTCGACCTGCTGGCCGCGCACAAGCTCAACGTGCTGCACCTGCACCTGACCGACGACCAGGGCTGGCGGGTGGAGATCAAGCGCTACCCGAGGCTCACCGAGCGCGGCGCCTGGCGGGAGCGCTCGATGGTCGGCGACCGGTCCGGGCAGCGCCGGGACGACCGCCCGCACGGCGGCTACTACACCCAGGACGACCTGCGCGAGATCGTCGCCTACGCGGCCGCGCGCGGGATCACCGTCGTCCCGGAGATCGACCTGCCCGGCCACACCCAGGCCGCCGTCGCCGCCTACCCCGAGCTGGGTAACACCGACGTGGTGGACACCGCCGCGCTCGGCGTCTGGACGGACTGGGGGGTGAGCCACCACGTGCTCAACGCCTCCGAGGAGACCCTGCGCTTCTTCGAGGGGGTGCTGGAGGAGGTCCTGGAGCTGTTCCCGTCCGAGTTCATCCACCTCGGCGGTGACGAGTGCCCCAAGGAGCAGTGGAAGGACAGCGCCGCCGCCCAGGCCCGGATCCGCGAGCTGGGCCTGGCCAACGAGGACGAGCTGCAGAGCCACCTGATCCGGCACTTCGACCGCTGGCTGGCCGGGCGCGGCCGCCGGCTGATCGGCTGGGACGAGATCCTGGAGGGCGGGCTGGCCCCCGGCGCGGCGGTCTCCTCCTGGCGCGGGTTCGGGGGCGGGATCGCCGCCGCGAAGGCCGGGCACGACGTGGTGATGTGCCCCGAGCAGCACGTCTACTTCGACCACCGGCAGGCGGACGGCCCGGACGAGCCGATCCCGGTCGGCTTCGTGCGCACGCTGGAGGACGTCTACCGCTTCGAGCCCGTGCCGGAGCAACTGGACGGGGACGCGGCCCGGCGCGTCATCGGCACCCAGGCCAACCTGTGGAGCGAGTTCACGGACAGCGCCCGGGACATCGACTACCGGGTCTTCCCCCGGCTGGTCGCCTTCGCCGAGGTCGCCTGGTCCGCGCTGCCGACCGTGCCGGCCGAGCGCGACTACGCCGACTTCGAGCGGCGGCTGCGCGGCCACCTGGCGGTGCTGGACGCGCTGGGGGTCGAGTACCGCCCGGCCGACGGGCCGCACCCCTGGCAGCGCCGGCCGGGGGTGGCGGGGCGGCCGATCGAGGGGCCGCCGCCGGTGCGCTGAGGCGGTGCGGGCGGTGCGCTGATGTGTCCGTCGGGAACTTATGGACGGTCATCTGACGTCAAGAAGAGATGAACATCTGTCCCGGCCCTGTTCGGGTCGGGGCAGATACCGCCCGGTATCCGTCCCAATCGGGCAGTCCCGTTCACCGGTCCCGAAATGATCATCGAGCATTGTGTGCCAGAGTTGCCCAACCCGGCCCGATCGCCCGTACCCTACGGCCAGGCCGGGCTGCTGACGCGGACAGTGCGGCCACGGCCGCGGGCGGCTGGCGATCGATGAGCAAGTGGAGCACGGTGGGACCCAGGTGAACCGGACGATCATGCTGCCGGCCTCGCTCGACGAGGCCGTCGACGCGCTGGCCGCCGCCCCGGCCGCGGTACCGGTGGCCGGAGCCACCGACCTCATGGAAGCCGTCAACGCCGGACGGCTGCGCCCCGCCGCCCTGGTCGGCCTCGGCCGGATCACCGAACTGCGCGGCTGGCGCTACGAGGACGGCGGCACCGCGGTGCTCGGCGCCGGACTCACCCACGCCCGGATGGACCGCCCCGACTTCGCCGCGCTCATCCCCGCCCTCGCCGACGCCGCCCGCACCGCCGGCCCGCCGCAGGTCCGCAACGTCGGCACCCTCGGCGGCAACATCGTCACCGCCGCCCCGGCCGGCGACACCCTCCCGGTGCTCGCCGCCCTGGAGGCCAGCGTCACCCTGGCCCGGGCCGGCGCCAGCCGCGAGGTACCGGTCAGTCACCTGCTCACCGGCCTCGACCCGGTGCGCCCCGGCGAACTGCTCACCTGGGTGCGGGTCCCGCTGCTGCACGCCCCCCAGGTCTTCCTCAAGGCCACCGGCCGCAGCGGCCCGGCCCGCGCCACCGCCTCCGTCGCGCTCGTCCTCGACCCGGCCCGGCGCGCCGTGCGCTGCGCCGTCGGGGCCGTCGCCCCGGTGCCGCTGCGCCCGCTGGAGGCCGAGGCCTGGGTGGCCGGCTGCATCGACTGGGACGGCAGCCGGGAGATCGACCCGGCCGCGGGCGCCGCCTTCGGCGAGTACGTCGCCGCCGCCTGCGTCCCCGACAACTACGGCGCCGAGGGCGCCTGGGAGGCCGTGACCGAGGGGCCGACCGCGGCGGCCGTTCGGCTGCGGCGTACCGTATCGGTGCTGGCCCGACGGGCACTGGGAAGGGCGCTGAAGTGACCACAGACCCCATCGAGACCCTCGACGCCGACCCGCTCGGCCTCACCCCGCAGGTCAGCCGGGAGCTGCGCCCGTGCGCCTCCTACACGCTGCGGGTCAACGGTTTCGAACGGCCCGTCACCGACGCCTGGATCGGCGAGAGCCTGCTCTACGTGTTGCGCGAGCGGCTCGGCCTGGCCGGTGCCAAGGACGGCTGCGAGCAGGGCGAGTGCGGGGCCTGCTCGGTGCAGGTCGACGGCCAGCTGGTGGCCGGCTGCCTGGTGCCCGCCGCGCTGGCCGCCGACAGCGAGATCAACACCGTCGAGGGCCTGTCGGCCGGCGGCGGCGCGAGCGACGTCCAGCAGGCACTGGCCGCCTCCGGCGCCGTGCAGTGCGGCTACTGCACCCCCGGCATGGCGATGGCCGTGCACGACCTGCTCCAGCGCAACCACCGGCCCACCGAGGTCGAGGCCCGGCAGGCGCTGTGCGGCAACCTGTGTCGCTGCACCGGCTACCGCGGCGTGCTGGCCGCCGTCCAGACCGTCGCGGACGCCCGGGCGCTGGAGGTCGAGGAAGCCGAGGAGGCCGCCGCCGCGGCCGCCGGGGCGAACACCGCCGAACCGGCCGCCGAGGCCGGGGCCGCGCCCGCCGACCGGCCCGCCGCGGCCGAGCCGGAGCCCGTCGTCGAACCGCCGGTCTACACCGACGCCGACGCCTGGATCGAGCACGTCCCGCAGCCGCCCGTCGAGCCCGCCCCCGTGCCCGCCCAGGCCCCGGCCCCGGCCGAGCAGCCGTACGGCGACGCGGGCTACGACACCGGCGTGTACGACACCTCCGCGCTGACCGGGATGCAGCCCGGCATCCCCGCCCAGGCCGCCGGCGACCAGGTGTACTACCCGCCGCAGGGCTACCCCGAGCAGACCTACCAGGCCACCCCGGCGCACGGCACCTACGTGCCGGCCGGCTACCCGGACGGCCACCAGCAGCACCCCGGCTACGACACCGGCTACGACGCCCCGGTCTACGAGCCGACCCCCGCGCACGGCACCCCGCTGCCCGGCACCGCCCACGACGGCACGCCCGCGCACGGCACCCCGTACGCGGACCCGCACGGCGCCCCGGCCGAGGCCGGCGTCCCGACCGGCGTCCCCTACGGCGCCACCCCCGCCCACGGCATCCGGCTCCCCGAGGACGACCACGCATCATGACGTCGCCTACCGACATCGGCGCAGCACTCCAGCAGGACGCCGGCGAGGGCGGCGCCGCACCGGAGCCGTTCGGCCTCGGCAGCTCCCCGCTGCGCAGCGACGCGCTGCCCAAGGCGCTCGGCATCTACCCGTACGCGGCCGACCTGTGGGCCGAGGGGCTGCTGTGGGGCGCGGTGCTGCGCTCGCCGCACCCGCACGCCCGGATCCGCGGCATCGACACCTCGGCCGCGCTCGCCCTGCCCGGGGTGCACGCCGTGGTCACCGCCGCCGACCTGCCGCCCGGCCCGGACGGCCTGCCGGACGGCGCCCCGGCCGGCCCGATCGTCGCCGACCGCCCGGTGCTGGCCGCCGGGGTGGTGCGCCACCACGGCGAGCCGATCGCCGCGGTCGCCGCCGACCACCCCGACACCGCCCGGCTGGCCGTCGGCCTGATCGCGGTCGACTACGAGCCGCTGGAGGCGGTCACCGACCCCGAGCAGTCCTTCACCGCGCCGGCGCTGCACCCGGACGGCAACCTGTTCCGCCACCTGCCGCTGCGCACCGGGGACCCGGACGCGGCCGGCGAGATCATCGTCGAGGGCCTCTACCAGGTCGGCCGACAGGACCCGGCGCCGCTCGGCGCCGAGGCCGGGCTGGCCGTGCCGCGCCCGGACGGCGGCGTCGAGCTGCACCTGTCCTCCACCGACCCGCACGGCGACCGTGACCGCACCGCCGCCTGCCTGGGCCTGGAGCCGGACCGGGTCCGCCTGGTGGTCACCGGCGTGCCCGGCGCCACCACCGACCGCGAGGACCTCTCCTTCCAGGTCACCCTGGCGCTGCTGGCGCTGCGCACCGGCCGCCCGGTGAAGATGACCCTCACCCGCGAGGAGTCCTTCCACACCCACGCCTCGCGCCACCCCGCGCTGCTGCGCTACCGCCACCACGCCGACGCCGACGGCACCCTGGTGAAGGTGGAGGCGCAGATCCTGCTGGACGGCGGCGCCTACGCGGACGTCTCCGCCGAGGCGCTGGCCGCCGCGACGGCCTTCTCGGTCGGCCCGTACGTCTGCCCGAACGTGTTCGTGGACGCCTGGGCGGTGCGCACCAACAACCCGCCGGCCGGGCGGATGCGCGGCGAGGGCGCGCTCCAGGCCTGCTTCGCCTACGAGTCGCAGCTGGACCAGCTGGCCGCCCGGGTGGGCGTGGACCCGGTGGAGATCCGCCGCCGCAACGCGATGTCCACCGGCGACCCGCTGCCCACCGGACAGGCCGTCACCTGCCCGGCCCCGGTGAAAGCCTTGCTGGACGCGGTGGCCGCCGAGCCGCTGCCGGCCCTGCCGGTGGACGACCCGGACGCCGAGTGGCTGCTGCCGGGCGGTCCCGGCGGGGCGGGCGACCCGTCCGCCGTGCGGCGCGGGATCGGCTACGCCGTCGGCATGGTGCACATGCTGGGCGCCGAGGGCGAGGACGAGGTCTCCACCGCCACGGTGCGGGTCAGCGGCGACCACGCCACGGTGATCTGCGCGGCCGTCGACGCCGGGCAGGGCTTCGCCACGCTGGCCCGGCAGATCGTGCAGACCGTACTGGGCGTCAGCGAGGTCTACATCGCGCCGGCCGACAGCGACCAGTCGATCGCCGGGCCCGCCGCCCGGGGCCGGCACACCTGGGTCTCCGGCGGCGCGGTCGAGCGGGCCGCGCTGATGGTGCGCCACCAGCTGCTGCAGCCGATCGCGGCCAACTTCGGGATGTCGGTGGAGCTGCTGCAGATCGCCGACGGCAAGATCACCTCCTACGACGGGGTGCTCGGCATGCCGGTCGCGGAGGCGCTGGAGGGCAAGGAGCTCTGGGCCACCGCGCAGTGCCGCCCGCACCCGACCGAGCCGCTGGACGAGTCCGGGCACGGCGACGCCTTCGTCTCCATCTCCTTCTGCGCGATGCGCGCGGTGGTGGACGTGGACATCGAGCTGGGGGCCGTCCGGGTGGTCGAGATGACCGTCGCCCAGGACGTCGGCCGGGCGCTGAACCCGCGCCAGATCGAGGACCGGATCGAGGCGGGCGTGGCCCAGGGCGTGGGCCTGGCGCTGATGGAGGACCTGCAGACCACCGGCGGGGTGCTGGGCAACCCCTCGCTCACCGGCTACCGGCTGCCGACCTCGCTGGACACCCCGGAGGTGCGGATCGCCGCACTGCTGGAGGAACGGGACGTGGTCGCCACCTTCGGGGCCAAGGCGGTCAGCGCCGTGCCCGCGGTGGTCGCCCCCTCGGCCGTCGCCGCCGCCGTCCGGGCCGCCACCGGCCTGCCGGTCGGCCGGCTGCCGATCCGCGCGGAGGACGCCGTCACGGCCTGAGCCGGGCACCGACCGGCCGCCGCCCGGCGCGGCGGCCGGAAACGGAATGCGGAACGCGGAATACGGAACGCGGAATTGCCGGTCGACCGAAAGTCGACCGGCAATTCCCTTTCCGAGGCCGTGGCGGGAATTGAACCCGCGTACATCGCTTTGCAGACGATTCCCTGAGCCACTCGGGCACACGGCCAGTGAATTCAGGATGGCGGACGGCCCGTGCGGGGTCAATGACGTTGTGTAAATTCTGTATGGCAAGGTGTGCTACCGTCGAAGTCGGTGGCTGATTTCCCCGCCACCCCGGACGAGCGCGTCGTACCCGGTGACGACAAGACGACGCAGTTCAGCGGCAATCCGGCCGCTGTGGACTGCGGAGGTACGGCCGTCATGGCTTGGCTCGTTCTGCTCGTCTCGGGTCTCCTGGAGACCGTCTGGGCGGTGGCCCTGGAATCGTCCAAGGGCTTCTCCCGCCTCGTTCCCAGCCTCGTCTTCGGCGTCGCGCTGCTGTTCAGCATGGGCGGGCTGGCCTACGCGATGCGCACCATCCCGATCGGCACCGGCTACGCGGTCTGGGTCGGCATCGGCGCGGTCGGCACCGCGCTCTACGGGATGGCCGTCCTGGGGGACGCGGTGACCATGGCCCGGATCGGCTGTCTGCTGCTGATCGTCTGCGGTGTGGTGGGGCTCAAGGTGCTGCACTGACGCCCGGTCCGGGGCCCGGTCCTAGGGCCTGCGACGGATCCGGTCAGGGACTGCGGTCAGGAGTCAACGGGGCAGTCGGCTCTTACGATGTTACGTATGACCACTGCCTCCCCCACCTCGGTCGACTCCCCCTCGATACCCTCCGGCCCCGTACCCTCCGAGCCTGACCCCGGCGGCGGGGTCATGAGCGGCCGCTTCCGGGCCCTGACGCTCGGGATCGTGTCGGTGGTCCTGGTGATCGCCTTCGAGGCGACCGCCGTCAACACCGCGATGCCGACCGCGGCCCGGCAGCTGAACGGCCTGGGGCTGTACGCCTTCGCGTTCTCCGGCTACTTCACCACCACGCTGTTCGCGCTGGTCGTCTCCGGCCAGTGGTGCGACCGGCGCGGCCCGCTGCAGCCGCTGTTCACCGGCATCGCGGTGTTCGGCGCGGGCCTGGTGGTGGCCGGGACGGCGCCGGGCATGTGGGTGTTCGTGGCCGGGCGGGCGATCCAGGGGCTGGGCGGCGGGCTGGTGATCGTCGCGCTCTACGTGGTGGTCGGCCGGGCCTATCCGGAGCGGCTGCGGCCGGCCGTGTTCGCCGCCTTCTCCTCGGCCTGGGTGCTGCCCTCGATCGTCGGGCCGCTGGTCTCCGGGGCCGTCACCCAGCACCTCGGCTGGCGCTGGGTGTTCCTGGCCGTGCCGGTGCTGATCCTGCTGCCGCTGGCCGTCATGGGCCCGGCGCTGGCCCGTTCCGAGCGGGAGCACCCGGTGCTCAAGGGCGCCGGGTTCGACCGCCGCCGCACCCTGCTGGCCGCGATGGCGGCGGTCGGCGCCGGTCTGCTGCAGTACGCCGGCCAGCGGCGGGACCTGGTCGGACTGGTCCCCGGGATCGCCGGGGCGGCGCTGCTGGCGCCGGCCGTCCTGGGGCTGCTGCCGAAGCGGACCCTGCGGGCCGGGCGCGGGCTGCCGACGGTGATCCTGCTGCGCGGGCTGGCGGCCGGGGCCTTCCTCGGGGCCGAGGCCTTCGTCCCGCTGATGATGACCACCCAGCGCGGCCTCTCGCCGACCCTGTCCGGGCTGACCCTGACCAGCGGCGGGCTCACCTGGGCGCTCGGCTCCTGGCTGCAGGGGCGCCCGGGGGCGGAGCGCTACCGGGAGGCGATGATCCGGGGCGGCTTCGTGCTGACCGCGGTGGCGATCGCGGCCGCCGCGCTGGTGCTGGTCCCGGCGGTGCCGGCCTGGATGGCCTCGGTGGCCTGGGGCGTCGGCGGCATCGGGATGGGGCTGACGGTCGCGAGCGTCAGCGTGCTGATGATGAAGCTCTCCGCGCCGGAGGACGCCGGGGCCAACTCGGCCGCGCTGCAGATGAGCGACGCGCTGGGCAACGTGCTGCTGACCGGCCTGGCCGGGGTGCTGTTCGCGGCGCTGGGCGGCGGGTCGCTCGCCGCCGCCCACGAGGGCGCCGGGGCGGACGGCTCGCCCGGCGCCTTCGCGGTGATCCTGCTGGTGATGGCCGCGGTGGCGGCGCTGGGGGCGCTGCTCGCAGGCCGGGTCCGGGCCCGGGCCTGACCGGGGGTCAGGACGCGGTGGCGGTGGGGGAGGGGGTCGGTGGCGCCGCCGGGGTGCCGAGGAAGGCCTCCCAGCCGCCGCTCGGGGACTGGCCCGGGCCGAGGCCCTGCAGCTTGCGCAGCACCGCCGGGTCCTGGGCGTCCAGCCAGTCCACCAGTTGGCGGAAGGAGACCAGCCGGACCTCCGGCTTGCCCGCGATCGACTTGAGCACGTCCTCGACGGCGTTCATGTAGATGCCGCCGTTCCACTCCTCGAAGTGGTTGCCGATGATGTACGGCGCCCGGTTGCTGTTGTAGGTGCGGTCGAAGCCCATCAGGTAGGAGTCCCGGGCCTGGGCCTGGAAGCCCGGGTAGAGCGCCGGGTCGGCCTTGGTGTTGGGGCCGCACTGGTTGAACATGATGTTGTAGTCCATCGACAGCACCTGGAAGGTGTGCCCGGGGAAGGGGATGGCCTGCAGCGGGAGGTCCCACAGCGCGCCGCCCTGGATCTTCTGCGGCCACACCTGGGTGCCGTTGCCGCTGCTGTCGTAGCGCCAGCCGCGCTTGACGGCGGTGGGCAGCAGGTTGCGCTGGCCCTCCAGGCAGGGGGTGCGGCTGCCGATCAGCTCCTTGCGGTAGTCGAAGGGCAGGGCCGGCAGGTCGGTGAAGCCGGTGTTGGTGCGCCAGCTCGTCACGAACTCCATCGCCTGCTGGATCTCGCTCTCCCACTCCTCCGGGGACCACGCGCCGACGCCGGTGGCGCCGCAGAAGTGGCCGTTGAAGTGGGTGCCGATCTCGTGGCCCTCCAGCCAGGCGGCGTGCACGTTCTCCAGGGTGTCGTGGATGTGCTGGTCGCTCAGGTAGCCGATCTCGGAGGCGCCGACCTTGTGCTGCGGCGGGCGGTACAGGTCCTTCTTGGACTCCGGCAGCAGGTAGAGGCCGCTGAGGAAGAAGGTCATCGAGGCGTTGTGCTCCTGGGCCAGCCGGCGGAAGCGGGCGAACAGCCCGTTGTCGAGCTCGCCGGCGCCGTCCCAGGAGAAGACCACGAACTGCGGGGGCCGCTGGCCCGGCTGGAGCCGGTCCGGCACGGGCTGGTGGGGCTGGGGGCCGGTGTCGGAGGTGGAGCCGTCGCCGAGCAGGACGGCCTGCGGCTTCTGCGGGACCGCGGCCGGGGTGGCGCTCTGCCCGTCGCCCGCCGGGGTGGTCGCCGCCGTGCCGCCGGCCGCGTGCTCCCCGCCCCCGCCGGCCCGGTCGCTGCCGCAGCCCGCCGCCAGGGTGGCGGCGGTGGCCGCTCCGGCGGCCAGCAGGGTTCGGCGGGAGAGCGCGTCCATGGTGACTCCGTTCATGAGGCGTACGGCAGGCGTGCGGTGCTCGGCAGGCGTGCGGCCGGTGGCGTGGGTGCGGTGCGCTGCGCGCGGAAGGGCGGTCGGCCCGGAGGGGGGAGGAGCCCCGTGACCGGGTCAGCATGGCATGTGGACCAGAACGGTCGAAGAGGCGCAGCGGACGGTCGTGATCGATCGCCCGATTGACGCAACCGAAAGGGCGGGCCAGAACGTCGAAGGTGTTCGGACGGGTGGGGGCGCCGCCCCCGAATGCGGAAGCGGAATGTCACGATCCGTGGCCGTCCGCCCACTCCGCGCAGGATCGGGGCCGTCATCCCTGCCGATCGGCGGGTGCGGATACGACCGTCGTGGGGACGTGCCTTAGGGTCCGATCCGATTGAATGAGTTCTCAGGAAACTCTCAGGAATGGGAGCCGGGCCGGCAGGAGGGAGCATCCGTGGGCGTCCAGCAGAGCAGCAGCCCCTGGCCGGGCACCCTGGCGGCCGGCGCCGCCCTCGTCCTCGGAGCCTGGCTGCTGCACGACGGCGGCTCGCCCGTGCTGCCGCCCGCGCCGAGCGGACAGTCGCTGTCGGGCTTCGCCCCGGTCTCCGTCGTCCCCCCGCTCGGCCCGTCCGCCCCGACCCGGATCCGCATCCCGGCCGTCCGCCTGGACGCCCCCGTCACCGAGCTGGGCCTGGACCCCGACGGCCACCTGCAGGCCCCGCCCGCGGCCGACCGCAACCTCGCGGGCTGGTACCGCGGCGGCGCCACCCCCGGCCAGCGGGGCACCGCCATCCTGGCGGGGCACGTCGACAACCAGGCCGGTCCGGCCGTCTTCTACCATCTGGGAGCGCTCCGCCGGGGCGACCGGATCGAGATCGCCCGCGCCGACGGCGCCACCGCCGTCTACCAGCTGTACGCCATCGAAGTGCACGACCGAAAGGACTTCCCGGACGACCGGGTCTACCGCCAGGCCGCCGACGCACAGCTGCGGGTGATCACCTGCGGCGGTGCGTACAGCGAGGAACACGGCTACGACGGGAACGTCGTCGCCTACGGATTCCTGGCCGACACCACACCTCCGGGCAAAGCCGCATGACCACGCTCACCCTCGCCACCCGCTGGAACCCGATCGACTGGCCGCTCACCCACGGCCCGATCCCGCACGCCGTCTTCGTCGCCGGCTGGGCGGCGCTGTTCGCGCTCGCCGTCGGCCGCGGCCGCAGCTGGTGGCGGGTCCGCCTGCCCGCCGCGCTGATCACCGCGGCGGCGCTCAGCCTGCTGCTGGGCGTCGTCGTCGACGACTGGTGGCACCCCTTCCCGGAGGGCACCCCCGAGTACGTCACCTGGTGGATAGCCGTCGCCCTGCTGGGCTTCTGCCTGGCGGGGTACCGGATGCGCCGGCTGTCCTGGCCGCGCCGGGGCCTGGCGCTCGGCCTCAGCGGGCTGGTCCTGCTGCTGGCCGCCTCCGAGGTGAACATCGGCTTCGGACAGTTCTCCAACGGCCGGATGATGCTGGCACCGTGGCTGACCAAGACCAACGGGCTGGTCGTCTCGAAGGTGGCGCAGACCCTCTCCGCCCGGCCGGAGCAGGTGCTGGAGGACGTCTGGCAGCCCCCGGCGGACCTGCCCGCGAAGGGCACCGTCTCGGTGGTGACGATCCCCGGCCCCAAATCGGGTTTCCGGGCCCGGGACGCGTACGTCTACCTCCCGCCCGCCTACCAGGCCACCCCGCGGCCGCTGCTGCCGGTGCTCGTGATGCTCCCCGGCCAGCCCGGCTCGCCGGGGGACTGGGTGCTCTCCGGCCAGATCAACGAGGCGATGGACGCGTTCGCGGCCGAGCACCACGGGCTGGCGCCGATCGTGGTGATGCCCGACCACCTCGGCTCGACCTGGGCCAACACCCTCTGCTTCGACTCGAAGATCGCCAAGGCGCAGACCTACCTCGCGGTGGACGTCCCCCGGTGGGTCCACCAGAACCTGCAGACCGCCACCGACCGCAAGGCCTGGGCGATCGGCGGAGCCTCGATGGGCGGCACCTGTGCCCTCCAGCTCGGGGTCAACGCGCCCGACGTGTACGGCAACGTGCTCGACATGTCCGGGCAGGAGGAGCCCACCCTGGGCACCCGCGAGCAGACCGTCAAGGCCGCCTTCGGCGGCGACGAGAGCAAGTTCGAGGCGGTCGACCCCGCCCACGTGATGGCCCGTCGGAAGTTCCCGGACACCAGCGTGGCGATGGTCGTCGGCGAGCACGACGACGAGTTCAGGCCGCAGATGGAGAAGGTCTACCAGCTTGTACAGGAGGCCGGTATGAAGGCGAAGTTCGAGTTGATGCCGGGACGTCACGGCTGGGTCGTCTTCCGTCCGGGCATCGTCCGGCAGATCCCGTGGCTGGCCCAGCAGACCGGGCTGACCCGGTGATCGGCACCGCGTCGCGCGTCGCCAGGGGGCGGGAGCGCGCGGAGGGGCGGGACGCGGAGAGCGCGCCGCCGCAGGACACCGACCTCGCCCCGGTCACCCCCACGCCGGAGGCCGGGCCGCAGCGGATCCGGCGGGCCGCCCGGGCGCTGCGCGACCGGCTGCGCTCCGCGCCGCTGACCATGGCGCTGCTCACCGGGCTCTGGGTGCTCGGCGCGGCCACCGGCAGCCTGTCCGGCGGGCCGTCCGGGCGGCTGCTCGCCAGTGTCGGCGTCGGCCTGCCCACCCTCGGCGACGGCCACTGGTGGACGCCGGTCAGCTCGATGCTCTGGTCCTCGGGGGTCGGCTCGTACGTCTTCACCAGCCTGCTGCTGCTCCTGGTCGGCCCGGCCGCCGAGCACCGGTTCGGCCGGCTGCGCACCCTCGCGCTGCTGGTCGGCGGGCAGGTGGCCGGCACCCTGCTGGGCACCGGGCTGGTCGCGTTCGGCTCCTCGGCCGGGGAGCAGTGGACCGCCTCGGTGGCCGACCAGACCTCGGTCGGGCCCGCCGTCGGCCTGTTCGCCCTGGCCGGGGTGCTCGGCTACCGGCTCACCGTGCTCTGGCGCCGCCGGCTGCACCTGCTGGTGCTGCTCGTCCCGCTGGTCATGACCCTGTACGTCGGCCACCTGCAGAGCGTCCAGCGCTGCGCGGGCGCGCTGCTCGGCCTCGGCCTGGGCGCGCTGCTCAGCCGCGGCCGGCCGTACCTGCGCGCCCACCGCTCCTCGCACGGCGAGACCCGGGTGCTGGTCGCGCTCTGCCTGGTCGCCGCCGCCTGCGGACCGCTGATCGCCTCGCTGTACGACAACGCCAGCGGGCCGTTCAACACCTTCTCCGAGCTGTACTTCTCGCACCGGCTCAGCCCCGACGAGGTGGCCGACTTCTGCTCCGTCTCGGTGCACGACTGCGCCCGGGCGCACGCCGTCGAGCGGATCTTCGACACCCCCGCCCGGCTGATGGCCGCGCTGTTCCCGGCCCTGCTGCTGGTGCTCGCCGAGGGGCTGCGCCGGGGCCTGCGGTTCGCCTGGCGGATCAGCGTCGCCACCGAGGTGCTCTGGGCCGCGCTGCTGGCCTGGCTGTACTTCGAGGCCGGGCCGGTCAGCGGGGACGCGGTGCAGTACTTCGTCGAGGCGATGCTGCTGCCGCTGCTGACCACCGTCCTGCTGCTGGCCACCCGGCAGCGGTTCCGGCTGCGGCTGACCGGCCGGGCGGTGCGCCGGCTGGCCGTCGTCGTCGGCGGGGCCGCGCTGGCCGCCGCGGCGACGTACGTGGGCGTCGGCCGGCTGGTGGCCGGGCAGTTCGAACCGGGCGCCGGTGTGCGCGGGCTGGTGAACGGGCTGCCCGCCCAGTTCCTCCCGCCCGCGTACAACGACCTGCTGCCGGACTACCCGATAGCGGTCGGCCCGGTGGCGCTCTTCCTGGAGACGTACTGCGGCCTGGCGTTCTGGATCGTCGCGCTGCTCGCCCTGCTGTCGGCGTTCCGCCGGCCGGTGCTGCACACCGACACGGCGGCGGCCGCCCGGGCCAGGGCGCTGCTCGCCGAGCACGGCGGCGGGACGCTGTCCTTCATCACTACCTGGGACGGCAACCACTACTGGTTCGACGAGCACGGCCGCACGGCCGTCGCCTACCGGGTGGTCGGCACCGTGGCGCTGACCACCGGTGACCCCTTCGGCGCCCCGGAGGAACGGGCCCGGGCGGTGGCCGGATTCGCCCGCTACTGCGACTCCCGCGGCTGGACGCCGTGCTTCTACAGCGTCTGCGCCGACACCAGGGCGGCGGCCGCCCAGCTGGGCTGGCGCTCGGTGCAGGTCGCCGAGGACACCGTGGTGCCGCTGCCCGAGCTGGCCTTCACCGGCCGCAAGTGGCAGGACATCCGCACCGCGCTGAACAAGGCCGGCAAGCAGGGCATCACCGCGGAGTGGTGGACCTACCAGGAGGCGCCGCTCGCGCTGCGCGACCAGATCCGGGCGATCTCCGAGGAGTGGGTCTCCGAGAAGGGCCTGCCCGAGATGGGCTTCACGCTCGGCGGGCTGGAGGAGCTGGACGACCCGGACGTGCGGGTGCTGATCGCGGTCGACCAGGACCGGGTGGTGCACGGGCTCACCAGCTGGATGCCGGTGTACGAGGACGGCGTGCCGGTCGGCTGGACGCTGGACTTCATGCGGCGGCGCTCGGACGGCTTCCGCGGCGTGAACGAGTTCCTGATCGCCTCGGCCGCGCTCGGCTTCAAGGGCGAGGGCGCCCGCTTCCTGTCGTTGTCCGGGGCACCGCTGGCCCGCGCCCGGCAGGATGAGGAGCCGGCCGGCCTGCAGCGGATGCTGGACTGGATGGGCCGGGTGCTGGAGCCGGTGTACGGCTTCCGCTCGCTGCTGGCGTTCAAGGCGAAGTTCCAGCCGGAGTACCGGCCGATGTACATGGCCTACCCCGACCCGGCCGCACTGCCCGGCATCACCAGGGCGATCGGCAAGGCCTACCTGCCGCACCTCACGGCGGCGCAGGGGGTCCGGCTGATGCGCAAGCTGTCCGGCTGAACCACCCGCTCCCTCCCCCCTCAGCCCAGCAGCTCGGCGAGGGCGCGGTCGGCGTCCAGGTGCAGGTGCTCCTCGCCCTCGGGGACGACCAGCCGGCTGCGCCACAGGAACCGGCGCAGGTCGGTGCTGTCGAACTGGAGCAGTGCGGTGCCCTCCGGGGCCCGCAGCTCGACCATGGTGCGCCGGCCGAGCGCGGGCCGGACGTGGACGTCGCCGGCGCCGGCCGGCAGCTCCAGGCCGGAGGAGAGCAGCTGGCGGGCGAACACCCAGACGATGTCCTCGCCGCCCCGGTCGTCCA
The DNA here is from genome assembly GCF_042884005.1 of Kitasatospora sp. NPDC058162. Classification (NCBI taxonomy): domain Bacteria; kingdom Bacillati; phylum Actinomycetota; class Actinomycetes; order Kitasatosporales; family Streptomycetaceae; genus Kitasatospora; species Kitasatospora sp. NPDC058162. The sequence continues at coordinate 65,967 of NZ_JBHVUS010000013.1, forward strand.
CGACGTCGTCCAGCGAGAACTCGGCCGGGAAGGCCATCCGGACCGCGAACGGGTCCTCCGGCAGGTACGAGAGGACCACGCGCAGCCGGGCGGAGCGGTGCGGGGAGAGGATCAGGCGGGCCTGGACGGTCTCTTCGACGGAGGAGTACAAGGGGGGTCCCTTCGTTCGGTGCGGGCCGCCCGACGGCAGGTGGGGTTGGGGCGGCCTCACCCTGGTGAGAGTCCCGGGGACAGCGGGGATTACCCGGTTTCACGGGTCATCCTACGTGACCTGCGTCACATCGATTTCCGGCCGCCCGGGCCCGGCGCGGGGCCGGGATGGGAGGCCCCGACGGCCCCGGGCCGGTAGGCTGGGCGGGTTGTCCGATCGCCGCCCGACCGCGGGACGGGGCCGCAAGACCGCCTCTGACCTGCGATGATCCCCCCTCGGAGACCGTGAGTACTGCCGCCGCCTCCTCGATGCCGCTGTTCTCCGACGCACCGGAGCAGCAGGACCCCGTCCGGGCCGCCGGCCACGCCGCGCCCGCCTCCTCCCACCACCTCTCCCCGGCCTTCCCCGGCCGCGCGCCCTGGGGCACCGCGGGCAAGCTGCGGGCCTGGCAGCAGGGTGCGCTGGACAAGTACATCGAGACCCAGCCGCGCGACTTCCTCGCGGTCGCCACCCCGGGCGCAGGCAAGACCACCTTCGCCCTCACCCTGGCCTCGTACCTGCTGCACAACCACCTGGTGCAGCAGGTGACGGTCATCGCACCGACCGAGCACCTGAAGAAGCAGTGGGCCGAGGCCGCCGCGCGGATAGGCATCCGGCTGGACCCGGCGTACTCCTCCGGTCCGCTCTCCCGGGACTACCACGGCATCGTGGTCACCTACGCGGGCGTCGGGGTCAACCCGATGCTGCACCGGAACCGGACCGAGGCCCGCAAGACCCTCGTGATCATGGACGAGATCCACCACGCCGGTGACTCCAAGTCCTGGGGCGAGGCCTGCTTCGAGGCCTTCGAACCGGCCACCCGCCGACTGGCGCTGACCGGGACGCCGTTCCGCTCCGACACCAACCCGATCCCCTTCGTGGCCTACGACGCGGGCAGCGACGGGATCCGCAAGTCCATCGCCGACTACACCTACGGCTACGGGCACGCGCTCGCCGACCACGTCGTCCGCCCGGTGATCTTCCTCAGCTACAGCGGCAACATGCGCTGGCGCACCAAGTCCGGCGACGAGCTGGAGGCCCGGCTCGGCGAGCCGATGACCAAGGACCTGATCGCCCAGGCCTGGCGCACCGCGCTGTCCCCGCAGGGCGAGTGGATCCCCTCCGTCCTCCAGGCCGCCGACCGGCGCCTCACCGAGGTCCGCAAGGCGATCCCGGACGCCGGCGGCCTGGTGATCGCCACCGACCAGAACGTGGCCCGCGCGTACGCCAAGATGCTGCGCGAGATCAGCGGCGAGAAGGTCACCCTGGTCCTCTCCGACGAGACCGAGGCCTCGAAGCGGATCTCCGACTTCGCGGAGGGCACCTCGCGCTGGATGGTCGCCGTCCGCATGGTGTCCGAGGGCGTCGACGTGCCCCGGCTGTGCGTCGGGGTCTACGCCACCTCGATCTCCACCCCGCTGTTCTTCGCCCAGGCCGTCGGCCGCTTCGTGCGCGCCCGCAAGCGCGGCGAGACCGCCTCGGTGTTCCTGCCCACCATCCCGATGCTGCTGGGCTTCGCCAACGAGATGGAGCTCCAGCGCGACCACGTGCTGGACCGGCCGAAGAAGGAGGGCGACGGCCTCTTCGACGAGGAGGACCGGCTGCTCGCCGAGGCCGAGCGCGCCAACGACGGGCCGGACGGCGCCGGCGGCGACGAGTTCTCCTACGAGGCGCTGGGCTCCGAGGCGGTCTTCGACCGGGTGCTCTACAACGCCATGGAATTCGGCATGCAGGCCCACCCGGGGAGCGAGGAGGAGGAGGACTACCTCGGCATCCCGGGCCTGCTGGAGCCGGACCAGGTGCAGATGCTGCTGCAGAAGCGCCAGCACCGGCAGATCCAGCGCAGCAAGACCAAGCCCGCCGAGGAGGCCGACCTGCTGGAGCTGCCGGCCGAGCAGCGGCCGGTGGTCACCCACCAGGAGCTGCGGGAGCTGCGCAAGGAGCTGAACGCGCTGGTCGCCGCCTGGCACCACCGCACCAACCAGCCGCACGGCACGGTCCACAACGAGCTGCGCCGCCAGTGCGGCGGGCCGCTGACCGCCCAGGCCACCGCCAACCAGCTGAAGGCGCGGATCGCCAAGATCCGGGAGTGGGCGAAGTAGCGAACTGCAGTAACGGTCCGGCAGGCGGGTCCGGTTCGGCCACGGCCGGACCGGACCCGCCCCCGTTCCGCCGGGAGTGTCCGGACATCGGACCGGAGGCGGGCCGAGGCCCCGGCCGGGGCGGTGGATCGACGGGGTTTGTCCGGAATTCCCGGCGGCGCAGATGACGATCACGACCGAATTTTGGACAACCACTTCCGTCGCGGGAATTCCTTCACTACCTTTCCCCCACGCTCTTCCGCCGGGCAACCCCCGCGGGACGGGCTCCGCAGGACCGTGCGGTCGTCAAGGACGACGCCGCACGGCCCGAGCGCGGCCACCCCCACCTGCGCGCGACACCGACCTCCTGGCTCGGCGCCGCACGCCCCGCGAGCGCCGCGGAAAGGACTGCCCGTCGTGACAGCCGAGACCTCCCAGACGTTGGACCGCGGCGTCCGCGTCCTCAAACTCCTCGCCGACTCCGAGCGCGGGCTCACCGTCACCGAGCTGGCCGCCCGGCTGGCCGTCAACCGCACCGTGGTCTACCGGCTGCTCGCCACCCTGGAGCAGCACGGCCTGGTCCGCCGCGACATCGGCGGCCGCGCCCGGGTGGGCCTCGGCGTGCTGCGACTGGCCCACCGGGTGCACCCGCTGCTGCGCGAGGCCGCGCTGCCCGCCCTGCGCAGCCTCGCCGAGGACCTCGGCGCCACCGCCCACCTGACCCTGGTGGACGGCAGCGAGGCGCTGGCCGTCGCCGTGGTCGAGCCCAGCTGGACCGACTTCCACGTCGCCTACCGCACCGGCCTGCGCCACCCGCTCGGCGAGAGCGCGGCCGGCCGGGCGATCCTGGAGGCCCGCACCTTCCCCAGCCAGCGCCGGCCCGAACAGGGCTTCGTCATCACCCGTGCGGAGGAGCAGTCCGGGGCCAGCGGGGCCGCCGCCGCGCTGCTCGGGCTGAGCGGCATCGAGGGCAGCGTCGGCGTGGTGATGCTCAACGGGCTGGTGCCCGAGCGGGTCGGACCCCGGGTGGTGGAGGCGGCCACCGAGGTGGCCGACGCGCTGAGGTAGCGCCTGGGCCAGGGCGTCCGCGAGTGGCCCCTTCGCCCTGGAGGCGAGCGGGCGAGTAGCAGCGTGTGTTTGGATTCCCCTTGTGTCCGACACCAAGCTGCCCAAGGCCCTCCCGTCCCCGCGGACCCGCTCGCTCGCGCTCTGCGGCGTCCTGGTCGCCGCGCTGTTCGGCGTGGCGGCCTTCGTCCCGCTGCCGTACACGATCACCTGGCCGGGCCTGACCGCGGACACCCTCGGCAGCTACCAGGACCGGCCGGTGCTCACCATCACCGGGGCACCGCTGCGCAGCACCTCGGGCGAGCTGCGGATGGTCACCATCTCGGCCACCAACCCGGGGCAGAGGACCACGTTCTGGCGGGCGATGCGGGCCTGGTTCGACCCGAAGGAGGCCGTCCGGCCGACCGAGACGGTCTACCCGCAGAGCAACCCGGTCAAGGCCGAGGAGGTGACGGCCCAGCAGATGGCCGAGTCCCAGGACAGCGCCACCACGGCCGCGCTCGGCTACCTCCACCTCTCGCCGGCCCAGGTGAAGGTCAAGGTCGACCTCGGTGACGTGGGCGGCCCGAGCGCCGGACAGATGCTGGCGCTGGGCATCGTCGACAAGCTCGCCGGCGACGGCAAGGGCGGCGACCTCACCGGCGGGCTCAGGATCGCCGGCACCGGCACCATCGACAACGACGGCACGGTCGGCCCGGTGGGCGGCGTCCCGCTGAAGACCCAGGCCGCGGCCCGGGACGGCGCGACGGTGTTCCTGCTCCCCAAGGAGGAGTGCACGGACGCCAAGGTGAACACCCCCAAGACGCTGCGGCTGGTGCCGGTGGGCACGCTCGCCGAGTCGGTCGCGGCGCTGGACGCGCTGAAGAGCGGCGGCAGCGTCCCCAGCTGCTGACCGGGCGGGCGGTCCGGCATCCTGACGTTCCGGGGCGCCCTACTCGGCGGCCGCCTGGTCCACCAGCGGCAGGATCCGGTACGGCACCGGGTTCTCCAGCACGATCGCGGTGGAGGAGCGGACGATCCCGTCGAAGCCCACCACCCGGTCGATCACCCGCTGGAGGTCCGCGTTGGAGCGGGCCACGATCCGCACCAGCATGTCGCCGATCCCGGTGATGGTGTGCAGCTCCAGCACCTCCGGCACCCGTGCCAGGTGCGCGCGCACGTCCGCGCCCTGGCCCTGGGAGATCTCCAGGGTGGCGAAGGCCGTCACCGGGTAGCCGATCGCCGCCGGGTCCACCTCCGGGCCGAACCCGCCGATCACCCCCTTGGCCTGCAGCCGGTCCAGCCGGGCCTGCACGGTGCCGCGGGCGACCTGGAGCCGGCGCGAGCACTCCAGCACGCCGATCCGGGGCTCCTCCGCGAGCAGCCGGATCAGCCGGCCGTCCAGGGCGTCGATGGTGTCGTTCTGGGTGGCGGGGGCGGCCGGGGTGGCCGGGGTGCTCTGCGGGCCGGACGGTTCTTGGGAGTTGGGGGAGCCGGGGGAGCTGGGGGCGTGGGCGGGGGGCATCGCGGCTCGGTCCTCCGGTGGGCATTCTGTACAGCGGTGCCGCCGATTCTCCTGCTCCGGGGCGCAGCTTGACCAGGATGAAACGGAACAGTTGCGCGGCGGTCGGCCCGGCGCCACCCTCCAGCCACGATCCCGTGCCCCGGGCCCCACCCCGGGTGCCGGGTGGTCCGTACGCCTACCGGGAGGGCCGTCATGACCGACACCGCCGCCGAAACCGTCCTGCTCGCCGCGGGCCCGGCCGGGGGGCCGGAGGACCCGGGGCCGCTGCCGACGGGCCGCGCCGACGCGGTGGTCTTCGTGGTCGCGGACGCGGAACGGGCGGCCCGCCGCTACCGGGCGGCGCTCGGGCTGCGCTGCACCGCGTACGCCGGGCCGGAGACCGGCGACCCGGAGGCGGTCTCGTACGTGCTGGCCGGGCCCGGGACGCGGATCGTGCTCACCTCGCCGGTGCAGGTGATCGGCCCGCGCGGCCGGGAGCTGGCGGCGCACCTGGACCGGTACGGGGACGGGGTGCTGGACCTCGCGGTGGGCGTGCCGGACGTCCACTACGCGTACGACTACGCCGTGGACCGGGGCGCACTGTCGCTGGCCGAGCCGTACGAGGTGCGGGACCGGTTCGGCTCGGTGGTGCTGGCCACCATCGCGGTGCCGGGCGGCTCGCGGCACACCCTGGTCGACCGGGCGGGGTACGCGGGGCCGTACCTGCCGGGGTACGAGCCCTTCGCCGGGTGGTGACCGCGGTGGGGGCGCGGGCCGTGGTGGCGTTCTCGGCGCGCGCGGCGGCGGGTCAGCGGATCGCCGTCTCCACGATCGGCGGGTGGCCGTTCCAGGAGACGAAGACCGAGTTGGCCTGGTTGTCCTTGGTGAAGTCCACCCGCATCCACTGGTCGCCGTTCCAGACCTGCATCTGCCAGCCCGGGTCCGGGGTGGCGGAGACCAGCGAGGCGCTGTCGGCGCGGATGTCCAGGGCGACCCGGCCGCCGGGGATCGGGTAGCTCTTCACCGTGGACGTGGCGGTGGTGGGCTTCCGGGTCGGCGGGGCCGTCGGGGTGCCGGCCGGGGCGTGCGCGGGGGTGGCGCCGCCCGCGGTCGGGGTCGTGGTCGGGGTCGTGCTCGGGGAGACCGGCGGGGCCGGGGCGTCGGTGGTCGGCGCGCGGCCGGGGGCGGCGGTCACGCCGAACGGGGTGCCGTCGGCCTTCGGGGAGGGCAGCGGCAGCGCGGTGGGCCGCTCGGACGCGGCTCCGGCGAGCACGGCGTGCACGCCGAGCCAGGACAGCGCCACCGCCGCCCCGGTGGCGGCCGCCCAGGCACAGAGCTGTACCAGTCCGTTCCGCATCGTCCGCACATCCTGCCGTATTTCCCGGTGGGCGGGGACGGGCCCTGCACGGGCGGGAGTTGCACCGTGTCCGGAGCCCGTCCGGACCCACCCCCGAGGTACAGACCACTGCCCGCTGATGGCGTACCGTGCAGGGCCATGGCAACAGTGCTCGTGGTCGAGGACGACCCCTTCGTACGTTCCGCACTCATCCGCCACCTGACCGACACCGGTCACGCGGTCCGCAGTGTGGGCACGGCCCTGGAGGCGCTGCGGGAGGTCGCCCAGGTCGGCTGCGACCTGGTGATCCTCGACCTGGGCCTGCCCGACCTGGACGGCAGCGAGGCGCTCAAGATGATCCGGGGGCTGACCAACGTCCCGGTGATCATCTCGACCGCGCGGGACGACGAGGCCGAGATCGTCCGACTGCTCAACGACGGCGCCGACGACTACCTGGTGAAACCTTTCTCCGGGGAGCACCTCAGCGCCCGGATGGCCGCCGTGCTGCGCCGCCTCGGCAGCGGCGCCGCCCCCGTCGCCCAGGTGCTGCGGGTCGGCGGACTGGCCATCGACGTCCAGCGGCGCGAGGCCGTCCTGGACGGGCGGCTGCTCGACCTGACCCGCCGTGAGTTCGACCTGCTCGCCTTCCTGGCCGCCCGGCCCGGCGTGGTCGTACCGCGCAAGGAGATCCTTGCCGAGGTCTGGCAGCAGACCTACGGGGGCGACCAGACCATCGACGTCCACCTCTCCTGGCTGCGTCGCAAGCTCGGCGAGACCGCCTCCAACCCCCGCTACCTGCACACCGTCCGGGGCGTCGGAGTCCGGCTGGAGGCGACCGCGGACCCGGCAGGCCCGGCCGGCCCGGCGGAGCACCGGACATGAAGCGGTTCGCGCACTCGCTCCGCTGGGCCCTGATCAAAGCCGCGGTGGCCGGGACCACCATGGTCGCGCTGGCCTTCCTCATCCCGCTCGGCCTGATGGTCCAACAGACCGCCCGGGACCGGGCGTTCACCGCCGCCGAGCGGCAGGCCGCGGCCCTCGGCCCGGCCCTGGCGATCACCACCGACCAGGACGCCATCAACCGGGCGCTGGCCAGCACCGACGCGGGGGCCCAGGGGCGGATGGCGGTGCACCTGCCGGTGCCCGCCGGGGCGCCGGCCGCCGGGGACTCCGCGGCGCCGGGCGGCCCGACCATCGGGGAGGGGCGCGCCGCGGCGGCGGACGTGGCCACGGCCGGCGGCCAGGGCCGGGCCTTCACCGTCGCGGTGCCCGGCGGCTACGCGTTGCTCCAGCCGGTCGCGGTGGACACCGGGCGGACCGCAGTGGTCGAGGTGTTCGTCGCCGAGAGCGACCTCACCCGGGGCGTCTCCACCGCCTGGCTGGTGCTCTCCGCGGTCGCGCTCGGCCTGGTCGCCCTCTCGGTGCTGGTCGCCGACCGGATGGGCGGCCGGATCGTCGCCTCCGCCCGCCGGCTCGCCACCGCCGCCCGCTCGCTCGGCGCCGGGAACCTCGCGGTGCGCGTCCCGGTCGCGGGCAAGCAGGTCGACGGCAGCCCCGAGGAACTGCGCGAAGCCGCCCACGCGTTCAACGCCATGGCCGACCGGGTCGTCCAACTCCTCGCGGCGGAACGTGAGTTGGCCGCCGATCTGTCGCACCGGCTGCGCACCCCGCTGACCGTGCTGCGGCTCAACGCCGCCTCGCTCGGCGACGGCGACGCGGCCGACGCCACCCGGCACGCGGTCGCCCAACTGGAGCGCGAGGTCGACCAGATCATCCGCTCCGCCCGCCGCGCCCCCGAGGACGCGCCCGCCGTCGCGGTCGGCTGCGACGCCGCCGAGGTGATCCGCGAACGGGTCGGCTTCTGGTCCGCGCTGGCCGAGGACGAGGGCCGCCGCTGGCAGTTGGCCGGCGCCGAACGGCCCGCACCCGTCCCCGTCCAGCGCGGCGACCTGGCCGCCGCCGTCGACGCCCTGCTCGGCAACGTCTTCCGGCACACCGTCGTCGGCACCGCCTTCTCGGTGGACGTGCTGGCCACCGAATCCTCGGTGATCGTGCTGGTCGGCGACGCAGGCCCCGGCTACAGCGACCCGGCCGCCGCCCTCAAGCGCGGCGAGGGCCACGGCGGGGAGGGCTCCACCGGCCTCGGGCTGGACATCGTCCGCAAGCTCGCCGAGTCCACCGGCGGGGACCTCGCACTCGGCCGCTCCGCCGTGCTCGGCGGCGCGGAGACCAGGCTGCGGCTGCGCACCCGCCCGGCGGAGGGCCCGCCCGCCCGGGCCGGCCGGCGGCGGGCGCGGGGCGCGCTGTTCCCGAGGTGACGGTGAGTCGGGGGCGGTCGTGCGGCCCCTCCCGTTCGGGCCCCTCCCGTGCGGGGCTCTTCCTTAACTGCGGCCTAAGGGACCTTCACCCCTCGCTCAGCCCGCGGCTCGCGGCCCCCGGGCCCGGCTAGCGTCGGTCCCGCCGGTCACCCGACCGAGCCGGGCCGGCCGCCCGGGACGTCCCCGCGCACCCCTGCGCGGCCCGTCCGGACGAAGGCCGACCGCAGGCACCGGCAACGGTGCCGACCGCAGGCACCCGCGGAGGTAACGCGCCATGACCACCCGACCCACCCGCCGTTCCGGCCACCGCAGGCGCAGCCGCAAGGGGACGATCATCGGGGCCTCGGCGGTCGTCGCCGCGCTGGTCGCGGGCGGGGCCGTGGCACTCGCCTCCTCGGCCAGCGCCGCCTCGCTCGGCGCCGTCTACAGCCGGACCAGCAGCTGGGACTCCGGCTACACCGGCCAGTACCTGGTCACCAACCCGGCCGCCGACCCGATCGACGGCTGGACGCTCAGCTTCGACCTGCCGGCCGGCGCGAAGATCGACTCGCTCTGGAACGCCACCTTCACCGTCGACGGGCAGCACGTCACCGTCAAGCCGGAGGCCTGGAGCAAGCGGCTGGACCCCGGGAAGAGCGTGGTGGTCGGGTTCGTCGCCCAGGGCGCCGGAGCGGCCCAGGCCGAGCCCGGGAACTGCCTCATCGACGACGCCTCCTGCAAGGCCGGCGAAGGCCCCGCGCCCACCCCGTCCGGGCGGCCGACCACCACCCCCACGGTCACGCCCACCGGCCCGACCTCGCCCACCGCGACCGCGACCGCCACCGCCACGGCCACCGCGACCGCGACCGCGAAGCCCACCGCGACCGCCACTGCGAAGCCGACCACCCCCACCCCGACCGCCACCCCCACGGCGACCGGTGTGCCCGCACCCCCGGCCGGCGCCGGGGGCGGCTTTGCCCCGTACGTCGACACCTCGCTCTACCCGCCCTATGACCTGGTCGCCACCGCCAAGGCCACCGGCGTGAAGAACTTCAACCTCGCCTTCGTGGTCTCCGGCGGCGGCTGCGTGCCCAAGTGGGGCGGGGTGAGCGACCTGTCCGCCGACGCGGTGGCCGCCCAGATCGGCGCACTGCGCGCGATCGGCGGCGACGTCCGGGTCTCCTTCGGCGGCGCCAACGGCAGCGAGCTGGCGCTCGCCTGCGGCTCGGCCGCCGACCTGGCCGCCGCGTACGGCAAGGTGATCGACGCGTACGGCGTGACCAGGCTCGACTTCGACGTCGAGGGCGGCGCGATCGCCGACGCCGCCGCCAACACCCGACGGGCCCAGGCCGTCGCGCAGCTCCAGCGCGACGCCGCCGCCAAGGGCAAGCCCCTCGACGTCTCCTTCACCCTGCCCGCGCTGCCCTCCGGCCTGACCCAGGACGGCGTCGACCTGGTCGCCGGGGCCAAGGCCGCCGGCGTCGCGATCGGCGCCGTCAACATCATGGCGATGGACTTCGGCGACGGCGTCGCCCCCAACCCGCAGGGGCGGATGGGCACCTACGCGATCGCCGCGGCCACCGCCACCCAGGCCCAGGTCAAGAGCGTGCTGGGACTGGACGACGCGGCCGCCTGGCGCAAGGTCGCGGTCACCCCGATGATCGGCGTCAACGACGTCGCCAGCGAGGTCTTCACGGTGGCCGACGCCAAGCAGCTCGCCGACTTCGCGGCCGGCAAGCACCTCGCCTGGCTGGCCATGTGGTCCGGCACCCGGGACAAGGCCTGCGACGGCGGGGCCAAGGCCTACGCGGACGCCAGTTGCAGCAGCATCGTCCAGCAGCCGCTGGACTTCACCCGGGCCCTCGGCGGCTACACCGGCTGAGCGCCCGCTGCCCGGCGGGCTTCACGACCGCCCTGTCCGGGACCCCTGACCGGCCCGACCGGGCCTGCCGACCGCCCCGACCGCCCGTGCTCAGCCCGCAGCCGAGCACGGTCGGTCGGGGCATCCTCGTTACTTTGCGTAGTCGATCGTGCCCAGGACGGGATCGGTCGCATCCGGTATCGTCGCTGGTTGGCCGAGCGGTGGACGGAGTGGACAGTGACAGCGGTGCAAGACGAGCGCAGCCCGGTGGGGACCGTACCCGCCCCGTCGCCCGCCCCCCTGTCGGACCGGCTGCGCGTCGCGCTGGGTGCCCCCGTGCGCGCACTGCGTGAGGCCCCCCGCCGTCCGATGCTGGTCGCCTCGTCCTTGGCGTTGCTGTCGCTGGTCGTGTACGCAGTGGTCCGCCACTTCGTCCACACCTCGATGGTCGACATGATCGTCTACCGGGCCGAGGGCGCGGCCGTCGCCAACGGCACCGACCTGTACGCGCTGCGCGTCACCGAGTGGAACCTCCCCGCGACCTACCCGCCGTTCGCGGCCATGCTGTTCGTCCCGACCACGTGGTTCCCGATCCCCGTCCTCCGGGTGGTGATCACTCTCGGCAACCTCGGACTGCTCGCCCTGCTGGCCCACCTGTCCTTCAAGCTGGTCGGCTGGCCGCGCCGCGAGCTCCGGCCGATCGGTGTGGTGCTGATCACCGGCTTCGGGGTCTGGCTCGAACCCGTCTTCACCACGCTCCGCTACGGCCAGATCAACCTCGCGCTCGCCTGCCTGATCCTCTGGGACCTCACCCGGTCCGACGGCCACCGCAGCAAGGGCGTCGCGATCGGCATCGCCGCGGGCATCAAGCTCACCCCCGGCCTGTTCGCCGTCTACCTGCTGGTCACCGGCCGGGTCCGGGCCGCCTTCACGGCCGGCCTCACCTTCCTCGGCACCTTCCTGCTCGGCGCGCTCTTCCTGCCCGACGCCACCTGGGGCTTCTGGACCAAGTACCTCTACGACTCCTCCCGGGTCGGCAAGACCGAGATCGTCGACAACCAGTCGCTGCGCGGCGCCTTCGCCCGCCTGCTGCACAGCGCCGACCCCGGCTTCCTCGCCACCCTCGGGGCCGGCCTGGTCGCGCTGGCCGGACTCGCCGTCGCCGCCTGGGCCGTCCGCAGCGGCCGCTGGCTGCCCCGGGCCGAGGCGTGGGGCGTCTGCGTCACCGCCGTCACGGCCGTGCTGATCTCGCCGATCAGCTGGACCCACCACTGGGTCTGGTGCGTCCCGGTGCTGGTGCTGCTCGCCGCCGAGGCCTCCGTCGAGCACGCCCGCCCGGTCGGCGTCCGCCGCCTGCGCTGGCGGGCCGCGTTCTGGGCCACCCTGCTGGCCTTCCTGTCCTTCGCGATGTGGGCCGCCAAGCCGCTCGGCGCGGCCGTGCTCCACATGTCACCGCTGCGCCAGCTGCCCACCTCGATCTATCCGTGGGTCGGACTCTGCTTCCTGCTCGTCGCCGCCGTCCGGATAAGGGCACGGCGGCGCTCCGCCGGCGCCCCGCTGGTCCGGCTGCCCGGACAGCGCGACGGCGGCGGCCCGGACGCCACCCGCGGTCGTCAGCAGGCCCCCGCGGCCCGCTGAGCCGGCGGGGGCGCCGTCACTGCTCCTGCTCGTCTGCTTGCTCTGCTCCTGCTTCCGCTCCTGCTCCTGCGCGTGCTGGTGCTGCTGGACGGTCCAGTGCACGCTGCGGCGCACGACCCGCACGCCTACGCGAGCAGCTCGGCGAGCGAGCCGTCCATGTCGAGGGCGGCCAGCTCGCTGCCCGGCGGCACCAGCCGGTGCGCCCGCTCCAGCCAGGCCGCGACGGCCGGCAGCGGCGCCTCCAGCAGCGCGTCCCCGGCGGGGGAGCTCAGCGCCATGCAGAGCACGCTGCGCCGGCCCGAGCGGGTCGGCCAGATCCGCACGTCGCCCTGGCCGCACGGGCGGAAGGTGCCCTCGACCAGCAGCTCGCGGGCGAACACCCAGGTCACCGGGGAGCCGGTGTCCAGGTGGAAGGTGATGTACACGGCGTACGGGTCGTGGCTGCCGTAGGTCAGCCGGGCCGGGACGGGGACGCTGTGCTCCGGGGAGAGCACCAGGTTCAGCTCCAGCTCGTGCTCCACGACGCTGACGGGGCGGTCCATGATCGTCTTCCTCTCTGCCTTCGGTTCGTGCCCGCTTCCGGGCCCTGTGACCTTTGAGAGGGCGGTCCACGCGGGTTCTTACACACGTTTCCGGGATTTCTCCGGGAAGTTCATCGCGGGGTGGTGAACCGCCGGCGCTGCGGCGCGCGGATGCCCGTCGCGCGCCCGGCTCCCTACCCCGGGAGGCCCGCCGCTGTCCGGGGAATCGCCAACTTCCCGTGGGCACTCCGGCGAGGTACTACCCTTTGTGACTGCCTGACGACTGTCCGCCCTCGGTGTCGCCCCCACGCGTCCCGAGCGTCCCGAGCGCCTCGAGCGCCCCGGGGTGTGCGCGGGCGTGCCGGGGCCGGGTGCGTTCGGCCCGACCTGTTCCGACGACGTTCCGATCGTTCGATCTGCCGAGGCCCGGCCCGCCCCTCAACGGCCCTCGTCAGGACCCGACGGGACCCGACAGGAAAGAAGACCCCCATGACGGACCGCCCCTTCGCCGCCGACGGCGACCCGGCCGTCGCACCCGAGCCCGGCTACTACCCCGACCCCTCCATCCCCGGCTTCGTCCGGTACTGGGGCGGCTCCGCCTGGGTGCCGGGCACCAGCCGGCCCGCCCCCGTCCAGGGCGAGGTGCTGCAGCCGCCCCGGTACGCCACCCGGCGGCCCGTCCCCGACGTCGCGGCGGCGCGGGCGGTGCCCCCGCCGGTGGTGCCGGTGCCGCAGGCGCGGTCGGAGTCGCCGGTGCCCGTGTCGGCCTCGTCGCCGTCGCTGTCGCCCGCGCTGTCGCCCGCGCTGGAGCTGCGGGAGGTGCGGGAGGCGCGGGACGTGCGGGAGGTTCCGGCGGCGGGGGACACCGGGCCGGTGTACCTGGACCAGACGACGGGCGGGGCGTCCTTCGTGGTCGGGCCGCGGGTCGCCGAGGCGATCGGCGGGCCGGTGTTCCGGACCGTCGAACCGGTGGCGGAGGAGTCCCCGGGCAGCCCGGGCGGGGCGCCCGGGCTGCCCGGGGACTCCGGCTGGCAGGCCGATCCGCGGGCGCAGCGGGGTCTGATGGAGACGGGCGGGGCGCCGCGCTGGGTGTCCTGGGGGGTGCTTCCGGGGGCGCTCGACGAGGAAGAGGGGCGCGCGGAGGCGGAGCGCGCTGCGGTTGCCGTGGAGGTGGCGGTGGCGGTCGCACCCGCCGTGGCGGGCACGGTCCGCGAGGCGGCGGTGCCGGTGGCCGGGGAGGTGGCCGGGGGAGCGGTCGGGGCGGTGGTCGGGGGAGTGGTCGAGGAGGTGGCCGCGTCCGGGGCGGTGCGCGGGGTCGCGCCGGTCCGTACGGCGGCTCCGTCGGTCCCGGCCCCGGTCCCGGTCCCGGCCCCGGAGCCCGTACCGGTTGCGGCCCCCGCCGGTGCGCTGCCCGTGGTGCGGCCGGCCCGGGAGTCCGCCGTACGCCGCCGAGCGGCACCCCCGGTCCCCGCCGGGTTGGGGCGGCGGCTGGCGGCCCGGGCGGTGGACACCGCGGTGCTGCTGGTGGTCGCCGTCGCGGCCGGGATCCCGCTCGGCAGCTCGGTCTCCGACCACCTCCAGCAGAAGCTCGACCAGGCCAAGATGGCCAGCTCCCTCACCCGCCGCCAGGTGCAGGTCTGGCTGGTCGACGACGTGGTGCTGGCCAAGGCGGCCGCCCTGCTCGCCATCCTGGTGTTCGCCAGCCTGGTCTACGAGGTGCTGCCGGTCGCCCGGACCGGCCAGACCTTCGGCAAGCGGCTGGCCCGGATCCGGGTGGTGGACGCCCACGCCCCCGGCGGCCGGACCCGGCTGAGCCTCGGTCGTTCGCTGCTGCGCTGGTTCGTCCGACAGCTCGGCACCGTGCTGCTGCTCGGCCTCGTCTGGCCGGTGGTCGACCGTCCGGCGCGGCGCGGCTGGCAGGACCGGGCGGCCCGGACCCGGGTGGTCCGCAGCTGAGCCCAGCAAAACGGACAAAATGTTCCAAGTGCTGAGAATTCGCGATGTTCTACTCGGGGGATGAGCACCCACGACCCCTCAGGCCCCCAGCCGGAGGGGGGCGGTCAGCCCTCCTTCGACAAGCAGCCCCCCGCGCCGGGCGGCGGCACGCCGGACGGCGAACCGCCACGCCCCACCCCGACCGACGCACCCGCCGACGCCCGGTCCGACGCCACGATCGGCACTCCGGCCGGCGGGGGCCCCGGCGCCTACCAGGGAAGCTACGGCGGGCCGACCCCCGGTCAGAACCCGTACGACCAACCCCCGCCCGGCCCCGGCCCCGACCCGTACGGCGCCCCCAGCGGCGGCCCCGTCCCCGGCATGCCGCCGATCGGCACCTGGCCCAAGCGGATCATCGCCCGCCTCATCGACTACGTCCTGATGCAGGCCATCGGCGTCATCGTCATCGGCCCCTTCGTCGACCTCAGCACCCGCGAGGGCACCACCGAGGCCTTCTGGCTCGGCTGCGCCGTCTACCTCGTCTACGAGGCCCTGATGCTCAGCCGGGACGGCCAGACCCTCGGCAAGAAGGCCATGAAGATCCGCGTCGCCATGCTGCTCGACGGCAACCCGCCCACCCAGTCCGCCGCCTGGACCAGGGCCGCCGTCTACATCCTCCCGGCCGTGCTCTGCTGCGCCGGCCTGTGGTGGATCATCGACGGCCTGTTCGGCGTCTTCGACAAGCCCTACCGGCAATGCCTCCACGACAAGGCCGCCAAAACCGTCGTGGTCACCACCGAGATCTAACCGCGGCAGCGGGACGACGACGCCCGGCGGCGGATCAGCGCTGCCGGGCGTACTCGCGCCCGGCCGCGGCCGGAGAGGCCCCCGGCCGGCCCGCGACCGCCGACGGGCGGGACGAGACCGACGCCGAGAGCACCGTCACCACGGTGCCGAGCGCCAACGCGAACCCCACCAGCACCGCGACCGCCAGGACGCCCGAGGCGCCCGATACGGCCAGCAGCGCCACCGTGGTGGCGACGACGGTGAACGAGCCGAGACAGAACTGGGCGGCGGACGGACGTGGCATGGCGGGGGTCCTTCGCACGTCGGGGGAAACGGGCGGGAAAGCTGCCGGTGCCAGAAGTCCTACCCGGCAAGGGAGTTCGGCACGACCAGGCTAGCCCGCGAGGTCGGGGGCACAGGGGGCGCACGGGCTCACCCCGGGGTCGTCCGCACCCCTCGGTACGGTGGAACCCGTCCGACACCACGCAGACCGGGGGAACCGACCGTGCCCATCCCCGCCGACTGGCCCACCTCCGAGGCCCAGGCGCTCGCCGAACAGGAACGACTGCGCCCGCTCGTCCGGGCCCAGGACGACGACACCCCGTACCGGCTCATCGCCGGAGTCGACGTCGCCTACGACGACGACCACGACCTCGTCGTCGCCGCGGCCGTCCTCCTCGACCGGGACACCCTGGACGTCGTCGAGGAAGCCACCGCCGTCGGCCGGATCGCCTTCCCCTACGTCCCCGGACTGCTCGCCTTCCGCGAACTCCCCGCCGTCCTCGACGCGCTCGCCGCCCTCACCCGCACCCCCGACACCGTCGTCTGCGACGGCTACGGCCTCGCCCACCCCCGCCGCCTCGGCCTCGCCAGCCACCTCGGCGTCCTCACCGGACTGCGCACCCTCGGCGTCGCCAAGACCCCCTTCACCTTCGACCACCACGACCCCGACCCCGGCCGCGGCTCCTGGACCCCCCTCACCGACCCCGCCACCGGCGAAGAGGTCGGCCGCGCGGTCCGCACCCAGCCCGGCATCAAACCCGTCTACGTCTCCGTCGGCCACCGCATCGGCCTCGACACCGCCGTCCGCACCACCCTCGACCTCGCCCGCCGCTACCGCCAACCCGAGACCACCCGGCACGCCGACTCCCTCTGCCGCCGCGCCCTCACCGAGGCCCTGCGCACCAGGACGCCCGCGAACTGACCGTGCACCGGGCGGGATTCCGGCCCGGTGTGTTAGACATGAGACACCGGGGCCCGGGCCCCGAACACCAGGAACGGACGCACGGGGGGCGCCGCAATGGGAACAGGGACCGGCTCGACCGGCGGAGCCAACCAGGGCTACCGCGTCGAGATCGAGCAACTGCGCACCTTCGCCGGCCAAGTACGGCTGCTGCTCAAGGAATTCGAGAAGGACGCCAACGGCAACACCGCCCACGGGCGCACCGGCCTCGGCAAGACCGCCTTCGGCACCTTCGCCGAGGCCACCGAGATCCACGACCGGTACGGGACCATGCGGGACGCGTTGCGGGACGTGCTGAATCAGCTCCAGCAGGCGGTTGATCAGGCCCAGAAGAAGGCCGAACTCACCGCGACCAACTACGAGGAGCACGACCAGCACGTGAGCAAGAAGCTCAAGCTGTCCAGCGACGGCTGGTCCGTGGCCGCCCCCTCGGCCACCAGTGAGACCGCGTACCAGGCCAACCAGGTCCCGTCCCAGCGCGGCAACGCCACCATCTGACCGATCGCCTGACCGGAGGTGAACCACCCGTGACCTACACCGATTTCACCAAGTACAGCCATGCCGATCTCCGCAAGATGGCACAGGCCCTCGACCCCGGCGCGGTGATGGCCGCCGGCGACCCCTGGCGCAAGGCGGCGACCACCCTCAAGGAGATCCGCAAGACCCTCACCAACGTGAGCACCGAGGCGGCCACGGCCTGGGACGGCACCACCAGCGACTCCTTCCACACCTCGATGCTCACCCTCGCCGCCAACATCAACGACGCCGCCGCGTACGCCAACGACGCGGCCAACACGCTGCACAACATGTCCGAGGCGATGGCGACGGCGAAGCGCACCATGCCGGAGGAACCGGACACCTGGGACAAGGTCAAGGACCAGGTCGGGGACTTCTTCAGCACCGAGGACGACCACATCCAGGTCGCCGACGCCAAGAAAGCCGAAGCGGCGGCTGTGATGCAGACCCTCGCGATGCACTACCGCGTCGCGACGCCAGCCTTGAAGGCTCCGTCGTCGCTTCAACGGCCGCCGGTTGAGGATAGCCGCGATGCGGGCCCGCAGGGTGATCCGACGGGGTCGGCGGCCGCAGTGGCTGCAGTCGTTTCAGGCGCGTCGTTCGGGGCCGGGGGAACGTCGGCGCGGTCGTCGGTCGTGGCCGCGCCGACGCGGCCTAGGACCTCCCAGACATCGATGGTGGCCAGTTCCGCGCCCAAGGGCACGGTGGCTCCGACCGATGCCGGCATCAAGGGGGGAGTGGCGCAGCCGCCCTCGAAGTCGCCGACCACCACGGGGCGTGCTCCGGGCGCGGGAATCTCGGGTACTCCGGTGCCCGGCCAGAGCGGAAGTGTGCCGAGCCCGGCCACCTCCGGGACCCAGACGTCCGGTGTGAATGTTCCGTCGACCGTGCCTCCTACCAGCGGACCGATCGGTGGCGGTGGTGGGCAGACGGCTGCAAGCCATGCAGGACCGATGGTGCAGGGCCCGCCCGTCAGCCCGGGCCTTGGCAGTAAGGATTTTTCCAGTGGCACGGCGCCGGTGGAGGGGCCGAATCCCCGCGGAGGCCGAGGCGGTGGTGCCAGTGGCGAGGTCTATCCGGGCATCGGAGCCGGGGGGCGAGGAGCATCCGTCGCCAAACAGCTTGGTGGACCACTGGCCCGGCCCGGTGGAGCCGTCGGTGAGACGGCGCCTCCCGGTCCCGGAGCACGGGGCAAGCAGGCCTTCACGGAGGGCGGATCCGGGTTGGGCGCTCGTAGCCGCTTGGGAACAGAAGCCGGAGCCCGGAGTACGGGCGTCATGTCTCCTGGTATCCCGATGAGTGAGGCACAGCGCCGCAAGAAGGACCAGGGGAAGGACGGCAAGCGGCCGGACTACCTCGTCGAGGACGAGGAGACCTGGGCGTCGGACACGCCGGCCAATCCGAACGTGGTGGAATGAGGCCGGTCCGCGAACGGACGGGTGATCTGATCGCATCCCGCAGGTCGGTGATCTGCGGGATGCCTCGTTGAGTGGGGTGACCGGGTTTGGCGAGCCGCCTGTTGGCACGTGGTACGGCGGTCCTTGCCGCTGGGGCATTGGTCTGGGCTGTTGCCGCACCGGCAGCGTCGGCTGATGAGATCAGGGACAAGCAATGGGCCCTGAAGATCTTCGAGGCCGAGACGAAGGTCTGGCCGGTGAGCCAAGGCGAGGGTGTCGTCGTCGCGGTCATCGACAGCGGGGTGAATTCGGAGCACCAGGACCTGACGGGGCAAGTGCTTCCCGGAGCCGATTTCTCCGGCGCCAAGTCGGACGGTCGCACGGATACTGACGGCCACGGCACCGGCATGGCGAGTCTCATCGCAGGGCACGGGCACGGTGCGCAGGCCGGAGTGATGGGTCTGGCTCCCAAAGCGAAGATCCTGCCGGTGAAGGTGAGGACGAGCAATGGCGACCCCATGCCCGAGCAGAACGATCTCGCGGCGGCAATCCGTTTCGCGGTGGACCACGGTGCGACAGTCATCAACATGTCCATCGGGGGACCGTTTCATTACGACTCGCAGGTCCGAAAGGCTGTGGCGTACGCGGTGTCAAAGGATGCTGTCCTGGTCGGAGGAGCAGGCAACAGCGGCGCAGACCTGAGCGTCAACTATCCGGCCGCCTTCCCCGGGGTCGTGGCCGTCGGGGCGGCAGACGCCAAGGGGGTTGTGTGGGACAGCTCCAAGCCTGGTCCCGAGCTCACGCTCCTGGCACCCGGCGTGGAGGTCTACCATGCTTCGGCGAAGTCCCTGACGAGCTATGCGATCGGGAACGGCACGTCCGACTCCACTGCCTATGTCTCCGCCACCGCTGCACTCATCCGGTCCAAGTATCCGAACCTGTCCGCAGGGCAGGTGATCAACAGGATGATCAAATCGGCCACGCCTCCGCCGGACGGGACGGTGGTGCCCAACGTCCACTACGGCTATGGGGTTCTCGCCCCGGCGAAGGCGTTGGAGCCGAATCCGACCGTGGACAACGGACCCAAGGAGAACCCGCTCGCGAACCGGCCTGAGTCGTTGGGCACACCGCCGAGCGATGACGACAGCGACGCGACCGACCAGCCCTCGGCCGTCCCCGGGGCAGCGTCCGGCGGTGGGGGTGGTGATGGCACCGGGCTGGTGATCGGCGCCGGTGCGGCCGGTGTGGTGGTGGTCGGGGTGTCGGTGGCTGCGGTGGTGGTGGCGAGGCGGCGGAGGCGGCGGGTGGCTGAGGGGTTGTATCCGCCGCAGCCGCCCTACGGCGGGGCCGGTCACTGAGTGCTGATTAGCATCCCGCAGGTCGGTGGCCTGCGGGATGCCTCGTTGAGTGGGGTGACCGGGTTTGGCGAGCCGTTGGTTGGCGCGAAGTGCGGCGGCCCTTGCCGCCGGTGCAATGGCTTGGGGCACCGCAGCACCGTTGGCATTGGCTGATCAGATCAGGGATCAGCAATGGCCTTTGCGGGCTTTCGCCCTGAGGTTCCCCCGAGGTGCGGAAGGTTGCCGGACATGGCCTGATGGGCCGTGAGAAGGGAGCCTCTGCCATGGCTGCACCAATGAAGTACCCGCCCGAGTTGCGGCAGCGAGCCGTTGCCGCGTACCGGGCCGCCGATCCGAAGCCCGTGATCCGGCAGATGGCCCGCGATCTCGGGGTGCACCACGAGGCCCTGCGCAACTGGATCCGCCAGGACGAGGCGGACCGCGGCGAGCGCGACGACCGGCTGACCACCGCGGAGAAGGAGGAGCTGGCCGCTCTGCGAAAGGAGAACGCCGAGCTCCGCCGGTCCTGCGAGATCCTCAAGGCCGCATCGGCTTTTTTCGCCCAGGAGCTCGACCCGACCCGGCGACGGTACTGAAGCTCATCGACGAGCACCAGGACCGCTTCGGGGCCGAGCCCGTCCTCCGGGAACTGCACATCCCCGCCTCCACCTACTACCGCTGGCGCCGCGAGGTCCACGAGCCGTGCGAGCGCAAGCGCCACGACACCGAGCTGACCGAGCACATCCGCCGCATCCACGCCGACTCCGACGCCACCTACGGCTCCCCGCGCGTCCACGCCGTTCTGCGGCGCGAGGGCACCCATGTCGGCCGCAAGCGGGTCGAGCGCCTGATGCGCCAGGCCGGCCTGCAGGGCGTGAGCCCGCGCCGGCCCCGCTCCTTCACCCGCCGCGACCCGGCGGCCGGCCTCGCCCCGGACCTGGTGCAGCGGGACTTCACCGCCGCCGCGCCGAACCGGCTGTGGGTCGCCGACATCTCGCTGATCCCCACCGGCGAGGGCCCGTGGTGGCTGGCCACGATCCGCGACGCCTTCTCCCGCCGGATCGTGGGCTGGCACACCTGCGAGCGCGCGGACGCCGACCTGGTCCTCACCGCTCTGGAGTACGCGCTGCACGGCCGGCCCGTCGAGCCGGGGAAGCTGATCCATCACAGCGACCACGGGTGTCAGTACACGTCCATCAAGCTCACAACCCGCCTGCTGAAGGCCGGAATCGAGCCGAGCATGGGAAGCGTGGGCGACTCGTTCGACAACGCGCTCGCGGAGAACTTCTGGAGCGTCCTGAAGACCGAGTGCGTCCGCCGCACGACCTTCGCGACCCGCACCGACGCCGACCTCGCACCGTTCGCCTACATCGACGGCTTCTACAACACCCGCCGCATCCAGAAACGACTCGGCTGGCTCAGCCCCGACGAGTACGAGGCGAAGCACTACGCCGACCAGGCGACGGCCGAACCGGCGGCCGTCGAGCCACCCACACCCGTTCTGACCAGGTAACCAGCACCTCCCGCACAGCGGGGGAAGCTCAAGGCCGACGCGAAGGTCTGGACGGTCAGCCAGGGCGACGGAGTGGTCGTCGGCGTGATTGACACCGGCGTGAATCAAGATCATCAGGATCTGGCAGGGCAGGTAATTCCCGGGGCCGACCACTCCGGCGGCAATACGGACGGTCGCGTTGACAGTGACGGTCACGGCACGGGAATGGCGAGCCTGATCGCGGGACACGGGCACGGGGCCGAGGCAGGCGTCATGGGCCTGGCCCCGAAGGCGAAGATCCTTCCACTCAAGGTGGGGACCGACGGTGACGGCACCGTTCCTCAAGGGCACGGATTCGCGGACGCTATCCGCTACGCAGCGGACCACGGCGCAAAGGTCGTCAATATTTTCCTAGGGGGGAACTACCGATTCGATTCGGTGTTGCGCAAGGCTGTCAACTACGCCGTCTCAAAGGACGTCGTGCTGGTCGCCGCTACGGGTAACACCGGAGCCATGGACGTCAGCTATCCAGCAGCATTCCCGGGAGTTGTGGCCGTGGGAGCGGTGGACAACAACGGTGCTGTGTGGGAGAAGTCCACAGCCGGTCCAGAGACCACGCTCGTCGCGCCCGGTGTGAAGATCTACCGTGCCACGGCGAAGTCCTCGACGAGTTACGGGGAGGCGAGCGGCACTTCGGACTCCACTGCCTATGTCTCTGCCACCGCCGCGCTCATCCGGTCCAAGTATCCGGACCTGTCTGCTGGTCAGGTGATCCACCGGTTGATCACGTCGGCCGCCCCTCCCGCCAACGGGACGGTCGTTCCCAACATCCACTACGGCTATGGGCTCCTTGACCCTGCGAAGGCCCTTGCGCCGAATCCTGCCGTGGACAACGGGCCGAAGGAGAACCCGTTGGTGAAGCGGCCGGAGACGAAGGGCACCCCACCTGACGACGACGATGCGACCGACGGTCCTTCCACGGCGCCCGTCGTCCCCGGGGCCGCGTCCGGCGGTGGGGGCGGTGATGGCACCGGGCTGGCGATCGCGGCCGGTGTAGTGGTGGTGGTCGGGGTGTCGGTGGCTGCGGCGGTGGTGGCGAGGCGGCGGCGGGCGGCTGAGGGGCCGTACCCGCCGCGGCCGCCCTACGGTGGGGCCGGTCAGTGAGTGCTGAGCCAGTCGTCGCGTAGGGCGGCCATGTGGAGGACGTCCCAGTAGCGGTCGTCCCAGTGGTGGGCTTGGCGGGCGCGGCCTTCGAGGGTGAAGCCGGCCTTGGTGTAGGCGCGGGCGGCGCGTTCGTTGTACTCGAAGACTTCGAGGCGGACGCGGTGGAGGCCGACGGTGGCGAAGGCGTGGCGGAGGACCAGGACGGTGGTCTCGGTGCCGATGCCGCGGCCGACGCTGTCGGGGGTGAGGGCGATCCGGTAGGCCGCGGAGTTGTTGTCCGGGTCGACGTCGGTGAGGGCGGTGTCGCCGAGGAAGCGGCCGGTGGCGGGGTCTTCGACGGCGAGGTCGAGCCGGTCGGGCTGGTCGGCGCGGGTGGCGCACCACTGGGCGATCCGGTCGCGGGTGAAGGCGGTGCGGGTGCCGGTGAGGCGGTTGGTCTCCTGGTCGGCGCAGAGGGCCCACATCGGGTCGGTGTGCCGGGCGTCCAGGGGGACGAGGCGGATGGTGGGGCCGTGCAGGGTGGGTTTCACCGCGAGGGCTGAGAGGTCCGTGGCCATGGTGCCCAGGATGCCGGGCGGGGCCGGTTCGTGCAGGGAATTCGTGCCGTGCGGGCCTACTCGGCGACGGCGATCTGCTGCCGGTGGTGGGTGGGGGCGGTGAGTTCGTCGACGATGGCGAGGGCGAGGTCGGCCTGGGCGATCCGGGGGCCGAGGACGTGGGGGCCGCCGACCCGGTAGCGGCCGGTGCCGGGGGCGGTGCGGTCGAGGTCCATGGGCGGGGTGACGACGACCCAGTCGAGGGTGTCGGGGGAGTCGTGGAGCAGGTCGAGGGCGGCGGAGTGGCCGAGCGAGAAGGTGCGGTAGGCGTCGGGGAACTCGGGGTCGTCGTGGACGGCGACGCCGGGGGCGGTCTGCAGGGTGGTGGCGATGCCGACGCTGAGCAGGCGGGGGACGCCGGCCCGGTCGAGGCCGTCGACGAGGGCGGTGGTGGCGGCGCGGTAGAACTCGGTGGACGGGGTGTCGGGGGTGTAGACGGAGCTGACGGCGGCGGGGTGTCCGGGGGCGGTGGCGGCGACGGCGGCCGGGTCGGTGACGTCGCAGCGCACCAGGGTGACGCCGTCGCCGGCGAGGTCGGCGTGGCGCTCGGGGTCGCGGACGGCGGCGGTGACGGTGAGGCCGCGGCGGCGGGCCTCGGTGATGACGGCGCGGCCGACCTGTCCGCCCGCGCCGTAGACGATGACGTCCGCGAGGTGCTGCTGCCGGGGCGTGGTGGTGGCGGTCATGGGGGTCTCCGGTGGGTCGGTGGCGGGCGCTGTCGCCCGTCGTCGCCGTGACGGTAGATCAAGGGGTGCCGGTTACTTCAACGGAACCGGCTTCGACGGAGCTGGCGTCAACGGAACCGGCTCCAACCGGAACCGGCTCCAACCGGAACCGGCTCCAACCGGAACCGGCTTCACCGGAAGCGGCCCTCCGGGTACGGTCGGGGGCATGACGCAGACCGGGCCGGCGCCGCTGCCGGCGGACTTCTTCCCGGCCGACTGCCCGGTGCAGTCGGTGCCGGTGCTGGGCAGCCGCAAGTGGGCCTGGCGGATCATCCGCTGCCTGGAGGACGGGCCGCGCCGGTTCTCGGAGCTGCGGGTGCCGTTGGCGGGCATCACCGCGAAGGTGCTGGCGGAGTCGCTGCGTTCGATGGAGCAGGACGGCGCGGTGGTCCGTACCGAGTACGCGGAGAATCCGCCGCGGGTCGAGTACGCGCTGACGCCGATGGGGCGGACGCTGCTCGGGCCGATGGACGCGATGTGCGACTGGACCAGGGAGAACCTGGGCAGTCTGCTGGCGGCCCGGCTGGAGTACGAGCGCGCCGAAGGCTGATCGGAGAGGGGACGGGCGCCGGCCTGGCAGCATTTCGGCGGTCGCTGGCGGCCTTGCCGCTGGTGGGGCGGGGTGCGGGGCGGCCATGCTGGGCCCATGAGCACTCCTGAGCACCTCGTGAGCCCCGCCGACGCGATCGTCCCCGACACCAAGGACTGGACCTGGGTGCTGGAACGCGCCTGCCCCGACTGCGGGTTGGACACCCCGGCGGTGGCCGCGACGGATGTCGCCGCCATGGTCCGGGCGAACGCGGAGGGCTGGCTGGCGGTGCTGGCGGGGGACGAGGACGGGCTGCGCCGTCGGCCGAGCCCGGAGATCTGGTCGGACCTGGAGTACGCCTGCCACGTCCGGGACGTCTTCCGGCTGTTCCTGGTCCGGCTGAACCTGATGCTCGACCAGGACGGCCCGCTGTTCGCGAACTGGGACCAGGACGAGACGGCGGCCGCCGAGCGCTACCGGGAGCAGCTGCCGCGGGTGGTGGCCGGGGAGCTGGCGGAGGCCGCGGAGGCCCTGGCGGCGGCGTTCGGGGCGGTGTCGGGGGAGCAGTGGGGGCGGACCGGGAACCGCAGCGACGGGGCGCGCTTCACCGTCGAGTCCTTCGCCCGCTACCTGATCCACGACCCGGTGCACCACCTGTTCGACGTGACGGGCGAGCGGGTCTGACCCCGGTCGCCGGTCGCCGGTCGCCGGTCGCCGGCAGCCGGGCGGCTCACCAGCCGGAGGCCTCGCGGAGCATGGTGCGCCGGAGCCGTCCGGCGACGCTGGCGGTGTCGGTGCCGATGACGTCGGCGATCTCGGGGGCGGCGAGGCCGACGACGTAGTGCAGGATCGCCAGGTCGTCGTCGGCGGGGTGGCGGTCGGGGACGGGGGTCTCCTCCGGGGTGTGTTCGGCGACGGTGCCGCGCAGGATCTGCCAGGCGAGCGCGGTGGGGTTGGGGCTGGTGAGCAATTCCCGCCACTGGACGGCGATTTCGGCGAACGCCTGTTGGACGGCGGTGGCCGCGTCGGCGTGCTCGGTCAGCCACACCCGGGCGTAGCTGAGGTACCGGGGACGGTGGAGTTCGCAGAAGGCCGCGAACTCGAGCGGTACGTCCTCCGGTTCGCCGGGCCCCGGGGGAGGTTCGGCGGCACTCGCGTGACGGTTGGTCATCTCGTCTTCTCGGAAGGGGAGATGGGTTTCTGACGGTCGATCATCTGTGCTCACTCTACGGTAGGCCCTCGGTGCGCTGGGTGACCAATCCGATGGAATGCCTGGAACCCACTGCGGTGCGTCCGGTTCCGGTGGCGGGTGGTGCGGCGCGGGCGGCGGTACTGCCGGGTGGAGGGCCGGTCGGGGGCCGCTGGGGCCCGGTCGGGGGGAGTGCTGCACAGTGGTGCGGGGACGTGGGTGCGAGCGTGTCGCAGCTGGTCAGAGGAGGTAGGACGGCAGTCGTCGCACGGCAGTTGAGGTGCCACCGTAGGGCCTGTCGGGTCCGGCGTCCACGCCCAGGGCGCGAAGCCGCGCCCGCACAACCGCCTGCGCAACCGCACTCACTGCGGGGGTTGCGTCGGTGCGGGTGGGGCGGGCACGTCGAATGCGCCCCGGCGGCTTGCGGCGACCGGGGCGCGGGGCTGGGCGGGAGGGTGCCGCCCGGTCAGGAGTTCGGGCGGGCCTCCGTGGGGGCGATCAGGTCGTCGACGGCGTTGCCGCGTTCGACCTGGGCGGGGAAGGACTCGACGGCCCGGCGCCGGGCCAGCTGGGCGGCTGTCGCGGCCGCCGCCGCAGCCGCCGCCGCGGCTCCCGCGGCGGCCTCCTCGCGTTCGCACCGACGGGTGCCGGGTGCCCCGGTGGCGTGCCCGCCGCCCGGGTGCGCCCCTCCGGTGTGCGTCGCGCCCGTGCGCGCCCCCGCGGCCCGTCGTCGACGTCCGAGCTCGACCCGCTCGGCGTGTTCCTCGGCCGCCTGTCTAGCGGCCAGGTAGGCCTGCACTGCTGCCATGCCGTAGACCGGCTGGATGAGTTGGTGCCCCTTGAAGAAGGGTCTGGCCGGGGCGAACCCGGCGGCGACCACGAGGTCGCGGATCTCTGCTATCTCGGCCTCGCTCCGGGCGGTGAAGCGGACCTCCCAGCCCTTCTTGTACGTATGGCCCTTCTCACCGCTGCGGCGGGCCGGGTCCGGGCGGCGGACGTATCCGGGCAGACGGCCGAGGCGGAGCTGGGCCGCGCGGAGGCCGGCGGTCTCGTCACGTGACATGACGTAAGCCTAGGCAATCCCAGGGGCGCGATTGACGCCCCGGGGGTCCCTCGCCGTATGCCCTTGATCACTCTGGGTCAGACGACCAGGTCGGCGATCGTTTTCGATCAAAGCTGATAGCCATATGAACGTCATTTACTCCAAATGAGTGAGGGTATGGGGACTTTAGTGCAGGCTGATCCCGGTTTCGCGACGGTTGAGTAACAGTGCGTCAGGCAGTGTCACGCGAGCTGCGGCGGTTGGGGATGGTGGGCGCATGAGCGAACGAAGTGAGCGATTCGTTGAGGGGTGCGCATGGGTGAATGCCCCCGCCGAGCGTAGCGAGGTGGGCGCATGAGCTACCGGATCCCCTCGCCGCCGCCGTCCCTGGAGGAGCTGGCGAAGCGTCAGCAGAACGTCGTCACCGCGAGCCAGCTGCGCGCCCGGGGCGTGCCGGCCCGGGTCATCACCGAGCACTGCCGCCGCGGCGGACCCTGGCAGCGGCTGCTGCCCAGGGTCTACCTGCTCCAGGGCGGCGAGCCCACCCCGGAGCAGCGGATGTGGGCCGCGCTGCTGTACGCGGCGCAGAACGGCCGGGAGGAGGGCCGCCGCGAGGGCGCGGTGATCACCGGGGCGGCCGCGCTGGCGCTGTACGGCTTCGCCGCCGTGCCCCGGCTGCCCGCGGTGACCGGGGTGGACGTCCTGGTGCCCCGTCAGCGCCGGCTCAAGGACGCCGGCGAGGTGCGGATCCGGCGCACCGAACGGGAGTTGGAGGCCCGGTCGGTGCACGGCCTGGCCTGCGCCCCGGTGGCCCGGGCGGTCGCCGACGCGCTGGGTGAGTGGACGGCGGAGGGGCTCCCGGTGGACGCCCCGGTGCCGGTGCGCGAGGTGCTGCGGGAGGCCGTGGCCCGTCCGGAGAACCGCTGCACGGTACGGGAGTTGGCCGCCGAGCTGGTCGAGTCGGGGCTGACCGGGGAGCCCAGGGTCCGCGCCGCGCTGGACGAACTCCTCGCCGCGGAGCGGGAGTTCGTGCTGGAGCGGGTCGACCGGCTGGTGGACGAGTGGCTGCTGCCCGCCCCGCTGGTCGCCCCGGAGCTGCGGATGCGCGGCGGCACCTACATCGGTGTCCCGGACCTCTACTGGCCGGAGCAGGGCGTCGCGGTGGAGGTGGACTCGGACCTGCGCTGTGTCAGCGAGGGCGAGGCCGCCTGGGTGCGCGGCGGCCAGCACCGGATGGAGTACCTGGGGATCCGGGTGGTGTACGTCTCCGGCGCCCGGCTGGCCGCCGACCCGGAGGCGGTCGGCGGCGAGCTGCGCGAGGCCTACCGGGCGGGCGGGACGGACGTGGTGGAGCTGATGGTGGTCTGAGAGGGCCTGAGGGGTCAGCCCTCAGGCCGGCCGGACCACCGGCGCGCCGACCAGTTCGACCCCGGCCGCCCGCAGCTCCTCCAGCGCGGCGGCGGTGGTCTCCGGCGCCACCCCGGCGGTGAGGTCGAGCAGCACCCGGGTGGTGAAGCCGGCCCGGGCCGCGTCCAGCGCGGTGGCCCGGACGCAGTGGTCGGTGGCGATGCCGACCACGTCGATCTCGTCGACCTGCCGTTCGCGCAGCCACTCCACCGGGCCGCGGTTGTTCTCGTCCAGCCCCTCGAAGCCGCTGTAGGCCGCCGAGTAGGCGCCCTTGTCGAAGACCGCCTCGACCGCCCCGGAGATCACCGAGGGCGCGAAGTTGGGGTGGAAGCCCACGCCTTCGGTCCCGG
Source organism: Kitasatospora sp. NPDC058162 (assembly GCF_042884005.1). NCBI lineage: Bacteria > Bacillati > Actinomycetota > Actinomycetes > Kitasatosporales > Streptomycetaceae > Kitasatospora > Kitasatospora sp. NPDC058162. Next base: position 94,147 of record NZ_JBHVUS010000013.1, read on the forward strand.
CCACGCAGTGCACCGGCCAGCTGGAGACGTAGTCCGGTTCGGCGGAGAAGTGCGCGCCCGGGTCGATGTGGTGGTCGCGGGTGGCGAGGATGTGCTGGTAGCCGGGGGAGGACTCGGCGATCAGGTCGGTGATGGCGGCGGCCACCTCGGCGCCACCGGCGACGGCCAGGCTGCCGCCCTCGCAGAAGTCGTTCTGCACGTCGACGACGATCAGTGCCCGGTGCATGGCTCGCATCCTCGGATGTGGGGGGCGGGTGCGCCCCGGTGATAGGGGTCCTCGCGAACGCCTGACGGCTCGGGAGGAAGTCCAGGGGAACTCTACGGCTGACTCTAGGGAGTGGCGCGCGGGGGCGGAAGGCCTGTGACCGGCCGCCGGTCCGCGCGGTCCACCGTCGGAACGGACGCCCGGAGCGGACATCCGTGAGCGGATCAGTCGATCAGCTCGGTGGGGATGACCGGGTCCCCCTTGGAGAGCTGGGTGGCCGACAGCGGCAGCGCGGCCCGGGCCCGGATGTGCCGTTCGCGGGCGGCGGTCAGCGGCTCGCGGCCGACGGTCTCGCCGGCCAGCACCAGCGGCACCTGGACGAGGTGGGGCCGCAGCTCCTCGGGGACGGCCCCGGTGCCGACCACCTCGGCCTCGGCGACGCCCTCGGCGTCGGGCCGGCGGGCGGCCCACTTGCGGCCGCCGACGCTGGTCTTGCCGCCGGCCGCGCGCTTGGCCACCGGGACGAGCGGGCCGTCCGGGGTCTCGGCGCGGGCGACCAGCTTGTAGACCATGGCGCAGGTCGGGTGGCCGCTGCCGGTGACCAGGCTGGTGCCGACTCCGTAGCCGTCCACCGGGGCGGCGGCGAGGGCGGCGATGGCGTACTCGTCGAGGTCCGAGGTGACGATGATCCGGGTCTTCTCGGCGCCGAGCTCGTCGAGCTGACGGCGGACCCGGTGGGCGGCCAGGATGAGGTCGCCGGAGTCGATCCGGACCGCGCCGAGTTCGGGCCCGGCCACCTCGACGGCGGTGCGGACGGCCTCGTGCAGGTCGTAGGTGTCGATCAGCAGGGTGGTGCCCCGGCCCATCGAGTCGATCTGGGCGCGGAAGGCGTCCCGCTCGCTGTCGTGCACCAGGGTGAAGGCGTGCGCGGAGGTGCCGGTGGTGGGGATGCCGTGCAGGTAGCCGGCCTCCAGGTCGGAGGTGGCGGCGAAGCCGGCCACGTAGGCGGCCCGGGCGGCGGCGACGGCGGCCTGCTCGTGGGCCCGGCGGGCGCCGAGTTCGATCACCGGTCGGCCGCCGGCCGCGGCGGTCATCCGGGAGGCGGCGGCGGCGACGGCGGAGTCGAAGTTGAGGATCGACAGGATCACCGTCTCCAGGATCACCGTCTCGGCGAAGCTGCCCTCGACGGTGAGCACCGGCGAGCCGGGGAAGTAGACCTCGCCCTCCGGGTAGCCGTGGATGTCGCCGCGGAAGCGGTAGTCGGCGAGGAACCGCAGGGTCTCCTCGTCGACCACGCCCTGGGCGGACAGCCAGTCCAGTTGGGCGGTGTCGAAGCGGAAGTTCTCGACGGCGTCCAGCACCCGGCCGGTGCCGGCCATCACGCCGTAGCGGCGGCCGCTGGGCAGGCGTCGGGTGAACGCCTCGAAGACGGAGCGGCGGTGCGCGGCCCCGCTGCGCAGGGCGGCCTGCAGCATGGTGAGCTCGTAGCGGTCGGTGAGGAGCGCGGTCGACGCGGCCGCGCGCACTGATGTGGCGTCCATGAGGATGATGCTACTACCACTTAGCGTCAGAGTGACGATTTCTCGTCGAGCGACCCGGGGCGGAATCGCCCGGGTGTCCCCCGGATGGCAGCATGGGGCTTGAGGAGTAACGGACGAGTGTGCAACGAGGAGGCCTGCCGGTGAGTGTCGCGCCCGTGGAGATCGAGCGCCCGGAGGTCGAAGCGCAGCCGGTGACGGAACCGGACACGCCGTGGGTGACCATCGTGCACAACGACCCGGTCAACCTCATGAGCTACGTCCAGTACGTCTTCCAGGCCTACTTCGGCTACCCGAAGGACAAGGCCCGGAAGCTGATGATGGACGTGCACACCAAGGGCCGGGCGGTGGTCTCCAGCGGCTCCCGCGAGGAGATGGAGCGGGACGTCCAGGCGATGCACGGCTACGGCCTGTGGGCGACGCTGCAGCACGACTGACCGCCCACGCGGCGCACAACTGACTGACCGCCCGCCGGTCCGGCGGCGCGGCCGAAGACGACGAAGACGGGCTGACCGATACAGATGGCTGGGTTGTTCGAGAGCACCGGCGATGGTGGCGCGGCGATCGCGCTGGACGAGGTGGAGGCCTCCATCCTGCGCTCGCTGGAAGTGCAGATGCTGGAGCTGATCGGCCCCGGCCCGGGCGGGGAGAGCGACGACCCGCTGGCGGCGCTGTTCGCCGAGGGGCCGACCGAGGCGCCCGCCGACCCGGCGCTGGCCCGGCTGTTCCCGGACGCCTACGGCGACCCGGCCGAGCCGGCCGACGCCGAGGTGCGGGCCGCCTCCGGCGAGTTCCGCCGCTACACCGAGCTCGACCTGCGGGCCCGCAAGCGGGACGACGCGCTGCAGGTGGTCCGGTCGCTGGACGACCTCGGCGGCGGCGGGGTGCTCAAGCTGGCCGCCCCCGACTGCCTGCGCTGGCTGGGCGCGCTCAACGACCTGCGGCTGACCCTCGGGGCGCGGCTGGAGATCACCGAGGAGGACGAGCAGGGTCTCTACGAACTGCCGGACGCCGACGAGCGCAAGCCGCTGGTGATGGCCTACCTCTGGCTCGGGGCGCTCCAGGAGTCGCTGCTGGAGGCGATCACCGACTGATCCCGGAGCGCTTTCCCCCGCTCCGCCGCCCCCTCGCTCCGGCGATCCTGCCCGCTTTCGGGCAAGCCCCGGCCGTTCCGTCCAGCATGTGGACGAGCGGCCGGGGTATTTTCACATAAATCGGGCAAACCGGCACAGGCCATGCTCAAATATCGCTCAGATGAACACCGGTATCCGGATCGTGCGTGGTACGACTTCTCCCCACTTCTCCCCACAAACGAGACCCACCAGGACGGGTGACCATGGCCGAGCAGACGTACGACCAGGTGGTCGACGGGAAACCGGACGAGGAGGGCTACGAGCGGGGGCTCGGCAGCCGCCAGATCCAGATGATCGCGATCGGCGGCGCCATCGGCACCGGCCTCTTCCTCGGCGCCGGCACCGCCATCTCCAAGTCCGGGCCGAGCCTGATCCTCTCCTACGCCGTGGCCGGCGTGGTGATCTTCGCGATCATGCGCGCCCTCGGCGAACTGCTCACCTACCGCCCGGTCTCCGGCAGCTTCGCCGAGTACGCCCGGGAGTTCCTCGGCCCCTTCGCGGGCTACGTCACCGGCTGGACGTACTGGCTGTTCTGGGTCGTCACCGGCATGGCCGAGACCACCGCCGCCGCCGTGTACGTCAAGTTCTGGGCGCCCGACATCCCGCAGTGGGCCAGCGCGTTGACCTTCCTGGTCATCCTCTACACGGCCAACCTGATCTCGGTGAAGCTGTTCGGCGAGATCGAGTTCTGGTTCTCCATGGTCAAGGTCACCGCCATCATCGGCATGATCCTGATCGGCATCGGCGTGCTCACCCTGGGCTTCAGCAAGGCCGGTGACACCGCGTCGATCACCCACCTGTGGCAGGACGGCGGCTTCTTCCCCAAGGGCATCGGCGCCACCGTGATGACCCTGCAGATCGTCATGTTCGCCTACCTGGGCGTCGAACTCGTCGGCGTCACCGCGGGCGAGAGCGAGAACCCCGAGAAGACCCTGCCGCGCGCCATCAACACGCTGCCCTGGCGGATCGCGCTGTTCTACATCGGCGCCCTGGTGGTCATCCTCTCCCTCGTGCCCTGGCGCGAGTTCCAGCCCGGCGTCAGCCCGTTCGTCGCCGCCTTCGGCAAGATCGGCATCCCGGCCGCGGCCGGCATCATCAACTTCGTGGTGCTCACCGCCGCGCTCTCCTCCTGCAACTCCGGGATGTACTCCACCGGCCGGATGCTGCGCGACCTCGCCCTGCGCGGCCAGGCCCCCGGGCAGCTCACCAAGCTCAACACCCGCCGCACCCCGGCCTTCGCGATCACCGTCTCCTGTCTGCTGATGGGCGCCGGCGTGGTCCTCAACTACCTCGTCCCGGCACGGGCGTTCGAGTACATCACCTCGGTCGCCACGGTCTGCGGGCTGTGGACCTGGGCGATGATCCTGATCTCCCAGATCCGCTACCGCAAGGCCTGGAAGGCCGGCCACCTGCCGCCGCCCAGCTTCAAGGCCCCCGGCGGCGCCTGGGTCAGCTGGGCCGCCCTCGCCTTCCTGGCCATGGTCGTGGTGCTGATCGCCCTGGACGCGGACAACCGGATCTCGCTGTACGTCTTCCCCGGCTGGGCGCTGGTGCTGGTGATCGGCTACCAGGTGCTCAAGCGCCGCAACCCGCAGTCCGTCCACGGCACCGCCCACGACCACCTGCACGCCCGCGACGGCGCCTGACGCCCCGGGCCCGCGACCGGGTGTCCGTACCCGGGTGTCCGCCGCCGCGACCGGCTGGCGGACACCCGGCGACCGGGCCTCGGACGCCCCGGCGGCCGACCGCCGGTGCGTGGCATCCTGACCGACATGCTGACCATCACCCGAGAAATCCGCGACCGGATCGTGGCCCACGCCCGCGCCGACCACCCGGACGAGGCCTGCGGCGTGGTCGCCGGACCGGCCGGCAGCGGCCGGCCCGAGCGGTTCATCCCGATGCTCAACGCGGCCCGCTCGCCCACCTTCTACGAGTTCGACTCGGGCGACCTGCTCAAGCTCTACCGCGAGATGGACGACCTGGACGAGGAGCCGGTGATCGTCTACCACTCGCACACCGCCACCGAGGCCTACCCCTCGCGCACCGACGTGAGCTACGCCTCCGAGCCGTTCGCCCACTACGTCCTGGTCTCCACCGCGGAGGGCAACGACGAGGCCGACCCCTACCAGTTCCGTTCGTTCCGCATCGTGGACGGCGAGATCACAGAGGAAGACGTCCAGGTCGTCGAGGCCTACCCGGCCTGACCAGCACCCACCTGGACCCGGCCCGCCGACCCGCCACGAGCGGTCGGCGGGCCCCTGTCGTTCCAGGGAATCTCAGCATCGGAAACGACAACATCCGGATCCCGAGACGGGCATGTCCGAGCGGGCCGGGGAATCTATACGATGAGCCCATGCGTTCCGTCGATGTGAGCAACCAGGCCCCGGGCACCCGCCTCGTGGCGCGCCTGCACATCGACCTGTGCCGGCACGCCGGCGCGATCTGTCCCGGTACGCCCGCGCGCTCGCGCTGAGAGCCGCCCCGCCCGGGCCCCGCCGCTCCTTCCCGGCGGCGTCGAGCCCAGGCCACCCTCCGCCCCGCCGCGCCCGCTGCGGCCCACCCACCTCCACGACTCGCACAGGAGCGCATCCATGGCCATCGAGGTCCGCATCCCGACCATCCTCCGCACCTACACCGACGGCGCCAAGGCCGTCGAGGGCAACGGCAGCAACCTCGGGGAACTCTTCACCGACCTCGACGCCCGCCACCCCGGCATCGCCGCCCGCCTGCTCGACGGCGGCGAGCTGCGACGCTTCGTCAACGTCTACCTGAACGACGAGGACGTCCGCTTCCTGGAGGGCATCTCCACCGCCCTCGCCGACGGCGACAGCGTCACCATCCTGCCCGCCGTGGCCGGCGGCGCCCGCTGACCTCCAGGCTCCCCCTCCCGCCGCACCGGGCGGGGGAGCCGCCCCTCTTCACCCTCACCGCCGTGGCCGGAGGCCTCCCTTGCGATACGACAGTCCGCTCGAAGCCGTCGGCAACACCCCGCTGGTCCGCCTCCCGCGGCTGTCCGCCGCCGTCCCCGGCAACGACGGCGGCCTGGTGACCCTCTGGGCCAAGCTGGAGGACCGCAACCCCACCGGTTCCATCAAGGACCGCCCGGCGCTGCACATGATCGAGCGCGCCGAGGCCGACGGCCGGCTCACCCCCGGCTGCACCATCCTGGAGCCCACCAGCGGCAACACCGGCATCTCGCTCGCCATGGCCGCCAAGCTCAAGGGCTACCGGATGGTCTGCGTGATGCCCGAGAACACCAGCGAGGAACGGCGCGAACTGCTCCGGATGTGGGGCGCCGAGATCATCCCCTCCCCGGCCGCCGGCGGCTCCAACACCGCCGTCCGGATCGCCAAGGAGATCGCCGCCGAGCACCCCGACTGGGTCATGCTCTACCAGTACGGCAACCCCGACAACGCGGGCGCCCACTACGCCACCACCGGCCCCGAGATCCTCGCCGACCTGCCGACCGTCACCCACTTCGTGGCCGGCCTCGGCACCACCGGCACCCTGATGGGCGTCGGCCGCTACCTGCGCGAGAAGGTCCCCGGCGTACGGATCGTCGCCGCCGAACCGCGCTACGACGACCTGGTGTACGGGCTGCGCAACCTCGACGAGGGCTTCGTCCCCGAGCTGTACGACGCCGAGGTGCTCACCACCCGCTTCTCGGTCGGTTCCGCCGACGCCGTCCGCCGCACCCGCGAACTCCTCCAGCAGGAGGGCATCTTCGCGGGCGTGTCCACCGGCGCCATCCTGCACGCCGCGATCGGCGTCGGCCGCAAGGCGGCGGCCGCCGGCGAGCGCGCGGACATCGTCTTCGTGGTCGCGGACGGCGGCTGGAAGTACCTCTCCACCGGTATCTACACCGCCGAGTCCACCGAGGCGGCGGTCGAGGCATTGCAGGGCCAGCTCTGGGCCTAGCGGCCCGACTGTTGCCCCGACTAGCGGCCTGAGGTCGCCCGCTGGGCCCGGGCCCAGACCTGGCGGTCCACGGTGCCGGCCCGGCGGCGGAAGGCCGACAGCGGCACCTCGCGCAGCTCGTCGGTCTCCAGCCAGCTGGTCCGGCCCTGCCGGTCGCCCACCGAACCGGGCGGCAGCGGCAGCACACCGGGGCGCTCGGTGTGGTGCTTACTGGTGATCTTCGCGACGGTGGCGGTCCGGCCATGCACCCGCAGCACCAGGCAGGGGCGGTCCTTGGAGCCCGGGCCGTCCTCGAACGGCACCTCCGCCCACCAGATCTCCTGCGGCTGCGGTCCGGCCTTGGTACCGGGGTGCGGCCGCGGCCCGGTCGGGGCGGCCGGGCGTGACGCGGGGCGGGTGCGCCTGACCAGCGCCGCCGCGACGGCGGCCAGCACGGCGACGCCCGCCAGCAGGAGAACGATCCAGATGCCAGTCATGCCGCGAACCGTACCGGGCCGGTGGTGAACGCCACCACCGTGGCGGCAGTGACGGTTGGCCATTTGTCCGTGCGTTGCTCCCGGTTCGTCACGGAACGGCTACGACGCCCGTTCTGCGGCTTTCGCCCCGGTGCCGTCCGGAGAGGCTGCCTCACGAACGTCCGCCCCCGTCCCCCCGGAGGTGCCTTCGTGAACAGGAACGAACTCTGGTCGTACGCCGAGATCGCCCGGCACATCAACGTCCAGTCCGAGACCGTCCGCAACTACCGGCGGCACGGGCTACTGCCCGAACCGGACGTGATCGACGGCAGCGGACACCCCCGCTGGTACCCCGAGACCATCCGCAGCTGGGCCCGCAACCGCCCCCGGCACCGCTGATCCGGCGCCGCGGCCCCCGCCCCGGCGGTCTGGGTGATTCCAGCCACAGCCCGGCACGGGGACGGGGGCAAAGTGCCGCTCCGCCCTTACCCTCGACACACCAACGCAGTGCTACCGGCCGGTCCACCGGCCCGGCCTGCCGTTTTCCATGCTGTTTTCCATGCCGTTTTCCAAGGGCAGCCAGGACGTGTCGGGGCGGAGGGGCTCGGATGAAACTGACCGTGGTGGGGTGCTCGGGGAGCTTCCCGTCCGCCGACTCGCCGTGCTCCAGCTACCTGGTCGAGGCCGACGGCTACCGCGTGGTGCTGGACCTCGGCAACGGCGCGCTCGGCGCGCTGCAGAAGTACACCGGCCTCTACGAGGTCGACGCCGTCCTGCTCAGCCACCTCCACGCGGACCACTGCGTCGACCTGTGCGCCTACTGGGTCGCCCGCAACTACCGCGCCGAGGGCTGCCCCGACCTGCTGCCGGTGTACGGCCCGGCCGGGACGGCCGAGCGGCTCGCCCGCGCGTACGACATGCCGGAGAACCCCGGAATGAAGGAGGTGTTCGAGTTCCGCACGCTCACTCCGGGCAGCTTCGAACTCGGCCCGTTCCGGATCTCCGTCGCGCAGGTCAACCACCCGGTGGACGCCTTCGCCTTCCGGCTGGAGCACGGCGGCCGCTCGCTGGTCTACTCCGGCGACACCGGTGAGAGCCCCGAACTGGTGGAACTCGCCCGCGACACCGACCTGTTCCTCTGCGAGGCCGCGTACCTGGACGGCCGCGACACCTACCGGGCCGTCCACCTCAACGGCCGGGAGGCCGGTGAGCACGCGGCCGCCGCCGGGGCCCACCGGCTGGTGCTCACCCACATCCCGCCGTGGACGGACGCCGAGCGCAACCGCCGCGACGCCGCCGCCGCGTACGCCGGCCCGGTGGAGCTGGCCCGGGCCGGCGCGGTGTACGAGATCTGAGTTACGGGCTGTTGCGCTAGCGCCGTCCGGGCACCGGCAGGCCGAGGTGGTCGCGCAGGGTCGGGCCGGTGTAGTCGGTGCGGAACACCCCGCGCTCCTGGAGCAGCGGGACGACCCGGTCGACGAACTCGTCCAGGCCGCCCGGGGTGAGGTGGGGGACGAGGACGTAGCCGTCGGCGGCGTCGTTCTGCACGAAGTGGTTGATCTGCCCGGCGACGGTGGCGGGGGAGCCGATGAAGGACTGCCGGCCGGTCACCTCGATGACCAGTTCGCGGCTGGTCAGGTTCTTCTCGGCGGCCAGGGCGCGCCACCGCGCGGCGGTGCCCGCCGGGTCCGGGAGGCGGACGCGGCCCTGGACCAGCGCGCTGTCCGGGTCGGGGTCGACGGTCGGCAGCGGTCCGTCCGGGTCGTGGCCGGACAGGTCGACGCCCCAGACCTGCTCCAGGTAGTTGATCGTGGTCTGCGGCCCGACCTGGGCCCGGCGGACCTCGGCGGCGCGTTCGGCCGCGTCGGCGTCGGTGTCGCCGAGGACGAAGGTGGCGGCCGGCAGGATCTTCAGCTCGTCGGGTTTGCGGCCGTAGCCGGCCAGCCGCCGCTTGACGTCGCGGTGGAAGGCCTGGCCGTCGGCGAGGGTGGAGTGGCGGCTGAAGATGACGTCGGCGGCGGCCGCGGCGAACTCGCGGCCCTCGTCGGAGTCCCCGGCCTGGATGACCACCGGGTGGCCCTGCGGCGGGCGGGGCAGGGAGAGCCACCCCCGGACCTCGAACTGCCGTCCGGCGTGCCGCACTTCGGCGTCCCCGGTGTCCGCGAAGCCCCTGGTGTCGCCGGAGTCCCACAACTTCCGTGCCAGTTCGACGAATTCGGCGGCCCGGGTGTAGCGGTCGGCACGGTCCAGGTAGCCGCCGCGGCGGAAGTTCTCCCCGGTGAAGGCGTCCGAGGAGGTGACCACGTTCCAGGCCGCCCGGCCGCCGGACAGGTGGTCCAGGGAGGCGAAGCGGCGGGCCAGTTCGTACGGCTCGTTGAAGGTGGCGTTCACCGTGGCGGCCAGGCCGATCCGTTCGGTGACGGCGGCCAGGGCGTTCAGCACGGTGATCGACTCGGGGCGGCCGACCACGTCCAGGTCGTGGATGCGGCCGTTGGTCTCGCGCAGCCGCAGGCCCTCGGCGAGGAAGAAGAAGTCGAACTTCCCGCGCTCGGCGGTCTGCGCGAGGTGGCGGAAGGACTCGAACTCGATGTGGCTACCGGAGGCCGGGTCGCTCCACACCGTGGTGTTGTTGACGCCGGGGAAGTGGGCGGCGAGGTGGATCTGCTTGAGCGGACGGTCCGTCATCGGGTCACCTCGGCGAGGGCGGGGGTGGCGGGGGCGTTTCCGGTGGTGGCGCTTCCCGGGGTGGTGGCGGCGTAGCGGCTGGCCGGCCGGGCCAGGCCGAGGTGGTCGCGCAGGGTGCGGCCGGAGTGGCCGGCCCGCAGCAGCCCGGTGGCGCGCAGGGCGGGGGCGACCCGCTCGGCGAGGCCGGTCAGGTCGCGTCCGGGCTCGGCGGGGACGAGGTGGAAGCCGTCCACGCCGGTGCCGGTGGCGGCGAGTTCGGCGATCAGCCGCAGTTCGGCGTCCCGGTCGGGCAGGGCGGCGTCGAGCCGGGCGAGGATGCGCAGCTGTTCGCCGGAGCGCAACCGCAGTTCGGTGGCGGCGGTCAGCCGGGCGGCCCGGTCGGGGGCGTCGAGGAGGACGACGTCGGCGTACCGGATCGCGGTGTCGACCCGGGCCCGTCCGCCGGGGGAGGCGCCCCGGGCCAGGTCGGCGGCGGCCACCGGCACCACGACCACCGGGCGGCCCTGCGGCGGGCGCGGGGTGATGGACGGGCCGCGGACCGAGAAGTGCCGGCCCTCGAAGTCGATGTAGTGCAGCTTGTCGCGGTCGATGAACCGGCCGGTGGCGGCGTCGCGGATCTCCGCGTCGTCCTCCCAGCTGTCCCAGAGCCGGGCGGCGACCTCGGCGGCGTCGGCCGCCTCGGCCCACAGCTCGTCCTCGGGGGCGACCGGGCGGCGGCCGAAGGCGGCGGCCTCGGCCTCGGTGCCGGAGACGCCGACCAGCCAGCCGGCCCGGCCCGCGCTCACCCAGTCCAGGGTGTTCAGCGAGATGGAAGTGTGGAAGGGCTCGGTGTGGGTGGTGGTGACGGTGGGGACCAGGCCGATCCGCGAGGTCAGCGGGGCGATCCGGGCGAGGGTGGCGAGCGCGTCGGGGCGGCGCGGCTCGGCGGTGAAGGAGTCGTCGAGGGTGACGAAGTCCAGTCCGCCCCGCTCGGCGAGGCGGGCGAGGTCGGCGTAGTGCCCGGCGTCGAAACGGCCGGGGCTGTCGATGGCGGCGGAGAGGTGCAACTGGCGGGGCATGGCGGGCCTGGCTTTCCTCGTGCGGAGGTGCGCGGAGGTGCGCGGCGGCGCGCGGACCGCGGCCCCGTACGGGTGCGGGGCCGCGGCTGCGCGGTCGCGCGCGGGTGCGCGGTGACGGCCCGTGGGCGGGCGGGAGCCCACGACGGGCGGGGAGAGGACGGCCGGCGCCGGGCGGGGACTCAGCCGGGCGGCGGCGGGGTGAAGGGTCGGCTCAGCCGCGACACGCCGCGGACCACACACGACCGAAGTCGATGTGGCTGCGGGTCACCAGCGGGCACGAGGCGTTCACCGGTTCAGTTGACCAGGGCTTCCGGCGGTTCGTCAACCGCCGTTTCCGCACGGTGGAACTCCCTGCGGACATCCCGACACGCCGAAGGCCCCGCCCGGCCGCCGGGGGAGCGGCGGTGGGCGGGGCCTTCGGAGCGGGCGGGACCGGCGTCAGGCCTTGGTCACGTCCTCGATCTCCTCGTCGTCCTCGCGACCGGGGGTCTTGAGGTCGAACTTGGCGATCGCGAAGCGGAAGAGGAAGTAGTACAGCGCGGCGAAGACCAGGCCGATCGGGATGATCAGCCACGGGTCGGTGGCCTTGTTCCAGGCCAGCAGGTAGTCGATCAGACCGCCGGAGAAGGTGAAGCCGTCGTGCACGCCGAGCGCCCAGGTGACGGCCATCGAGACGGCGGTGAGGACGGCGTGGATGACGAACAGGGCCGGGGCGATAAAGACGAAGGCGAACTCGATCGGCTCGGTGACACCGGTGACGAAGGAGGTCAGGGCCAGCGACACCATCATGCCGGTGATGGCCTTGCGGCGGTGCGGCTTGGCGGCGTGGGCGATGGCCAGTGCGGCGGCGGGCAGCGCGAACATCATGATCGGGTAGAAGCCCGACATGAACTGTCCGGCGGTCGGGTCGCCGGCGAAGAAGCGGGTCAGGTCGCCGTGCACGACGGTGCCGTCGGGCTTGGTGAAGTCACCGGTCTGGAACCAGGCGTAGGAGTTCACGAACTGGTGCATGCCGACCGGCAGCAGACCGCGGTTGACCAGGCCGAAGGCGCCCGCGCCGAGCGCGCCGGCCCCGATCAGGGTGTCGTTCAGGCTCTTGATGGCGTCGCCGATCGGGCCCCAGGCCAGGCCGAAGAAGACGCCGACGGCGGTGCCGACGAAGGCCATCATGATCGGGACGAGGCGGCGGCCGTTGAAGAAGCCGAGCCAGTCGACCAGCTTGGTGCGGTGGTACTTCTGCCACAGCACCGCGGCCAGCAGACCGATCACGATGCCGCCGAGGACGCCCGGGTTCTGGTAGGTCGCGGCTTCGTCCTTGCCGGGGAGGATCTTGTACTCGGTGATCGGGAACGCGGTCAGCACGTTCTTGTACACCAGGTAGCCGACCAGCGCGGCGAGGGCGGTGGAGCCGTCCGCCTTCTTCGCGAAGCCGATCGCGATGCCCACCGCGAACAGCATCGGCAGGTTGTCGAACACGGCGCCGCCGGCCGTGGCGAAGACCGAGGCGACCTTGTCCCAGCCGAGGCCGTCCTTGCCGAAGACGTCGTCCTGGCCGAGACGCAGCAGCAGACCGGCGGCGGGGAGCACCGCGATGGGCAGCTGGAGGCTGCGGCCGATCTTCTGCAGACCCTGGAGGAGGTTCTGACCGAACTGCTTGGCGGGGCTGGGCGAGGCCGGAGCCGTGGCGGGCGCCGGTGCCTGCGCAGACTGACTCATGGGGGTGGGTTCCTAACGGCATGGCGGTCGGTCGGGGGGAAGGCACGGGGGCCGAACCGCGAACTGGTCTACACCACACGTGGTGTAGACCAGTTTTGTAGCACGGGTGGAGAAGTCGGGGAACCCCGGATAGCGCTGTTGCCGGGAAGCGCTATGAAATCGAAACCTGGATGCGGAGCGACGATCATGATTTCAGTCGCGATTGTGATTTTGGCTATTTGCGCAACAAAAAGCGCCGAGCCCGTGCGGCGCCCGGGTCGTGGCGGCTCCGGCGGTCGCCGTGAGGGTCGGGTCCGGACGATCCGGCCGCTCCGGGGCGTGGGCGGCGGCTGCTGAGAGTGACCGGAGGGTCGCGGAGGTGCCCGGTGGGACGGTCGTCGCCGGTGGTCGGTGCCCGTGCCGGCCGACGTCCGCCCGGCCGGATCGCGACCGAATTACCTTTTCGGTGAACGCCGGGTAGGGAATTCCGTCCTTTGTCGAAATGCCGAAGGCCCCCGGACCGGTGGGTCCGAGGGCCTTTACGGGTGGTGTTCCGGGTGCTGCCGGGCGGCGCCGGTCCGGTATTCGGGGAATCAGGCCTTGGTGACGTCCTCGACTTCGGCCTCGTCCTCCCGGCCGGGTGTTTTCAGGTCGAATTTGACGATGATGAACCGGAAGAGCGCGTAGTACACCGCGGCGAAGCAGAGCCCGATGACGATGATCAGCCAGGGTTTGGTGGCGAGCCCCCAGTTGATCACGTAGTCGATCAGGCCGGCCGAGAAGCTGAAGCCGTCGTGCACCCCCAGCCCCCAGGTGACCGCCATCGAGGCGCCGGTCAGCAGCGCGTGCACGCCGTACAGGGCCGGGGCGATGTAGGCGAAGGAGTACTCGATCGGCTCGGTGACGCCGGTGACGAAGGAGGTCAGGCCGACCGAGAGCATCAGGCCGTAGATCTCCTTGCGGCGGTGCGGCTTGGCCGCGTGGGCGATCGCGAGCGCCGCGGCGGGCAGCGCGAACATCATGATCGGGAAGAATCCGGACTGGAACTGCCCCGCCGTCGGGTCGCCCGCCAGGAAACGCGGGATGTCGCCGTGCACGATGCTGCCGTCGGCCTTCGTGAACTCGCCGAACTGGAACCAGACGAAGGTGTTCAGCAGCTGGTGCATACCGATCAGCAGCAGCGCGCGGTTGAAGAGGCCGAAGATGCCCGCGCCGCCCGCGCCGAGATCGGCGAGGTTCTGCGAGAAGTCGTTCAGGCCGCGGCCGATCGGCGGCCAGACCCAGAGCGCGATGCAGGCGGTGGCCAGGCCCACCACGGCGGTGATCATCGGAACGAGGCGGCGGCCGTTGAAGAAGCCCAGCCAGTCGACCAGTTTGACGCGGTGGAACCGGACCCACAGCCAGGCCGACATCAGGCCGATCAGGATGCCGCCCAGCACCCCCGGGTTCTGGTACGTCGCGGCCGCCACCTTGGCGGAGCTGTAGTCCACGCACTGGGCGGTCCACGCGTCGGGGACCTGGACCGTCCCCGCCTTGCAGTGCTCGGGGAAGGCGTGCAGCACCTTGTAGTAGACGAGGAAGCCGACCACGGCCGCCAGCGCCGTCGAACCGTCCGCCTTCTTGGCCATGCCGATCGCCACGCCGATGCAGAACAGCAGCGGCAGGCCGAGCGAGGAGTCGAGCAGTGCGCCGCCGGCCGCCGCGAAGACCTTGGCGACGTTGTTCCAGCCCAGGCCGTCCTTGCCGAACACGTCCGGCTGGCCGAGCCGGTTGAGGATGCCGGCCGCGGGGAGCACCGCGACGGGGAGCTGCAGGGAGCGTCCCATCTTCTGGAGGCCGCCGTAGAAGGTGTGCCACCACACGTTCTGCGGGGCCGTGGCGCCTGCCGAACTCATCCTTCGCCCTCCGAGCGCAGTTGCCGGCCGGTGGGCCCCTGCGGGACCCTCGGGCGGGGGTCAGGAACACCCGGGGTCCTTCCTGCGTTCATCGGAGTACACATATATTGGTGTAGACCACTTTGGGACGCAGGCCGGACGCCGGGACGCGAGCCCCGCTGATCGTCATCCTCGGGTGACGGTCCGGAGCCTGCGCGCCGGGATGGGCCAAAAGTGGACTAACGTGGCATACCGGACCGGCTCGGGTCATGCTGGTCGCGCTGCCCGGCAGCGCGACCCCGGCTGAACCCGCGTCAGCCACCGGCACGGACCTCACCACCCGACGGTCGAGGACCCAACCCCAGCACAGCGCAGGACGGCACCCGGCAGAGCCGCCGAAGAGCCGAGACAGAGGGAGAAACCACATGGCCAGCAAGGCTGAGAAGATCGTCGCCGGTCTGGGCGGCATCGACAACATCGAAGAGGTCGAAGGCTGCATCACCCGCCTGCGCACCGAGGTCAAGGACGCCTCCCTCGTCGACGAGGCAGCCCTCAAGGCCGCCGGCGCCCACGGCGTCGTCAAGATGGGCACCGCGATCCAGGTCGTCATCGGCACCGACGCCGACCCGATCGCCGCCGACATCGAGGACATGATGTGAGCTGAGCCACCCGGGCTCGATCACCACGGCTCCACCACCCACGGCCCGCCGACCCGCCCAGGGGGACGGCGGGCCGAGGCACATCCGGAACCGCCGATCGGAACGGCTACGCTCAGTGGCTATGTCACGTATCGACGGCCGCACCCCCGACCAGCTCCGCCCCATCACCATCGAGCGGGGCTGGAGCAAGCACGCCGAAGGCTCCGTCCTCGTCTCCTACGGCGACACCAAGGTGCTGTGCACCGCCAGCGTCACCGAAGGCGTCCCGCGCTGGCGCAAGGGCAGCGGCGAAGGCTGGGTCACCGCCGAGTACTCCATGCTCCCGCGCGCCACCAACACCCGCGGCGACCGCGAATCCGTCAAGGGCCGCATCGGCGGCCGCACCCACGAGATCAGTCGGCTCATCGGCCGCTCGCTGCGCGCCGTCATCGACCACCGCGCCCTCGCCGAGAACACCATCGTCCTCGACTGCGACGTCCTCCAGGCCGACGGCGGCACCCGCACCGCCGCCATCACCGGCGCCTACGTCGCCCTCGTCGACGCCGTCTCCTGGGCCCGCGACCGCAAGCTCCTGCGCGCCAAGGGCCAGCCCATCACCGGCGGCGTCAGCGCCGTCAGCGTCGGCATCATCGACGGCGTCCCCATGCTCGACCTCCAGTACGAGGAGGACGTCCGCGCCGAGACCGACATGAACATCGTCTGCACCTCCGACGGCCGCTTCGTCGAGGTCCAGGGCACCGCCGAAGGCGCCCCCTTCGACCGCGCCCTGCTCGACCGGCTGCTCGACCTCGGCACCCTCGGCTGCGCGGAGCTCGACGAGATCCAGCGCAAGGCGCTCGAGGGCTGACGCCCCTCGGGCGGAAGTCGTCGGGCTGAACCCTTCGGGCTGAACCGGCGACGGTTCGCTGTACACGCCCGGCCCACAGCCCGTACGGTTCCCGCAGCACCCCCGCTGCGGGAACCGCGCCCCCGCCGGCGCGCGTCCTCCCCACGGAACCCGCGCCCCAGGAGGACCGGATGGCCTCGTCGAGCATCGCCCGCCCCGCCGCCCTCGCCGTGGCCGCACTGATCGCGATCCTCCCGCTCAGCATGGTGAGTTGCTCCGCCGCCCAGAAGGCCATCGACTGCGGCAACACCGCCGTCAAGGTCACCGGCGACCTCGCCGACCTCACCAAGGCCTACGACAACGCCAGCAACGACTCCGCCGCCGCCGGCAAGGCGCTGCAGAAGCTCAAGGGCGACCTCGACCAGATCGGCAAGAACTCAAAGAACACCGACGTCGCCAAGGCCGTGAGCGACCTCCAGAAGCAGGCCGACAAGGTCCAGCAGGCCGTCGACAACAAGCAGTCCCCCGACCTCAAGCCGCTCGGCGACGCGGCCGGCAACCTCACCTCGGTCTGCACCGGCTGAGCCGTTCCGCTCTCTCGATAGGGTGGGCGATATGTCCACCCGTCTGATCCTCGCCACCCGCAACCAGCACAAGGTCGCCGAGCTGCGCGCCATCCTCGCCGACGCCGGCCTGGACGTCGAACTCGTCGGCGCCGACGCCTACCCCGAGATCCCGGACGTCCCCGAGACCGGCGTCACCTTCGCCGAGAACGCCCTCCTCAAGGCCCACGCCCTCGCCCGCGCCACCGGCCTGCCCGCGATCGCCGACGACTCCGGCCTCTGCGTGGACGTCCTCAACGGCGCCCCCGGCATCTTCTCCGCCCGCTGGGCCGGCAAGCACGGCGACGACCTCGCCAACCTCAACCTGCTGCTCGCCCAGCTCTCCGACATCGCCGAACCCCACCGCGGCGCCCACTTCTTCTGCGCCGCCGCCCTGGCGCTGCCCGACGGCACCGAACGCGTCGTCGAGGGCCGCCTCCTCGGCACCCTCCGCACCGCCCCGGCGGGCGACGGCGGCTTCGGCTACGACCCGATCCTCCAGCCCCTCGGCGAGACCCGCACCTGCGCGGAACTGACGGCGGACGAGAAGAACGCCATCAGCCACCGCGGCCAGGCCTTCCGCGGCCTCGCCCCGGTGCTCAAGGCCCTCCTCGGCTGAGAAGGATGAAGGCCCCGACCGATAATCATTCGGTCGGGGCCTTCGATTTGAAGGTAAAACCTGGTGCGGCCGAAGGGATTCGAACCCTCAAGCCCTCACGGGCCAACGGACCTAAACCGTCTGCGTCGCCTCTGCGCCACGGCCGCCTGTCCTGCTGGCCAACATGTTACTGGGCGTGTGGAACGGCTGGCACCTTCGTTTTGCTTGTCACTGGGCGGGGGCGACCTTCTTGCGCCTGCAGTAGGTCGGAGTGACGGCATGGCAGTTGGGGCAGAGCAGCCGGAGGTTGTCCGGCCGGTTGTCGGACCAGTCGCCGTTGATGTGGTCGACCTCCAGCGTCATCGGGCGCCCGAGCCATTCGGGGCCGGTGCCGCAGTCCTGGCATTTCTCCGGTCGACCGAACTCTGCCAGGGCCCGACGGATGCGGAAGCCGGGTACTCGCTTGGCGTCTGCCGGGCGACGAACGAGGAGTTCTGCCGCCGACAGCCGCCGGGGCGAGGGCTTGCCGCGGTTGTGTGCCGCTCCGGTGAAGTGGGAGGTGTCGATTCCGAAGGCCTTGATGCGGCGGCCGACATGGGCCTGCGTGCCGCCGGCCTGGCGCCGGTTGAGGTAGCGGATCACTCCCGCCACACTCTGCGAGGCGGCAACGGCTTCTTGGAGGAGCTCCTTCGTGTAGAAGGTCCCGGGGTCGGGAAAGTGCGACGCGTCGATGCCGTACGCCTTGATCCGCTGCCTCAGGTATGAGCGGTTGTACGGGTTCGGCTCGCGGTCGAGCGCGATCAGCATCTCGTCCAGCGTGGTCGCGGCTGCTGCGGCTTCGGCGAGCAGTTCGCGGGTGTACTTGACCGGCATGGCGGTCTCCCTTGGGCAGTTGTCGTGCCCCTTCCCCGGTATGCGAACGACCGGGGGGTCGTTTGGTCACGGGTCATCTCGGGTTTGCCGAGTGATGACTAATTGGTACAGACCTATTGACCTATGTGGTTCAGACCACATAGCTTCGGCGCCAATTGAATCCCCCACGTGCGTGCTCCCCCACAGGCACGCGCCGACACTCTCTCCTGGAGGACCGAGTGTTGATCCGTAGCACGGCGGAGCGGCGTCCCACCGCTGTGATCCGCCGCAAGAGGGCCCGGGCGGGCTTGGCGTCGTTGGCGGTGGCCTCGTTGGCCGGGCTGGTGATGGCGACGCTGGGTGCGGCGCCCTCGCAGGCGTCGGCGGCCGTCGACAACTCGGCCTGTCGCCCGGACGGGCTGTACCAGACGCCCGGGGTGGACGTTCCGTACTGCTCGGTCTACGACACCGGCGGGCGCGAGAAGATGGGCGCGGACCACCAGCGCCGCATCATCGGGTACTTCACCGGCTGGCGTACCGGTAAGAACGGTGACCAGCCCTACCTGGTGAGCGACATCCCCTGGGACAAGGTCACCCACCTCAACTACGCCTTCGGGCACGTCGGCGGCGACAACAAGCTGTCGGTCGGCACGGACGGCCCGACCAACGAGGCCACCGGGATCGACTTCCCGGGCGTGCCCGCCGCCCAGCTGGACCCGACGCTGCCGTACAAGGGCCACTTCAATCTGCTGACGAAGTTCAAGAAGCAGTACCCGAACGTCAAGACGCTGATCTCGGTGGGTGGTTGGACCGAGACCGGCGGCTACTTCGGGGACGACGGCAAGCGCGTCAACTCGGGCGGCTTCTACTCGATGACGGTCAACCCGGACGGCAGCGTCAACCAGGCCGGCATCGACACCTTCGCCGCCTCGTCCGTCGACTTCATCCGCAAGTACGGCTTCAACGGCGTCGACATCGACTACGAGTACCCGACCTCGATGAAGGACGCCGGCAACCCGCTGGACTGGCAGCTGGCCAACGCCAAGCGCGGTTCGCTGGCCAAGGGTTACGCGGCGCTGATGAAGACCCTGCGGGAGAACCTGGACCGGGCGGGTGCGGCCGACGGCCGGCACTACCTGCTGTCGGTGGCGGCGCCGTCCTCCGGGTACCTGCTGCGCGGCATGGAGACCTTCCAGGTCGCCCAGTACCTGGACTACGTCAACATCATGTCGTACGACCTGCACGGCGCCTGGAACAAGTACGTCGGCCCGAACGCCTCGCTCTACGACGACGGCAAGGACGGCGAGTTGGCGGCCGCCAACGTGTACGGCACCGGGCAGTACGGCGGCATCGGCTACCTGAACGCCGACTGGTCGTACCACTACTTCCGCGGCGCGATGCCGGGCGGCCGGATCAATGTCGGCCTGCCGTACTACACCCGCGGCTTCAAGAACGTCCAGGGCGGCACCAACGGCCTCTGGGGCACGGCCTCGGCGACCAGCTGCCCGGCCGGCTCGGGGCTGACCGCGTGCGGTGACGGCGCGGTGGGCATCGACAACATCTGGAACGACAAGGACGACGCGGGCAAGGAGTCCCCGGCCGGGTCGAACCCGATGTGGCACGCCAAGAACCTGGAGAAGGGGGTCCTGCCCGACTACCTCTCCAAGTACGGCGTGACCGACACCGCGCTCCAGGGCAGCTACACCCGCAACTACAGCGACTCGCTGGCGGCGCCGTGGCTGTGGAACGACAGCAAGAAGGTGTTCCTGTCCACCGAGGACGAGCAGTCGGTGGGCGCCAAGGCGGACTACATCGTCACCCAGGGCGCCGGCGGCGCGATGATCTGGGAGCTCGCGGGCGACTACCGCTGGGACGCCACCGCCAACGGTGGCAAGGGCGAGTACGTGCCCGGCTCGACGCTGACCTCGCTGATGTACGACAAGTTCAAGGCGGCGAGCCCGTACGGGGCGGTCCGTTCGACGGTGGCGCTGCCGCAGCAGACCCTGCCGGTCGACGTGTCGTTCACCAACTTCGCGCTGGGCGACTCCAATTACCCGATCAACCCGAAGCTGCACATCGTCAACAACTCGACGCTGACCCTGCCGGGCGGCACCGAGTTCCAGTTCGACTACAGCAACTCGGCGCCGGGCAACGCCAAGGACCAGTCCGGCTTCGGGCTGCAGGTGATCAGGCAGGACAACCCGGGGCCGGGCAACGTCGGCGGGCTGAAGGGCACCTACAACCGGGTGTCGGTCAAGCTGCCGGGCTGGCAGTCACTGGCGCCGGGCGCCTCGGTGGACATCGACTTCGTCTACTACCTGCCGGTGTCCACGCCGTCGAACTGGACGGTCAACGTGGGCGGCACGCTGTACGGGCTCAAGGGTGACCTGACCCGGGGCGCGGTGGACGGCGGCACGCCGACCCCGACCCCGACTCCGACGCCGACCCAGACGGCCACGCCGACTCCGACGCCGACCGGCACGCCGACCGGCACGCCGACCGGCACCCCGACGGGCACGCCGACCCCGACCGCGACCCCGACCTCCGGTGCCTGCACGGCCGCCCCGGGCTGGGACGCGGGCACCACCTACGCGACGTCGACCAAGGTGTCCTGGAAGGGCCACTACTACCAGAACAAGTGGTGGACCAAGGGCGACGACCCCGCCGCGAGCGGCGCCTGGGGCGTCTGGAACGACCTCGGGGCCTGCTGAGTCCGGCTACCCGAGGTGAGGGACGGCGGTGGCGGCACACCCGGTCGGGGGGTGGGCCGCCACCGCTGCTTCGTTCCGGAGGCTCAGGCCTCGACCTTGAGGTCCCGCAGCAGCTTGGCGACGTGGCCGGTGGCCTTGACGTTGTAGAGGGCGCGCTCGACCTTGCCCTGCTCGTCCACGATGATCGTGGAGCGGATCACGCCGAGGTAGGTGCGGCCGTAGTTCTGCTTCTCGCCGTAGGCGGCGTAGGCCTCCAGGACGGCGTGGTCCGGGTCGGAGAGCAGGGTGACCTTGAGGTCCTCCTTCTCGCGGAACGTGCCGAGCTTCTCGGGCTGGTCCGGGGAGATGCCGATGACGTCGTAGCCGGCGCCGGCGAAGACTGCCAGGTTGTCGGTGAAGTCGCAGGCCTGCTTGGTGCAGCCGGGGGTGAGGGCGGCCGGGTAGAAGTAGACGATGACCTTGCGGCCGAGGTGGTCGGCCAGCGAGACCTGGTTGCCGTCGGCGTCGGACAGGCTGAAGGCGGGTGCGGTGTCGCCGGGCTGGAGACGCTCAGTCACGGTCGTACTCTCCTGGAGGCTGGGACGGGCGGTCGTACCACGGCAAACTTACCTCCGTTGGTGGGTGGGGCCGCGCGCCCGTGCGTGGCAGCTGACAAACTGGTTTGGTCGCACAGGACGACAGGACTACATCGGCAAGTGAATGGGGTGGCCCGAGTGGGCGACGCGAGCACGCAGGACAAGCCGGCGCGGACGGCTGCGCAGATCGAGGCGGACATCGAGCGCACCCGTGACCGGCTGGCGTCGAACCTGGACGAGCTGGCCGTGCGGATCCACCCGAGCACCATCTCCGCGCAGGTCAAGGCGAAGGCCATGGCCACCGTCGAGGAGAAGACGGCCCGGGCGTACGTGGCCGCGAACGGTCTGGTGGAGAAGGTCAAGGCGCAGTTCCTGGACGAGAAGGGGCAGCCGCGCAAGGAGCGGATCGTCCCGGTCGCGCTGGTCGGCGTCGGCCTGGTCGTGCTGCTCGCCTCCTCCCGCAAGCGCCGCGAGGACTGAGCAGGGGTCCGAGCACGGCTTCGGAGGGCCGGGCGCGCCGTCGGGCGGCCCGGCCCTTCCGCATGCCGGGCCAGCGTCACGCGTCGCGCCCGGGGGCGGTACCTTCGGGACCGTGAGTACGAACGACGAACCGACCCGTCCCGACCACGAGCACGACTCCGTGCGGCACGACCGGCTGGGCGAGAAGCTGCCGATCCGGATGCTGCACGACCGCGTGCTGGTGCGGATCGAGGGCAGTGAGGGTGAGCGCCGCTCGACCGGCGGCATCCTGATCCCGGCGACCGCAGAGCTGTCCAAGCGCTGCACCTGGGCGGAGGCGGTGGCGGTGGGCCAGAGCGTGCGCTCGGTGGAGCCCGGCGACCGGGTGCTGTACGACCCGGAGGACAAGCTGGAGGTGGAGGTCCGCGGCGCCACCTACGTGCTGCTGCGCGAGCGGGACCTGCACGCGGTGGCGGCGACCCGCTTCGGTGACACGGAGGGGTCGACGGGCCTGTACCTCTGAGACCGGGCTGTCCCTCTGAGACCGGGGCCGGGTGCTTTAGGCGAGCAGGCCGCCGCCGTCGACGGTGACGACGGTGCCGGTGGCGAAGCGCTGTTCCATCAGGTAGGTGAAGGCCTCGGCGGTGTCCTCGGGGTCGCCGATCCGGCCGAGGGGGAGGGCGGCGGCGGTCTGCGCGTAGAGCTGCTCGCGGTCGGCCTCGGGCAGGCCGGACCAGAGCGGGGTGCGGATCATCCCGGCCCGGACGGCGTTGACCCGGATCGGGGCGAGTTCCACGGCGAGCGCCCGGACGAGGTATTCGATCGCGCCGCAGACGCTCGCGGGGACGCTCCAGCCCGGTACCGGGCGCAGGCCGGCGGTGCCGGAGGTGAGGGTGATCGAGCCGCCGGGGCGCAGCTGCGGGGTGGCGGCGCGGACGGCGTCGAGGGCGCCGAAGTAGCGCAGGGTGAAGAAGTTCCGGGCGGCGTCGATGTCCATGGCGTCGACGGTCAGCAGGGCGAGGGGGTCGCCGGCGGTGTAGACCAGGTGGTCGAGCGGGCCGAGGCGGTCGAAGAGGGCGCTGACCTGCTGACTGTCGGTGAGGTCGGCGGTCTCGGCGGCGGTGCCGGTGGGCAGGGTGGCGAGGGCGCGCTGGGCGCTGTCCGGCCGGCTGGAGACGACGGTGACGCGGGCGCCGCGTTCGGCGGCGAGGGCGGCGGTGGCGAGGCCGATGCCGGAGGTGCCGCCGAGGACGACGACGTGCTGTTCCTTGAGGGCCATGGTGGCGCCTTTCGTGGGGTGGTTCGGGCTTGTGTCGATCGTGCTCCGGGTGGGGTGGTGCCGTCCAAGACCTGTTCGGTCGGCTGTCATACCCTCGGGGTATCAGCTGGGAGCGGGGAGTGGGGGTGGCGGTGGACGTCGATCTGCGGAAGCTGCGGTACTTCGTGGCGGTGGCACGGGAGTTGCACTTCGGACGGGCGGCGGTGGGGTTGCACATCGCGCAGCCGGTGCTGTCGCGGCAGATCCGGGCGTTGGAGGCGGAGTTCGGTGCGCAGTTGTTCCGGCGTGACCGGCGGTCGACCGAACTGACGGACGCGGGGCGGCAGTTGTTGGAGGACGCGCCGCCCCTGCTGGCGGCGGCGGAGGCGTTGCGCCGTCGGGTGGGGCGGTCGGGCGAGGGGCCGGCACGGTTCGTGGTGGGGTTCATGCCGGGCGTGACGGTGACGGTGACGGCGGCGGTGCGGGGGATGCGTGGGCGGCATCCCGGGCTGGCGGTGGAGGTGCTGCGGACTTCCTGGGGTGACCAGGCGCGGGTGGTGCTGGACGGCCGGGCGGACGTCTCGTGCGTCCGGCTGCCGGTGGACCGGCAGGGTCTGGTGCTGCGTCCGCTGTTCACCGAGCCGCGGGTGGCGGTGTTGCCGGCCGGGCACCGGCTGGCTGGTGAAGTGTCGGTTCAGATGGCCGAGTTGGGTGGTGAGCTGCTGCTGCAGGATCCGGACTTCGTGCCGGAGTGGCGGGATCTGCCGGGGGTGTCCGGGCGGCGGCCGGAGCGGTCCCGGCCGCGGCTGGACACGGTGGAGGAGAAGCTGGAGTGCGTGGCGGAGGGGGAGGGGATGGTGGTGCTGCCGTTGTCGATGGCGGCCTTCTACACCCGCTCGGACGTCGTGCACGTGCCGGTGTCGGACATCGCGCCGCACCGGGTGTGCTTGGCCTGGGCGGCGGGGCGGACGTCGCCGCTGATCGCGGAGTTCGCGGAGCTGGCCGAGTCCGCGGCGTCGTCGGTGGCGGTGGCGGCGGCCGGGGCGGTGGCGGGGTCTACGGCCGGGGCGGTGGCGGTGGCGGTGGCGGAGTCGGTGTCGTCTGCGGCGTAGGCGGCCGGGGCGGCGAATGGCGGGGTTCGTCGGTGGCAGCCGCTAGGGTCCGGGCATGAGTGTCCGGGTGATCGGTGATGCGGAGCGGCGGGCCCGGCTGGGTCGTCGGCAGTTGTTGGCGCCCTCGGTGCGGGCGGCGCGGGTGGAGGACGTGGCCGACGCGGTGGTCGGGCTGCACGCGACGGACGCGGCGACGGTGTACCTGTCGGCCTGTGCGCGGCTGGCGGAGCCCTCGGCGGCGGAGGTGGACCGGGCGCTGTACGAGTCCGTCTCGCTGGTGAAGCTGCTGTCGATGCGGCGGACGATCTTCGCGGTGACGGAGGACCTGGCCCCGTACGTGAGTTCGGCGGCGGCGCGGGCGATCGCGGCGAAGGAGCGGGCGACGCTGCTGAAGCACCTGCGCGACCACGCGGAGGGCTGGGACGAGGCCCGGCTGGCGGAGACGGAGCGCGCGGTGCTGGCCGCGCTGGGCGGGCGCGGCGAGGCGACCACCAAGGAACTCGGCGACGACGTACCGCAGTTGCGCGAGACGATGCTGATGTCGGCGGGCAAGGCGTACGAGGCGAAGCAGAGCGTGGGCAGCCGGCTGCTGCGGCTGCTGGCCTCGGACGGGCACGTGCGCCGGTGCCGTCCGCGCGGGTCCTGGCTGAGCAGCAGCTATCCGTGGGCGCTGGTGCCGCAGTGGCCGGACGTGCCGGTGCGGAAGGCGAAGGCGGAGGTGGTGCGGCGCTGGCTGGCGGCGTACGGTCCGGCCACGGTCGAGGACGTGAAGTGGTGGACGGGCTGGACGCTGGGGGACGTCCGGAAGGCGCTGGCGGACGTGGACGCGCGGGCCGTGGCGCTGGCGGACGGCGCGGCGGCCGTGGTGCTGCCGGGGGACGAGGGGCCGGTGGCGGCCCCGGAGCCGTGGGCGGCGCTGCTGCCCGCGCTGGACCCGGCGGTGATGGGCTGGCGCGGGCGGGACTGGTACCTGCGGCCGGAGGACGTGCCGGCGCTGTTCGACCGGGCGGGCAACGCGGGGCCGACGGTGTGGTGGTGCGGTGAGGTGGTCGGCGGCTGGGCGCAGCGGTCGGACGGCGAGGTGGTGTGGCGGCTGTTCCGGGACGTGGGGGCGGCGGCGGAGCGGGCGGTGGCGGCGGAGGCCGGGCGGCTGGCGGGGTGGTTGGGGGAGGTGCGGGTGACGCCGCGCTTCCGTACGCCGCTGGAGCGGGAGTTGGTGGCGTAGGGCTGACCGGGCGGGTCCCCCCGATCGGTCACTGCGCCAGGGCCCGTGCTCGCTGCGCCGGGGCTCACTGCGCCGGCGCGGTGGCCGTCCCGGTGGGCCCGGTGGTGGCGGTGGGCGGGTTGCTGGGGCGGGCGGGCCTGGTCGGGGTGGGCCGGGTGCTGGGGGTGGGTTGTTCCTGGCTGGGGGTGGGCTGGGGGTTCTGCGGGCTGGGGGCGTCGGGGGCGGGGCCGGGGCCGGGCTGGTCGGCGGGGGCGGGCGCGCTGGGGGCGTGGCTGGGGGTGGTGGGCGCGGGGGCGCCGGTGGTCGCGGTGCTGGGGGTGGTGCTCGGGGAGGTGGTGGTGCTGGGCGCGCCGGTGGTGGGCCAGCTGTCGGGGCCCGGGTCGCCGTGGCCGGTCTGCAGGTCGAACTGCTGGGTGGGGGTGCCGTTGAGGGCGGCGGTCATGTAGGCGGTCCAGATCTTGGTGGGGAAGGCGCCGCCGTTGACCCGGGTGAGGCCGGCGGTGCCGGACAGCGGTTCCTTGGCGTGGCTCTTCGGGTTCTCGCGGAACAGGCCGACGGCGGTGGTGAGTTCGGGGGTGTAGCCGGCGAACCAGGCGGAGAGGTTGGCGTCGGTGGTGCCGGTCTTGCCGGCGGCGGGGCGGCCGAGGTCGAGGGCGGCGGCGCCGGTGCCGCGGGGGCTGACGACGTCGCGCAGGACGTCGGTGACGGAGTCGGCGATGGTGCGGCCGACGGCGTCGGTGGGCTTGTGGTCGGGCATCTTGGGGACGTCGGTGGCGCCGCCGGGGTTGACCCGTTCGAGTTTCTGGACGGACCACGGGGTGTGGGCCTGGCCGTGGTTGGCGAGGGTGGCGTAGGCGCCGGCCAGGTCGAGGGCGCTGGGGGTGGCGGTGCCGAGGGTCATCGAGGTGTTGGCCGGGTCCATGCCGCGGACGCTGTCGGGGATGCCGAGTTTGACGGCGGTGTCCCGGACGCGGCCGAGTCCGGCGTCGACGCCTTCCTGGGCGTAGACGGAGTTGACGGACTTGACCATGGCGTAGCGCAGGGTGATGTTGCCGTAGTCGACGTCGTCCTCGTTGGGCGGTGCGTACGGGGTGGGGCCGCCGGTGACGGGGCGTTCGCTGGTGCCGTCGTAGCGGGTCTCGGTGGTGATGGGGCGGCCGTCGACGGTGTGCTGGGCGATCAGTCCGGCGGCGAGGTCGACCGGTTTGAAGGTGGAGCCGATCTGGTTGTCCTGGCGCAGGGCGTCGTTGAAGGGCTGCTTGGCGTAGTCGGGGCCGCCGTAGACGGCGACGACCCGGCCGGTGGCGGGGTCGACGGAGGCGCCGGCGACCCGGACGTCGGTGTCGGTGGTGGGGCGGGCCTTGGGGTCGAGGTCGCCGGTGAGTTCGTCCTGGACGGCCTTGACGAAGGCGTCCTGCCGGGGCTTCTCGAAGGTGGTGGTGATCCGCCAGCCGCCGGCCTTGAGGGTGGCGGCGTCGATGGTGCCGGAGGAGATGAGGTAGTCGTCGGCGACGCCGACCAGGTAGCCGGCCTGGCCGGCGAGGCCGGTGGCGGGCTGGGGGTCGATGGGGTCGGGGAAGGTGGTGGCGGCGCGGTCGGCGCTGGTGAGGAAGCCGAGTTGGACCATGCCGTCGAGGGCGTAGTTCCAGCGGGCGACGGCCTTCTCGCGGTTGGCGGGGGTGGCGGTCTTGACGTCGTAGAGGCTGGGGGCCTGGAGCAGGGAGGCGAGGTAGGCGCCCTGGCCGAGGGTGAGTTGGGAGACGTCGACGCCGTAGTAGGCGTGGGCGGCGCTCTGGATGCCGTAGGCGCCGCGGCCGAAGTAGCTGCTGTTGAGGTAGCCGGCGAGGATCTCGTTCTTGCTGCGCTGCTGGTCGACCTTGAGGGCGATGAAGAGTTCGCGGCCCTTGCGTTCGAAGGTCTGGTCCTGGGTCAGGTAGTAGTTCTTGACGTACTGCTGGGTGATGGTGGAGCCGCCCTGCATGCCCTTGCCGAGCAGGGTGTTCCAGCCGGCCCGGAGCATGCCCTTCAGGTCGATGCCGCGGTTCTGGTAGAAGGTGCGGTCCTCGGCGGAGACGACGGCCTGCTGGGTCTGCAGCGGGATCTGGTCGACGGTGACGTCGGTGCGGTTGACGGCTCCGGTGCGGGCGATCTCGGTGGTGCCGTCGGCGTAGAGGTAGATGTTGTTCTGGGCGGTGGCGTGGGCGTTGGGGTCGGGCACCGGGACGATGACGTAGAGCACGGCGAAGGCGCCGACGGCGAGCAGCAGCAGTGCGGTGAGGGTGCCGAGGGTGATCCGCCAGGTGGGCAGGAGCCGGCGCCAGAGGGGGAGGGCACGGCGGGCTTCGCGGCGGGCGGCCCGTTTGGCCTGGCGGCGGGTGCTCAACGTCATGGCGGGATTATCTGCTATTTGACGCGGGTTCAGCGGCGGCGGGGGTCTGGCCAGCGTGGTTGCGTGGTTGGAAAACCGGGTGCGGGGGTGGTGCGGCGGCGGTACGGTGAAAGATGCGAACTTCATAGCGCACCCGTTTCTGACAGCTCCGCCCGTCCGGCCCGGTACCCCCGGGTGCGGCTGGTCGGGGCCGATGGGGTGTGCGCAGATGTCGATGGGCACCTTTCCTTGGCCATATTTGTCGACAAGGAGACAATATGCAGAGTGCTTCCGTCGTGGAGGCGAGGCCTCCCGATACCGAGACCGATACCGGTGCCGGCACCGCCCTCGGGCTGTACGCCGCCGTCGCCCGCGGCGCCTTCCGCCGCTACTCCACCTACCGGGCCGCCACCCTGGCCGGGACCTTCACCAACACCGTCTTCGGCATCATCCTGGCCTCCTCCTTCCTCGCCCTCTGGCAGGCCCGCCCCAACCTCGGCGGCTACGACCAGAGCCAGGCCGTCACCTACATCTGGGTCAGCCAGGCCCTGCTGGTCACCGTCTCGGTCTGGGGCGGGGGCTTCCAGGACGAGGTCCAGGACCGCTTCCGCAGCGGGGACATCGCCGTCGACCTCTACCGCCCGGTCGACTTCCAGGGCTGGTGGCTGGCCACCGACCTCGGCCGGGCCGGCTTCCAGGCGCTGGTCCGCGGCACCGTGCCGCTGCTGGTCGGCGCCCTGGTGTTCCGCACCCGGATGCCCGAACACCCGCTGACCTGGGTGTTCTTCCTGGTCTCGGTGCTGCTCGCGCTGCTGGTCAGCTTCGGGGTGCGGTTCCTGGTCTCGATCACCGGCTTCTGGCTGCACGACTCGGAGGGGGTGCGCGCCGTGATGCTGGTGGTCTCGATGTTCTTCTCCGGGATGCTGCTGCCGATCGTGCTCTTCCCCGGCTGGCTCGGCGACCTCGCCCGGGTGATGCCCTGGGCGGCCCTGGTCAAGGTGCCGACCGACGTCTTCCTGGAGCGGGCGAGCGGCGGCGGGCTGCTCCCGGCGCTCGGCTTCCAGCTCGGCTGGGCGGCCGCGCTGCTCGCGGCCGGCCGGGGCGCGCAGTGGCTGGCGACCCGCCGGGTGGTGGTGCAGGGTGGCTGAGCCGCTGCTCGCCCGGACGTCCTGGGCGGTCCGCTCCTGGTGGCTGTGCGCCCGGATGTGGATGCGCTCGATGATGGCCTACCGGGCCTCCTTCCTGCTGAACCTGCTGGCCAGCCTGGTCACCCACTCCCTCGACTTCATCGTGCTGGTGATCATGTTCCGGCACACCGACCAGCTCGGCGGCTGGCACCTGCCGGAGATCGCCTTCCTCTACGCCACCGCGACCTTCTCGCTCGGCATGGCCAACCTGCTGGTCGGCTCGGCCGACGGGCTCGGTGTGCGGATCATGAACGGCTCGCTGGACACCATGCTGATCCGCCCCGCGCCCGCGCTCTCCCAGCTGTGCGCCGAGCGGTTCAGCCTGCGCCGGCTCGGCCGCCCGCTCCAGGCCGTGCTGGTGCTCGGCTGGTCGCTGGCCGCCCTGGACGTGCACTGGACCTGGGACCGGGTGCTGCTGGTGCCCGTCCTGCTGGTCTGCGGCAGCGTCATCTTCGGCGCGATCTACATCGGCGGCGCCACCGTCCAGTTCTGGTGGGGCGAGTCCAAGGAGATCCAGAACTCCTTCACCTACGGCGGCGCGACCCTGCTGCACTACCCGCCGACCGTCTTCGCCAAGGAACTGGTGGCCGGGGTGGTCTTCGGCGTCCCGCTGGCCTTCGTCAACTGGCTGCCCACCCTGCGCATCCTCGACCGGCCCGACCCGCTCGGGCTGCCGACCGCCTTCCAGTTCGCCTCCCCGGTCGCCGCCGCGCTGTGCGTCCTCGCCGCCGGGCTCGCCTGGCGGGCCGGACTGCGCGCCTACCGCGGCACCGGCAGCTGACCGTCCCCGCGCCCTCCCCGGGTCCTTCCCGGGCCCTTCCCACGCCCTCTCCGCAACGCAAGGAGCACCCATGGCACTGATCGAACTCCAGGACGTCCACCGCACCTTCACCGTGCGCGCCCGCACCGGCCGGTTCAGCCGGGTCAAGCGCGAGGTGCGCGCGGTGGACGGGCTCAGCTTCACCGTCGAGGCCGGCGAGTGCGTCGGCTACATCGGCCCCAACGGCGCCGGGAAGTCGACCACCATCAAGATGCTCACCGGCATCCTCGTCCCCAGCTCCGGCCGGCTGCGCGTCGCCGGGGTCGACCCGGCCCGCGAACGGGTCACGCTGGCCCGCCGGATCGGCGTCGTCTTCGGCCAGCGCACCACCCTGTGGTGGGACCTCCCGCTGCGCGACTCCTTCGAACTCGCCCGCCGGATCTACCGGATCCCCGACCGGCGGTACCGCGAGAACCTCGACCGCTGCGTCGAACTGCTCGACCTGGACGGCCTGTTGGACACCCCCGTACGGCAGCTCTCGCTCGGCCAGCGGATGCGCGGGGACCTCGCGGCGGCCCTGCTGCACGACCCCCAGGTGCTCTACCTGGACGAGCCGACCATCGGACTGGACGTGGTCAGCAAGGGCCGGGTGCGGGAGTTCCTGCGCGAGGTCAACCGGGACCGCGGCACCACCGTGCTGCTCACCACCCACGACCTCACCGACATCGAGCAGCTCTGCGACCGGGTGATGGTGATCGACCACGGCCGGGTCGTCCACGACGGCGGACTGGACGGGCTGCACGCCGCCGGGCGCAGCGAGCGGACCCTGGTGGTCGACCTGGCCGAAGCCCGGCCCGCGATCGAGGTGGCCGGGGCGCGGGTGGTGAAGGTCGAGGGGCCGCGGCAGTGGCTGGCCTTCCCGGCGCAGGAGAGCGCGGCGCCGATCGTGGCGGCGGTAGCGGCGCGCTACCCGCTGGTGGACCTCTCGGTGCGCGAGCCGGCGATCGAGGACGTGATCGCGCGGATGTACGCGAAGGTCGCGATCGGCTGAGGCGCGGGGCGTGTGAGCCCGGTGATCGGGTGACCGTTCGGGCGGGCGTTCGGTTCCGGTCACCCGTCCGGGGAGGGCACGTGACTCCCCGGCGGGCGGCCGAGTTGGACGGTGCGTCGCCGCCGGTCAGCGCGCCGGCGAACCGCCACAGCCCCGGAGGCCCGCCGCCCGATGACCGTACCCGACGTGACCGTGGTGGTCGCGGTCCACAACACCATGCCGTACCTCACCGCCTGCCTGGACTCGCTGGTCGGGCAGTCCCTCGCGCCGGGGCGGCTGGAGGTGGTGGTCGTCGACGACGGCTCCACGGACGGCGGTGAGGTGCTGGTGGACGAGTACGCGGCCCGGCACCCCGGGCTGTTCCGGGTGGTCCACCAGCCCAACTCGGGCGGCCCGGCGGCCCCCACCAACCGCGGCGTGGCCCTGGCCCGCGGGCGGTACGTGCTGTTCCTCGGCGCCGACGACTGGCTCGGCGCCGAGGCGCTGGAGCGGCTGGTCGCGGCCGCCGACGCCTGGGGCTCGGACGTGGTGGTGCCCAAGCAGGTCGGGGTGAACGGGCGGCTGGTGCCGCAGGGCATCTTCCACGCCGACGCCGAGTCGGTCGGCTTCACCGACTCGGCGCTGGCCTGGGCGCTGTCCGACACCAAGCTGTTCCGGATGGACCTCATCCGGCGCCACGGGCTGCGTCGCAACGAGGAGTTGAAGGTCTTCTCGGACCAGCCGTTCACCCTGGAGGCCTGCCTGCGGGCCGTCCGGGTGTCCGTCCTCGCCGACTACGACTACTACTTCCTGGTGCTGCGCGAGGACCGGGGCAACGTCACCGAGCGGGCCTCGGTGCTGGACCGGCTGCGCGGGATCGCCGCCCTGCAGCAGGTGGCCGACGAACTGGCCGATCCCGGCGACGAGTTGGACGCCATCCGGGCCCGCAGCTTCGCCTGGGACGTGCCCCGGCTGCTCCAGGACGGCTTCCTGCTGCTGGACGACGGGCTGCAGCAGCGGGTGTGCGCCGAGGTCGGCCGGATGGTCGAACGGTTCGGCGCCCGCGCGGTGTACGACCGGCTGCCGGTCGCCGCCCGGCTGCGGCTCGAACTCGCCGCCGCCGTACGGCCGGAGGCGCTGCGCGACCAGATCCGCTACGAGGCCGCGCACGGCGAGCCGCCGGCGGTGGCGGTCGGGCGGCGGCGCTACGCGGGCTACCCGGCGTTCCGGGACGCCCGGCTCGGCCTGCCCGACGGGCTGTTCCTGCTGGGCGAGGAGCCGCTGCCGGTGGACGCCCCGCCGCTCAACCTCGCCCAGCAGCTGTGGCGCGGCGTCGTCCCGGAGCAGCTGCGGCGCGGGCTGCGACGCCATCCGGTGTGGCGCCGGCTCGCCAACTCGGTGAACGGAGGACGGGGATGAGCCTCGACGGCGGCCTCGATGTCTGTGTCGTCGGCCTCGGCAAGCTGGGCCTGCCGCTGGCCGTGCAGTTCGCTCTGAAGGGCCACCGGGTCATCGGGGCGGACATCGCGCCCCGGGTGGTGGAGAGCGTCAACCGGGGCGTGCCGCCGTTCCCCCGGGAGGAGGGGCTGGACGAGGCGCTCAAACGGGTGGTCGCCGAGGGCCGGCTGCGTGCCACCACCGACACCACGGCCGCGGCGGCCGCCTCGGCGGCCGTCGTCCTGGTCGTCCCGCTGGTCACCGCCGCCGACGGCACCCCGGACTTCGCGCTGCTGGACGCGGCCACCGACGCGGTGGCGGCCGGGCTGCGTCGCGGCGGGCTGGTCAGCTACGAGACCACCCTGCCGGTCGGCACCACCCGGGAGCGCTGGGCGCCCCGGCTGGCGGCCGGCTCCGGGCTGGCGCCCGGGGCGGACTTCGCGCTGGTGTTCAGCCCGGAGCGGGTGCGCACCGGGCGGGTCTTCGCCGACCTGCGGCGCTACCCCAAGCTGGTGGGCGGCCTGGACGCCTCCTCGCTGCGGCGCGGCGCCGAGTTCTACCGGGCGGTGCTGGACTTCGACCCGCGCCCCGACCTGCCCCGGCCCAACGGGGTGTGGGAGCTGGCCTCGGTGGAGGCGGCCGAGTTCGCCAAGCTCGCCGAGACCACGTACCGGGACGTCAACATCGCGCTGGCCAACCAGTTCGCCCGGTACGCGGACCGGGTCGGGGTGGACTTCGCCGAGGTCGCCGACGCCTGCAACTCGCAGCCGTACAGCCACCTGCACCGGCCGGGCATCGCCGTCGGCGGGCACTGCATCCCGGTGTACCCGCGGCTGTACCTGTGGAACGACCCGGCGGCGACGGTGGTCCGGGCGGCCCGGGAGGCCAACCTGGAGGTGCCCGGGTACGCGGTCGGGGTGCTGGCGGGGGCGGTGCCGGGCGGGATCGCCGGGCAGGGGGTGCTGGTGCTGGGCGCCTCGTACCGGGGCGGGGTCAAGGAGACGGCGTACTCGGGGGTGTTCCCGCTGGTGGCGGCGCTGGAGGCGGCCGGGGCCCGGCCGTACGTCGCCGATCCGCTGTACCGGGCGGAGGAGTTGGCGGCGCTCGGGTTGCCGCCGTACGGCGGGGAGCCGGTGGTGGCGGCGGTGCTGCAGGCGGACCACCCGGAGTACCGGGAGCTGGGGCCGGCGGACCTGCCGGGGGTGCGGGTGCTGCTGGACGGGCGGCGCTGCACGGACCCGGCGCGGTGGGCGGCGGCGGGGGTGCGGCGGATCGTGCTGGGCGGGGCGTGAGCCGGGGGGCGGGGCGGGTCGTGGGCCGGGCCCGGGAGCGTGCCGGGTCGGGCCCGGGGCGTGTGATCGCGGGGCGCGCCCCCGTCCGCGCCGGGCAGCGGGCAGACTGGCGGGGTGAGCGACGAAGCCTTCAGCGGGACCGGCCCCGGGGTCCGGTTCACCGCGGCCGACGAACAGAAGAGTCTCGGTGTCCGCCGGATGAAGACCATCGCGACCGGCCTGCTGGCCTTCGCGACCCTGGTCTTCGCCCTCTCCACCTGGGCCAAGGCGGCCGGCGCCGGCCCCTGGGCCGGGTACGTGGCGGCAGCCGCCGAGGCGGGCATGGTCGGCGCGCTGGCCGACTGGTTCGCCGTGACGGCCCTGTTCCGGCGCCCGTTCGGCCTGCCGATCCCGCACACCGCGATCATCCCGACCAAGAAGGACGCCTTCGGGCGCTCGCTCGGCGATTTCGTCGGCGACAACTTCCTGGCCGGCCACGTGGTGCGCGGCCGGCTCGCCGCGCTCGGCATCGGCCGCCGGCTGGGGGAGTGGCTGGCCGCGCCGGGCAGCGCCGAGCGGGTCACCAAGGAGGCCTCGGCGGCGCTGCGCGGGCTGCTCGCGGTGCTGCGCGACGACGACGTGCGGGCGGTGGTCGCCGAGGCGGTGACCCGGCGGGCCGCCGCCACCTCGGTGGCCGAGCCGATGGGCCGGATGCTGGGCAAGGTGGTCGCGGACGGCGGGCACCACGGCGTGGTGGACCTGGTCGCCGTCCGGGCGCACGGCTGGTTGACCGACAACCACGAGGACGTGGTCCGCAAGGTCACCCAGAAGACCCCGGGCTGGACCCCGAAGTTCCTCGACCACCAGGTCGGCGAGCGGGTCTACAAGGAGCTGCTGCGCTTCGTTACCGACATCCGGGACGACCCCGACCACCCGGCCCGCGGCGCGATCGACAACTTCCTCGCCGACTTCGCCACCGAGCTGCAGAACGACCCGGAGACCATCGCCCGGGTCGAACGGGCCAAGGGCGAGCTGCTGACCCGCCCCGAGGTGCAGGACCTGATCAACTCCACCTGGGCGGCCGTGCGCACCCTGGTGATGGGTGCGGCCGAGGACGAGGACAGCGAACTGCGCCGGCGCATCCGCGACGGCGTGCGCCGCTTCGGCGAGCGCCTGGCCACCGACGCCAAGCTGCAGGCCAAGGTGGACGGCTGGCTGCAGGACGCCGCCCAGTACCTGGTCGACACCTACCGGACCGAGATCACCTCGCTGATCTCGGAGACGGTCGCGGGCTGGGACGCCGACGAGGCCTCGCGCAAGATCGAGGCCAACGTCGGCCGGGACCTCCAGTTCATCCGGATCAACGGCACCGTGGTCGGCGCCCTCGCCGGGCTGCTGATCCACACCGTGGCGGTGGCCCTCGGCGGGTGATCCGGGCTTCGGCCTATCCTTGCCAGCACCACTCGGTACGCGCGTAGAAGACG
The DNA here is from genome assembly GCF_042884005.1 of Kitasatospora sp. NPDC058162. Lineage (NCBI taxonomy): Bacteria > Bacillati > Actinomycetota > Actinomycetes > Kitasatosporales > Streptomycetaceae > Kitasatospora > Kitasatospora sp. NPDC058162. Next base: position 129,122 of record NZ_JBHVUS010000013.1, read on the forward strand.
CAGAAGACGAAGAAGAAGGAAGAAGGGAACGACCGTGGTCCAGCCGGACGGAAGTCGGATCGGCCTCAACACCAACCAGAGCGGGCTCAACGACCGGAGCATCGAGGCGTTCATCGCCGGGATGCCCAAGGCGGAGCTGCACGTCCACCACGTCGGCTCGGCCTCGCCGCGGATCGTCGCGGACCTGGCCTCCCGGTACGCCGGGCAGTCCAAGGTGCCGACGGACCCGGCGGCGCTCGCCGAGTACTTCACCTTCACCGACTTCGCCCACTTCATCGACGTCTACCTGAGCGTGGTGGACCTCGTCCGCGACGCCGAGGACGTCCGCGCGCTCACCTACGGCGTGGCCGAGGACATGGCGCGGCAGAACATCCGCTACGCCGAGCTGACCCTCACCCCGTACTCCTCGGTCAAGCGCGGCATCCCCGACGTGGCCTTCATGGAGGCGATCGAGGACGCCCGGCTGCGCGCCGAGAAGGACCTCGGCGTGGTGCTGCGCTGGTGCTTCGACATCCCGGGCGAGGCCGGCCTGGAGTCCGCCGAGGTCACCGCCCGGCTGGCCACCGAGCTGGCCCCCGAGGGCCTGGTCAGCTTCGGCCTGGGCGGCCCGGAGATCGGCGTGCCGCGGCCGCAGTTCAAGCCCTACTTCGACCGGGCCCGGGCGACCGGCCTGCGCTCCGTCCCGCACGCCGGTGAGACCACCGGGCCGGAGACGGTCTGGGACGCCATCCGCGAGCTCGGCGCCGAGCGCATCGGGCACGGCACCCAGGCGGTGAAGGACCCAGCGCTGGTCGACTACCTGGGCGAGCACCGCATCCCGCTGGAGGTCTGCCCGACCTCCAACATCGCCACCCGGGCGGTGGAGCGGATCGAGGACCACCCGATCAAGCGGATGGTCGACGCCGGGCTGCTGGTGACCATCAACAGCGACGACCCGCCGATGTTCGGCACCGACCTCAACACCGAGTACGCGGTGGCGGCGCGGCTGCTGGGGCTGGACGAGACCGGGGTGGCGGCGCTGGCCCGCAACGCGGTCGAGGCCTCGTTCCTGGAGCAGCCGGGCAAGACCCGGCTGGTCGGCGAGATCGACTCCTACCTGGCGGGCTGGCAGCAGCAGGGCTGACGTTCCCGCAGGTCAACCGCCCCGTCGACCCCGGTCGGCGGGGCGGTTCGCGTGCTGCCGCGGGCGTGGCTCGGGCACGGCGCGGGCATGGTGCCGGGCCTGGTGCCGGATGTGGCGCCAAAGTGGTGCCATAAACGCCTCGACATGACACCACTGCTGTGCCATGCTCTAGCCATGGACCTCACGCCGTACGTCGACAACCTCCGGAACGAGCTCGCGGTGGCCGCCGCCACCGGCGGGGACGAAGCGCGGGCGCTGGCCGACCGGCTGACGCTCCCGCTGGAGTCGGCCGTGCGGCTCACCCTGCTCAACGCCCTCTCCGCCGCCATGGGCGAAGTCACCCGTGACCTCGCCCCGGGCTCGGTGGACGTGCGACTGCGCGGCCTCGATCCCGAGTTCGTGGTGACGGCCCCGCCGGGCTCCGGCGGCTTCCACGGCGAGGAGCCGCCCGCGGCGCCGGGTGGGCCGGCGCCCGTGGTGCCACCGGTGGTGCCGCCCGTGGTGCCACCGATAGCGGCGTCGGTGCCCTCGTCCGCGATGCCGGAGTCGGACGACAGCGGCACCGCCCGGATCAACCTGCGCCTGCCCGCGCACCTCAAGGCGAGGGCGGAGGAGGCCGCCGGGCAGGAGGGGCTCTCGCTCAACGCCTGGCTGGTCCGGGCCGTCGCCGGCGCGGTCGACGGCGGCCGCCCGGCCGTCCGCCCGGCCGCCGACCTCGGCGCCCGCACCACCCGCGGCGGCGGCCAGGGCTTCACCGGCTGGGTCCACTAGCGCTTCGGCACCACCGTCAGACCGACTGCCCCTTCGACGTCACCTCCGCTCCGACCAGCGGGAACACCCACACGAGTCAAGAGGACGGCACAGCCATGCCCACGTACGAGACCGACGGACAGATCTCCGCCTCCCTCGAGTTCGAGATCGGCTCGGTGTGGATCCGGGCCAGCAAGCGCACCGACACGGTGGTCGAGGTCCGGCCCACCAGCTCCGCCAGGGACGCGGACGTCAAGGCCGCCGAGCTGACCCAGGTCGACTTCTCCGGCGGCCGGCTCACCGTCAAGGGCCCCAAGCAGCGGACGGTGTTCTCCAGCAAGAAGGGCTCGATCGACATCACGGTCGAGCTGCCCGCCGGCTCGGAGGTGCACGCCGACTCCCCGATGGCGGACTTCGTCACCGAGGGCCCGCTCGGCGACTGCCGGATCAAGACCTCCATGGGGCGGATCCAGGTCGACCGGGCCGAGGGCGCCCGGCTCAAGACCGACATGGGCGACATCCGGCTCGGCACCGTCGCCGGGGATGCCGAGGTGACCGGCTCCGGCCGGATCGAGGTCGGCGCCGTCGGCGGCCGGCTGACGACCAAGAACAGCAACGGCGACACCGAGATCGACGAGGTGCGCGGCGAGCTGACGGCCAACGCCTCCAACGGCCGGATCCACATCGGCCTCGCCGAGGGGGGCGTCGAGGCCAAGACGGCGAACGGCCACATCCGGGTCGGCCAGGTCGTCCGCGGCAAGGTCGGCCTCCAGGTCGGCGTCGGGGACATCGAGGTCGGCATCGCGGAGGGCACGGCCGCCTGGCTCGACGTGCACAGCAAGTTCGGCGCCGTCCGCAACGCCCTCGACACGGCGGCCGGTCCGGGCGAGGCCCGGGAGACGGTCGAGGTCCGCGGCGCCACCCAGGTCGGCAGCATCCTCATCCGGAGGGCCTGATGGCGACCACGACGACGAACCCGGCAACGGCCCCGGTCGCGAGCACGGCGGCGATCTCGGTGGCCGGGCTGACCAAGAGCTACGGGGACAAGGCGGTGCTCAGGGGCGTCGACCTGTCCATCCCGGCGGGCAGCGTGTTCGCCCTGCTCGGCCCGAACGGCGCGGGCAAGACCACGACGGTGGAGATCCTCTCCACCCTCATCCCCGCCGACGGCGGCTCGGCCCGGGTGGCCGGGCACGACGTGGTCCGCCAGGCCGACGGGGTGCGGAAGGCGATCGGGGTCACCGGCCAGTTCTCGGCGGTGGACAACCTCCTCACCGCCGAGGAGAACCTGATGCTGATGGCGGACCTCAACCACCTCCCCCGTCGGGAGGGGCGGAGGCGGGCCGAGGAACTGCTGCGGCGCTTCGAGCTCACCGAAGCCGCGCGCAAGCCCGTCGCCACCTTCTCCGGGGGCATGCGGCGCAAGCTCGACCTGGCGATGACGCTGGTCGGCGACCCCAAGGTGATCTTCCTGGACGAGCCCACCACCGGACTGGACCCGCGCAGTCGGCGCACCATGTGGGAGATCATCCGGGGCCTGGTCGCCGACCACGGGGTGACGATCTTCCTCACCACCCAGTACCTGGACGAGGCCGACCAACTCGCCGACCGCATCGCGGTCCTGGACGGTGGCCGGATCGTCGCGGAGGGCACGGCCGAGGAGTTGAAGCGGATCGTCCCCGGCGGGCGGATCCGGCTCCAGTTCTCGGACCTCGACCGACTCACCGCCGCCGCCGCGCTGTTCGACTACGCCACCGCCGACGCGGAGGCCCTGCGGCTGGACATCCCGGGGGACAACTCCGTGCTCACCGTACGGGCGGTGCTGGACGCGCTCGACAACGCCGCGGTGCCGGCCGAGTCCCTGGTCGTGGAGACGGCCGGCCTGGACGACGTCTTCCTGCAACTCACCGGAGAGGGAGCACGATGAGCACGGCGACGTACGCGGTCAGCGACTCGCTGACCATGCTGAGGCGGAACCTCAAGCGCGCGCAGCGGTACCCGGCGATGACCTTCTCCGTGGTGCTGATGCCGGTGATGATGCTGCTGCTCTTCAACTACGCCTTCGGAGGCGCGTTGGGAGCCGGCATCGGGGGCGGGAGCTACATCGACTACGTGACGCCGGGGATCGTCCTGATGACGGCGACGTCGGGGGCGGTCGCCACGGCGGTCGGCGTCTGCGTCGACATGACCGAGGGGATCGTCAACCGGTTCCGCACGATGGCGATCTCGCGCTCGGCGTTCCTGACCGGGCACGTGGTCGGGAGCGTGATCCAGACGGTGATCGCGCTGGTGCTGGTGACGGGTGCGGCCTTCGCCATGGGGTTCCGGTCCAGCGCCGGGCCGCTGGCCTGGCTCGCGGCGGCGGGCCTGCTGCTGTTCGTGACCCTGACGCTCACCTGGATATCGGCGGGGATCGGACTGGTCTCCAAGACGCCGGAGAGCGCGAGCAACACGCCGCTGCCGCTGACCTTCCTGCCCTTCATCGGCAGCGCGATCGTGCCGCCGGACTCGATGCCGACCGTGCTGCGCTGGTTCGCCGAGTACCAGCCCTTCACCCCGATCATCGAGACCCTGCGCGGCCTGCTGATGGGCACCGCCATCGGCAACAGCGGCTGGATCGCCCTCGCCTGGTGCACCGGGCTGACCCTGCTGGGCTACTTCTGGTCGCGGAGCGTCTTCTACCGGCGGTGACGGGGGTACGGCCGGTAGCCGTCGGACGGCCCGGGCAGCGGGGACACCCGCCGCCCGGGCCGCCGTGGCGTTCCAGGCCCCGCTCCGCTGTCGGGCCCTGCCGCCCGACCCTGCCGCCGAGCCCTGCGGTAAAGTCCGCGCCAAGGATCGGCAAAGTGCCGCTGGGGGGCGGGGGATGACAGTGCGTCACCGGTGGATCGTCCGGGGGTGCCGGGCGGGCGCCGTGGCCGCGCTCCTCGCGTACGCGGCGGGCCGGTACGCCTCCCGCTCGGGCGGGCTGGTGGTGGTCGAGCGCCGGCTCGACCACCCGGTGCTGCTGCTCGGTCCGGCCGTGGTGCTGCTCGTGGTCGCGGCGGTGCTCGGGAGCGGGCCCCGCGCCCGGTTCGTCCAGATCGCCTGCGCGGTCGTCCTGGCGCCGCTGGTGGCCGCCGCGGCGGTGGGTGCGGTGAGCGCCCGACTGCTCGACGACGGGGCCCGGTCGGTCCAGCGGAAGGTCCACCCCGACCACCCGGGGCGGGTGTTGACCGTCACCGGCGACTCCGCCTCGGTCGACCGGGCCTCCTACCGCGTCGACCTGCTCACCGGCACCGGCTGGTCCGCCCGCCACTGGACCGTCGGCAACTGGGACGGCGGACGTGACCGCTTCCAGGGCGCCGAGTGGTCCGCCCCCGACCGGATCACGGTGACCACGGCCCGCGAGGTCAGGGTCTTCACCCTCGCCCCCGACGGTGATCCGGGCAGCCCGGCGGTGACGCTCCGCTGACCGCCCGGAGGCGGTTCCCGGCCCGTTCGAGCCCCGGGCAGCGCTCCCCGGACCGTAGCGGGCCCCTGTAGTAAAGTCCGCGCAAAGGTCGGCAAAAGACCGCCCGGGGGGACGGATGACGGCGAGGCGTCGCAGACAGATCGCGTGGGTGCTCAGGGGTTCGGCGCTCGCGGCGTTGCTGGTGTACCTGCCCGGCTGGCACGCCTCCCGTTCGGGCGGGCTGGTGCTGCTCGAGCACTGGCTCAACCGTCCGGTCCTGCTGATCGGGGCGGCGGTGGTGCTGGTCGTGGTCTCGCTGGTGATCCAGCTGGAGTTCCGCTCCCGGTTCTCGCAGATCGGCTGCGCGGCCGTGCTGGCGCCGCTCGTCCTCGCCGCGGTGCCGATCCTGTTCCTGTCCTTCGTGTTCAGCGGCCACGGGGGCCGGGAGGACCGTTTCGCCAGCCCCAACCGGCCGGACCGGGTGCTCACCGTCACCAACGTCGCCTTCTCCATCGACCCGATCTACCGGGTGGAGCTGGAGACCGGCACCGGCTGGTCCGCCCGCCACTGGAGCATGGGCACCTGGAACACCAGCGGCGGCGACTTCGTCCGCGTCGACTGGTCCGGCCCGGACCAGATCACCGTCACCGGCCGCACCTCGCTCACCGTCTTCGACGTCCTCCCCGACGGCAGCCCGGGCGAGCCCCGGGTCCTCCCGAGGCAGGAACCGGACGGGCCGTAGGGCGGCCCAGGGGCCCCGGGGGTGATCAACCGCCCCTCTAGGCTGGTGCGGTGACACAGGGGACATCAGGGACACAGGGGACGCAAGGGATCCATGGGGGCTGGCGCGCGCGGCCGCGCTGGGTGCGGTGGGTGGCGGCGGTGTGGGTGATCGGGTTCGTCGAGGGGGCGGCGGTGCACGCCTTCGACGTCCTGACCGGCGGGCTGCACGCGTATGCGTGGTGGCCGCTGCCGAGCCAGGTGCTGTTCCACGCGCTGCTCGTGCTCGACCCGTTGGCCGCCGTGTTGGTGGCCCGGGCGCGCCCGGCGGGGGCGTGGCTCGGGGCGGGGGTCATGGTGGCCGATCTGACGGCGAACTGGTGGGCGAACTGGCACGACGTGGTGCGCCATCCGCTCGACTACCTCCGGGGAGTCGTCGGGCTGCCGGCGATGACGCTCTTCGGGCTGTTCGTGTTCGTCACCGCGGCCCCGCTGCGCCGGGAGTTCCTCCGCACCGGCCCGTACGCGGGAGCGGCCCCGCGCGCCCAGGAGGCCTGAGCACGCGGGGCGGCGGTCAACCCGGGGTGGCCGCGCTGCCCGGGGCGGCCAGGGCACTGGTCACCAGACGGTGATGCCCATGGTGTCGGCCGCGCTGTGGATGGCGTTGTAGTGCGGGATCGACATGTCGGACTTCTTCTGGCCGGCCGGAAGGTTCTTGTCCGCGGCGCGGAACTCGTCGCGGGCGGCGGCGAGCAGGCTGGTGCCGTAGGAGACCGGGACGTCCTTGGTGCCGTGCGCCGGGTGGGACTTGGCGGCCGTCTGGCTGCCGGCCTGGGCGAGGGTGCTGCGGGCCTGGTTGTAGGCGGCGGCCTTGACGGTCTTCGGGTTGGCGAGCCGGGCCTGGGCAACAGTGGTCGTCCGGGTCTGCTCGGCGGCCATGGCGACGGGTGCGACGGCGGCGGTGAGGGCGCCGGCGGCGACGACGGTGACGAGGGCGTTGCGAACGGTCCTGTTCATGCGGATTCCTTCCGAGGAAATTCTCAACGATTCGCCTCCGCGTCGGTCTCGGTGATCGTCGGAGTGCGAACGTCTCCGCCCTACCCCGGCCTTGGAGAGCGGAAAACCCGCTTCCGTACGGTTCGTTCGGAAGTGGTCGGATCAGGCCGTTTTCTGGATTCAGGGAATTCGTATGGTCAGACTGGGCGGATGAATCCTGATCTCTACCCGGACGTGGCCGCCGCCGGGAGCCTCGCCGCCGCACTGGAGTCGGCGGCCGCCGAACTGGCCGTGGACATCGCCCTGGTGCCCGGAGTCTGGGGCGACGCGGACTCGGCGGGCATCGCTGTCTCAGGGGGCACGATGCCCGTGCGCCGGCCGCTCCAGGTCCATCTCGCCGTGAAGGAGCGCTGGTTCTTGGTCAGCGGCCGGAGTCTGGGCGTCGAGATGGTCAGGGGCGGGACGACGGACATCCGGGATGTCGTCCGGGCCGCCACGGCCTGGGGGAGCGGCCGGAGCCTGCGGGAGCTGCGTGAGCGGTTCCCGTTCCTCGCCTCCTCGGAGCTGGCCGAGGCCCATGAGCACGGGGCTACCGCCGTGGTCGGGCTGCAGTGGGGGTGGCTCCGGGAACGGGCGCTGCGGGAGCCGGAGTTCACCGGGTTCGGCCTGCTGGTCGAGGCGGCCGGTGCGGAGCCGAAGCTGCGGCAGTTGTACCCGGTCGTCAGCCACCAGGTGCTCGTCTTCCAGCCCCGCACCGGCTTCCCGTGCGCGGAGGTGGTGATCGCGATCGCCCCCGCGGACGACGGCTCCCCGTACCAGGTGCAGCGGTTCCCGCACGGTGGTCTGATCGCCGAGGCCGGGACGGCGGAGGAGGCCGTCGCACTGGCCGTCGCCCACCTGCCCGCCGACCTCGGGCCCGCCGTGCTCGGCAGCGACGAGGACGCCTGACACGTCGTCCCGTCAGTCGTCCTCGTACGGCGGGATGGTCCAGCGCAGCACCGTGCCGCCGGCCGGGTCGGCCTCGAGGGTGACCGGGTAGACCTGGCCCCAGCCGCGCTCGCCGTGGTGCCGGACGGCGTGGTCGCCCTGGTCCCAGCCGATGCCGAGCACCGGGCAACCGCCGACCTCGACCGTGCCGGTGCGGAGCGGGTGGTCCCAGCCGGCCCGCTCGGCGAGATAGTGGTCGGTGTGCGCGTCGAGGGAGACGGCGACGCCCGTGCCGTGCAGGCCGCCGTGCCAGGTGGTCAGTTCGGCGGTGCGGGCGGCGGCCTCGGCGAGCGGGAGGTCGAGCCAGCCGTGCGGACCGTCGACGCCGTGCCAGACGATCCGCTCGCCGCCGAAGTGGGCGTGGGCGTCGTCCTCGTGGCGGCCCCAGTAGGTGACGTCGGCGAGGCCGTCGGTGGAGTCGCCGCCCAGCCCGGTCCACGCCTCCAGGGCGACGGCGTCGCCGATCACCGTGCCGCAGCGGTCGACGGGCAGGTCGCCGAGCGGTATCGGTACGGTCGGGTCGGCGTCGGCGGGCCAGGGGAGGCCGAGTTCGATCTCCAGGGTCGCGATGGCCGGTTCCTCGTCGAACGGGGACGGCGAGGTGGTGGCCCGGACCCGGAGCGGCCGGTCGGCGGCGGCCGGGACGGCGACGGCTTCGCATTCCTCGTCCTGGAGGTGGGCTCCGCCTGCGGCGGCCGCCGTACGGGCGCGCTCGCCGAGGGGCGCTCCGAGCTCCGGCCAGTAGTCGATCCACGTGGCCATGCCGAGCACCAGCAGGCCGGACGGCGCGGTGACGGATCCCAGGTCGGTGAAGGTTTCGGGCACGGGCCGATTGTGCCGTTCCGGTACGACATTCCTGAATCCGCGTCGGGCCCCGACCCTGGACCGGCCTTCGGGAGCATCGGGACAGCGGATATCGGCTGTCCCGATGCTCGCGAGGCTGAAGGTCGGAGAGGGCTCCCCACCTCGCGGTCCCGGAGGGGGATCAGGAGAGGCAGAACTCGTTGCCCTCGATGTCCTGCATCGTGATGCACGACTCGTTGACGCCGTCGGCGTGCTGCGTCAGCACGTGCTTCCCGCCGAGCGCCGTCAGCCGTGCGCATTCGGCCTCGAGCGTGGCCAGGCGCTCCTCACCCACGAGTCCGGTGCCGACCCGCACATCGAGGTGCACCCGGTTCTTGACGACCTTGCCTTCGGGAACCCGCTGGAAGAGCAGGCGCGAGCCCACACCCGAGGGATCGGTGCACGCGAAGTAGACCTCGTCCTCGGGCGGCAGCGTGCGGTGGTACTCCTCCCACGTGGCAAAGCCCTCCGGGACCGCCGGCACGACGTACCCCAGCACCTCGCACCAGAAGGCGGCGAGGCGCGCAGGCTCCGCACAGTCGAAGGTCACTTGGAACTGTCTGATCGTTGACATCGGCGCACGATAACAGGGGCCTTGCTCATCTCCCCGGGTCGGGAGGTTCAGAGTCCGTAGTAGAGGAAGACGCGGTAGACGATGGTGGTGCCGTCGGTGCTCACCTCGGTGCAGAGGTCGCGACGGTCGAGCAGCCAGCCGTTCGCCTCGCAGCGCTGCGAGGGCCGGAGTCGGGCGGCGGCTTCCTCCATGGAGAGGCCGGCCGGGCCGGTGAGGTAGCGGGTGCGCGAGCAGGTGGCGTGGTGGCCGTTGCCGCAGCCCTGGCCGGTGTCGATGGTGGTGTAGCCGGGCGGTGCCTCCGGCAGGGCCTGCGCGGCGGGGACGCTCGCCTCGTGGAAGCACAGCAGCGCGAGCAGCGGGGTGGCGGGGAGGACCAGGGCCAGCTGGGTGCGGAAGGCGATGCCGACGGCCCGGGACCAGCCCCGCGGGCGTTCCGTGCGCGGCCCGGCGAAGCGTCGTTCCGCCCGGAGCCCGATGAGTACGGCCAGTTCGGCGAGCGGCGTGTACAGCAGGTACAGCTCGACCGGGCTCTGCAGGTGCAGCAGGCCGAGGGCCACGGAGAGGACGAGGGCAAACCAGAGCAGCAGCGCGGCGGCGATGGGAACCCGGAGGGGAGTCGGGCGGGCGCGCAGCAGCCAGTGGACGAGCGGTAGTAGCGCGAACAGCACCCCGATGACGGCCCACACCATGACCCGAACCCCTCCCGGCTGCGAACGACGGCACCTCGGGAAGCCGGACGCTCCGGCATCACTGTTCGGTTCCGGTGCGAAGGACGTTCCCTTCGGCCGCAGAGCCGAGTGGGCGGCGGCGGAGGCGGAGGTCAGGGGCGGCCCTGGCTGTCCGCGTCGGCGCGGGACCTCTGGACGTAGTAGCGGAGGTTGTAGAGCCGCCCGGCCAACGGGTCGCGCTGGTACTCGATGCCCCGGCCGATCTCGTCGAGGACCGGCAAGCCGCGCTCGTCGCCCCGCAGGGCCAGCCCGCCGGCGGCTTCCGTCCTGGCGTAGGAGTGCGGGTCGGTGAGGTGGGCCGCCAGGACGTCGCGCAGCTCGGGGGTGTCGACGGGGGACAGGACGAACGCGTAGAGCGCGTGGGCCCGTATCTCGGGTACCGGGTCCGCCGTCAGCCGGAGGAGCGTCGCGACGACCTCGGGGTGGTCGGCCGTGACGGCGTGGTAGTCGGTGGCGAGCTCCGAGGCGACGCTCCTGCGAACACAGGGGTCGGGGTGGTCGGCGTGGGTCAGGAGGGCCAAGCGGTCGCCGCCGTAGGAGGTGAAGGCGGCGATGACGGTACGGAGGGCGTACGGGTCCTGCTCGGTGTCCAGCAGACCGCGGAGCAGATCGAGGGTCTCCCGACGGAACGGCTCCTCGTCGTGGTCCGGGTCGAGGGCCGGCATCAGGTCCGGGTGCAGGGATTCCGGCGACGCGTCGAGCCCGAGGTCGAGGAAGTTCAGCGCGTGGAGCCCGAAGCGTCGCCGGTCGAGCGAGGAGGTGTCACGGGCGACCTCCAGCGCCCACCTGCCCACCTCCGGGTCGGCGATGGAGTCCAGGTAGTACAGCGATTCGAACCAGTCGTCGTGCTCGGGCTGGGCGTGGACCAGGGCGCGGGCCAGTAGTTCGTCCGGCGTGCGCCGGATGCCGAGCATGGCCTCCATGCGGCTGATGATCGCGCGGTGGGCGGGTGGCGGCCCGGCTGCCTCTGCTGCCTCTGCTGGTTCCGCGGTGTCGATCGCGGCCTGTGCCACCCGCAGCGCCCGGTGGTGCGGGCTGTCGGCGGCCAGCGGGGCGGTCTTGTGCCCCAGCAGGGCCAACAGGACCCGGTATGCACCACGGTCGGCCGCCCAGGTCACGGGGTCGGCCCCGTCGGCCCACGGGCGGGTCACGTCGAGGCCCGAGGAGACGAGCTCTCTGACGACGTCGTGCCGCCTGGCGTGCGCGGCGGCGGCCAGCAGTGTGTAGGCGGCGTCGTCGGCGAGGAGTTCGGCCTCCGGTACCTCGTCCAAGAGGCTCAACACCATGATGTCGTCGCCGCGTTCGATGCCGGCCAGCAGCAGGGGAAGGTCCACCGCCCGATTGTGTTGACCAAGCCGTTCCGGTGCAACCGGCGTGGCGCCCGGCGCCGGCCTACGCGTTGGACCAGGAGCGGGTGGAGAGCACCAGCAGGTAGCCGTCCGGGTCCTGGACGGTGACGCCCTAGGCGTCCCAGTACGGGTTGTGCGCGGGGACGCGCTTGCCGCCGTGCTGTTCGAGCCGCTCCAGGAGGGTGTCGCTGACGGGTTCGCCGAGGTAGACGACGAGGAGGTCGTCGGCGGTCGGCTGCGGTTCGACGGGCGCGGCGGGGTCGTGGACGAGCTCCAGGTGCCAGGCGGCGTCGGGCCAGCCGACCATGAGGAGCGAGTGCTCGCCGGGGGTGCCGTCCGTGGTGTGCCGGTAGAGCACGTCGAGGCCGAGGCCCGAGGCCCAGAAGCGCTCGGCTGCTTCGAGGTTCCGGGAGGGGCGGGCGATGCGGATGTGCGCGGTGGCGTCGGCTGGCATGGTTCTGGCTCCTGGGCAGGGGAGTGAGGCGGCGTTGGGGGCAGCAGCGAGCCTAGGGAGCCGGGGGGCGGGTGCCATCGGGCGCTGGTCCTAGTCCGCCGGGCCTATAAACAGGTGGAACTCGAACAGCCTCGTCAGGTGCGGCGATCCGAGGCAATCTGTTCGGGTGCGGACTCCACCTGGGTCAACCGCGATTGCGGGCCCTCGGGGCTGGTGATTGCGTCGCCGTCGTGACCGAACACCCGGTCATGGGATTCCGTGGATACACCGCAGAGGGAGAGTTCCGTGTTCACCGTCAAGAAGGCCACCGCCGTCGCTGCCGCCGCCCTGGTCACGGCGGGCGCGCTGGCCGCCGCCGCGCCAGCCTCGGCCGGTTCCGTCCGTCAGGGCTCGGAGAACGTCCGCTTCTTCAACGAGGACACGGGCGGCACGCTGGACGCCAACGCCGTCGGGGGCAACGTCGCCATCTCATGGGCGCCCAACGGCACGGACTACCAGGCCTGGATCCTGCGCTTCGGCAGCCAGGGTGGTCTCCAGATCGAGAGCAAGGCGCGGGTCGGCCAGTGCCTCCAGGCACCTGAGAACTTCGGCGACCCGATCGCTGTGGTGACGTGCAACAAGTACATTCCGACCCAGTGGTGGGTGCTTCCCATGGTGGGTGACAAACACGTGATCGCCCTGCAGCAGGACCCGCAGAAGGTCATCGAGTCCACCCCGACCGGCAACCCCGTGTTCCAGGGGTTCTACGACGGCAACCCGCGTCAGCTGTGGGACATCAGCGTGGCCTGAGTCGGGGGCGGCAACGCGAACGGCCCGGCACCTGTGAAAGGTGCCGGGCCGTCCGACTGTGGAGCGCCAGGCCCGGGTTGCACGGACTCTTCCTACTGAAAGTAGGACGTACTCTGGTAGTACCGCTGACGCCTGGCGAGGTTTTGTGTTCCTCGCGACAAGAAGAACGTTAGCAGCTCAGAGCCCCGTGATCCAAAACGGGCGGCTGGAGCGGTCGGGGTCAGGCGTCGAACTCGCCGTTGCGGATGGCGGCGACGAGGTCGCGCCATTCGGTGGTGGTGAGTTGGGCGATGGCGTCGGGCAGGAGGCTGCTGCGGACGTAGACGGCGTCGGGGGCGATGGCTACCTCCGGGCAGTTGCTCGCATTGGAGCATGCACTGGGCCGGATCCAGTTGTGGTTCTCCATCGGCTATATCTCCTTCTTGATCTTCGCGATCAGATCGCGGGAGCCCTCGACCGAGAGAGACCTGTCGGCCATCTGCTCGACGACCGAGCGGTACTCCTCCAGATGCTCGGCCAGGTGGAGGAAGATCGGACCCTCCATGGAGTCATAACTCACGGTGTCGAGTCGGGAGACAGGCCCGTTCGCGTAGTTGATGGCCTGGCCGGGCCCCTTGAAGCCTCCAGCGGCGAAGCTGATCACTCGAAGCGTGACATGTGGCAGCTGGGACAACTCCAGCATCCAGTCCAGCTGTTCCCGTGCTACGTCGCGGCCGCCGAACTGCATGCGGAGGGCCGCCTCGTGGACGATCGCCGTGTAGGGATGGGTGCCCTTCGCCATCAGCATCTCTGAGCGCCGCATCCGCTGCTCGACACGCGTTTCCACGACGCGCGGAGTCAGCCGGACCTGATTGTCCTGGAAGATCGCGCGGCTGTATCGCTCCGACTGCATAGGCCCTGGCGGGTGGCAGATTTGGTAGGAGTACATGCCCTGCGCATGGTGCTCGAACTCGCAGATGTCGAGGAAGCCCTGCGGCACGAAGCCCCGGTATTCGTCCCACCAGCCCTTGCGTCGGTCCTCGGCCATGGCTGCAAGGGCATCGATGTATGCGGAGTCGGTTTCGCCGAACGCTTCGGCGAGCGTTCGGACTCGCTCGGCCGTGATGGGGTAGTGCCCCTTCTCGACCTGAGTGATCTTCGTCCGGTCCAGGCCGAAGACTGCAGCCGCTTGCGCAGTTGTTTGGCGGGCGCTGTCGCGCATCTTCCGCAGCTCGATGCCCAACCGTTCCTGCCGGGCTGTTGGGGTGGTCCGTGGTGGCATGGCCCAAGCATCTACGTCGACTCGGGATCAGTCCAGCGACTACAGGTGGACCATGTTTCTCGATCCAGTGGCACATGTGAGTGGCGATGCTCTACAGTCTGTGATGCACCGATCACCGAACGGATCGTCAATAACGCCGCTCGGGCACCGAAGAACACCCATGTCCAGTGGGCTTGTTCACGGCGACGCATCCGCCGATCTCACCCATTCCCCTCTGGGAGATCCCTGTGCGCAACCTCAACTCCCCCTCCCTCGGCCTCTCCCGCGACACCCTCCGGGACGCCCTCGAGGGCTGGCCCCCGTCCCTCATCGCCGACGCCCAGCTCGCCCTCGTCGAACTGATCGTCAATGCCTGGCACCACGGCGACACCCCCGCCCCGGTCGTCGTCATCCTCCTCCGCCACCGCACCCTCCGCGTCGGCGTCTCCGACCGCTCCTCCGTCCTCCCCGAGCAGCGTTCGCACGACCTCCTCTCCGAGTCCGGCCGGGGCCTCCAGCTCGTCGCCGGCCTCACTCACCGCTGGGGCGTCAGCCCCCAAAAGCTGGGCAAGACCGTCTGGTTCGAGCTGGACGGTGCCGCGTGAGCGCCCACCACCCGATCCACCCCGCCGATCCGGCCCTGCTCCACCTCACCGGCCCCCAGCTCGCCGAGCTGATCATCGAACTCCGTACTGAGGGCCGCGAGTTCGGCCTCCTCTGGCCCTCCACCCAGACGGGCGAGACCAACCTCAGCGGCCGCCGGCTCGTCAACTTCGGCAACGTCCCGGCGAGCACCCTTATCAACCTCCTCGCGCTGCTGCGCGAGTACAAGCGCAACCGCGACGGCGACCACCACCGATGCTCGGATTCCTGATCCTCAACCTCATCGCCGCCCTCTTCGGCGGTCTCTGCGAAACCCGCTCCTCCCGCTTCTGGCGGAAACCGATCGAGGCCCGACCCTCCTCCGGTGACGACCGCCACCCGTAACCAACTCCCGCCCGTACGCAGGAAGTCGGTCCGCTCGACTTCCTGCGTACACCTCCGCCTGCCCCGGTCTCTCCAGCAAGATCCATAAACACCCGTGAAGTGCATGTGGCGCAACATCACCGTTGCTGCACAAGAGACTTGACGTTCCATCACAGTATTGAAAGAGTCGGCGACCGCGCGAACTCCAGTGCGAAAGCCATGAGTTGGCGGCGAATTCATCGACAACGGGGAGACTTCTCATGTCCAACAGGAAGATTGCCGTCGCGGCCGTGGCAGTGGCCGCCGCAGGCGTCCTCGGCACCGCAACCACCGCTTCCGCGGCGACCACGGTGTACGACACCAAGACGATCACTGTGAGCAACAGCACCATGGCGGGTACGACGTGCACGTCCCGGACCATCACCCTGGCCGCCGGCTCGTACGGCTGGGGCTGGTACGACATAGCCCCCACGGTGAACCGCACCGTCAAGCTCGCCGCGGGCACCTACACCTGGTCCGACTGCCTGACGATGAGCTTCGACTACGACTACCTGGACTCGAAGCTCCAGCTCAACGGCAGCTCCTCGTCCCCCGTGACGATGCGCATCTCCCGCTGGCTGTTCGACGGCCCCTACACCTTCGGCAGCTTCCTCAAGCCGAACTTCTAGGCCCCGCGGCACGCCGTCCGACGTAACGAGGCCCCGACCAACGGCGGTTGGTCGGGGCCTCGCCGCGTCCGACGTCTCAGCGGTAGGCGGCGAGGAACGCCCGTACGCCCGCGTCGGCGTAGCGCTCCAGCTCGGCCTCCGTGTGCTGCGGGCTCCCGTGGAACATCGCCTTGTTCACCGGGATCCAGAGCAGCAGCCCTGAGAAGTGGTTGGCCGCGAGCAGTGCGTCGTCCACCTTCAACACGCCCTGGTCGGCAAGTCGTTGGAAGGTCTCGGCGAGGGTGGCGAGCACCCGCTCGAAGCCCTGCTCGTACCAGGTCGCCCCCAGCTCGGGGAAGCTGTCGGCGTTGGCGATGATCAGCCGGCGCAGCTGGAGTACCTGCGGCTGGGTGAGCGTGGTGAGGAACTGCCGGGCGAGCGTGCCCAGGTTCTCCTCCAGCGCGGCCGCGTCCGCCGGGATGTCGGACACGAGGTCGATCATCGCCTCGATCCGGTCGGTCGTGGCGAGCACGATCTCGGCGAACAGCTTCTCCTTGTCGGCGAAGTGCTTGTACACCGTCTGCTTGGACACGGCCGCGAGCTTGGCGATGTCGTCCATGCTCGTGCCCGCGTAGCCCTTGGCCATGAAGACCGTGGTCGCGGCTTCCATGATCGCCTGGTGCTTGCGGGCCGACCGGTTGCCGGGCTCGTTGGCTTCCAACCCTGTCTCCCTCCTCCTTCTCGACTTCTCGTCCTGGACAGAACAGTACTGGACAGTCCAGTTCTTATCCCAGTACCGTACCGTCCAGTTCCGCAGTACTGGACAGTCCAGTTCTGGCGGTGTCACATCCTTGGGGGATTTCCATGGCCCAGCAGGCCTTCAACACCCGTTCCATCACTGCCACCACCACGTTCACCGCCCGTCGCGCGCTGCTGGCCGGTGGCGCCCTGGCCGGTCCGCTGTTCCTCGGCCTCGGCGTGGCCCAGGGCCTCACCCGCCAGGGCTTCGACTTCTCCCGCAACGCCATCAGCCAGCTCGGCCTCGGCGACCTCGGCTGGATCCAGGTCACGAGCTTCCTGCTCACCGGCCTGCTGCTGACCGCCGGCGCGGTCGGCCTGCGCCGCACCATCGGCGGTACCCCCGGCGGCACTTGGGCGCCGGGGCTGGTCGCCGCCTTCGGTGCCTCCTTCCTCCTCGCCGGCGTATTCAAGGCCGACCCCGGCGCGGGCTTCCCGACCGGAACGCCGGACGGCCCGGGTGAACTCAGCGGCCACGGCACCGTCCACCTGCTCGCCGGCACCCTCGGCTACCTGGCGCTCTGCCTCGCCTTCCTCGCCCTGGCCCGGCACTTCGCCTCGCGCGGGGAGCGCGGCTGGGCCCTCGCCTACCGGATCGCCCCGGTCGTCGTCCTGGCCGGCTTCGCGGCCTCCGGGGCCACCGTCATCGCCTTCACCGCCGGCGCTGGCTTCGGCCTGCTTGCCCTCACCGTGGCCATCGCCCGTGTCAGTGCCAGCCGCTAACGTCGCATCAGCAAGTCAGAGCGTCGCCCGTCGCCCGAACAGAGAACAGGACACCCGCGCCATGACCACCCCCGTCAAGGGCCCCGCCAGCTACTTCCCGGCCATCGAGAAGAAGTACGGCCGTCCGGTCGAGGAGTGGAAGGGCCTGATCCGCACCTCGCCGCTCACCAAGCACATGGAGCTCGTCGCCTGGCTCAAGAGCGAGCACGGCCTCGGCCACGGCCACGCCAACGCGCTGGTCGCCCACACCCTCGCCGAGCCCAAGGCCGGCTGAGCGGCTGCTACCAGCCAGAAGGGGGAGCCGTCGTGATCCTGGAAATCCGCACCTACCGCCTACTGCCCGGCACCGGCGCCGAGTTCGTCCGCGTGATGGCCGAGGAGTCCGTCCCCCTCCTCGAAGCCGCCGGCATCCGGGTCGTCGACCACGGCGCCTCGCTCGTCGCCGAGGACGGCCACGAAGAGGCCTACCTGATCCGGGCGTTCGACTCCGTCGAGCAGCACCGCGCGCAGGAGGAGGCGTTCTACGGGAGCGACGTCTGGCGCCGGGGCCCGCGCGAGGCGATCGTCTCCCGGATCGACAGCATGCACTCCATCGTGATCGAGGTCCCCGACCACGCCGTGGACGCCTTCAAGCGCTCCTGAGCTCCCAAGGTCCTTTGGCGGGCCCGGGCGCACGGGGTCCTCGGCCGGCCTGTGACGACCCCCCCAGGACGGTCACTGCATGTAATCGCCCGGGTCGACATTCGCTAGGTTGTGTGCGCACAATGTTGGTGAGGCGTATGCCCTGAACATCATTGCGGGCAACCGGTGGCCGATCGCGCTCCGATGAAGACCCTCGCCCACCTCCGTGCAATCACACGCAACACTGCAAGGAGAGTCGCCATGTCCAAGGACCGACCCCCTGAGGTCTCCAAGCGCAGGTACGCATCCTTCCTCGATGCGCACAATGTCGACGGCAGTCTCGTCCAGGGCAAAGCGAGCGCCGTCCTGGAGGCCGTCCTCACCGACGAGGACAACCAGCCCCTCCACGGGCAGACCATCTACTTCACCGTTTCCGGCTCCGGCAAGGACCTGGGCAATGCGCCCACCAACCATGACGGCATCGCGAAACTCGAGAGCGGCCAGAAGATCCTCGATCTTCAGACGACGGTCTTCGGGGCGGCTTCCGGCTATGAGGCCGAGTTCAAGGGCAGTGCCAACTTCACCGCCAGCAAGGCCCACGGCAGGATCAATGCCACGTTCTGATGCGCTCCACGCCGCAGCCATGCTGCCGTCCGCGTGAGGCCGTTCGGCCGATCCTGTGGTGCCCCCTCCGGGAGAACCGGTGGGGGCCTGCCGTTGTGTGACGTCGCGACGCGCGTGCGCGGCTTGCAGGACTTCCCTTCCTCCGCGCACTACCTTTCGTGCTGCACTGCCACGCTCCGTGACCGAGTCGCTCCCGGAGCCGTTCGGCGCACACACCGTCCCGTCCCACGGAAGGCTTGTGATGACCACCCAACTCCCGGCCACCATCGACGAGGTGATCTCCCGCATGGAGGAGATCGACCGCGAGCTCGACCCGCACGACGGCGTGGCCTGCTTCAACCGGGTGTACCTGAAAGTCACCAAGATGGTGAAGGAGCACGTCACCGAGGGCACCTTCAAGGACGGTCCGTTCCTGGAGCGGATGGACGTCATCTTCGCCGGGCACTACCTCAAGAACGTCGACGCGGCGAAGGCCGGGCGCCCGGTCGACATGCCCTGGCAGCAGCTGTTCGAGGCGCGCGACAATCGGATCATCTGGCCGATCCAGTTCGCGCTGGCCGGGATGAACGCCCACATCAACCACGACCTCGCGCTCGCCGTCGTCGAGACCTGCAAGGAGCGCGGCACCGCGCCCGAGATCCCGCCCGTGCACGAGGACTTCGAGAAGGTCAACGACCTGCTCGCCTCCGTCGAGGCCGAGATCCGGGCCGAGTTCGAGCTGCAGATCGTCAAGGTCGCCACCGCGCCGGCGGAGCAGCTCAAGCACGCGGTCAGCGCGTTCAGCATGTCGGCGGCCCGCGAGGTCGCCTGGATCAACGCGACCCAGCTGTGGGGTGCGCGCAACAACCCGATCAAGTACCAGGTCCTGCTCACCGGCATGGCCGGGTCGGTGTACGCCACCAGCCGTCTGATCCTCGTCCCCGTCATCCCGCCGCCCGCCGACTGACCGCGCCCTTCCGCGTACGGTGACCTGCCCCGGCGTTGTCTCAGCGCCGGGGCAGGCCGTCTGCGTGGGGGAGCGGTCGGTCGGCGGCTCCGAGGCTTCCGAAAGGGGGTTGTGCGGAGGCCCCGAACCGCTGACGATCATCGGATGAGCACAGTGATCAGACGCGTCCGGACCGAAGAGTGGGAGCAGGTCAAGGAGATCCGCCTCGCCGCGCTGCAGGACCCGGCCGCGAGCATCGCCTTCCTGGACACCTACGAGAACGCCGCCGCCAAGCCCGACGGGTTCTGGCAGGAGCGCACCGTCGGCGCTGCCGAGGGCGACACGGTGCACCAGCTCGTCGCGGAGGCCGCGGACGGCCGCTGGCTCGGCACCATGACCGTGCTGGTCGAGCGGCCCGGCGGGGACGGCGCCCTCGGCGGCGACGTCATCACCGTCCCGCAGGCCCACATCGTCGGCGTCTACGTCCGCCCCGAGGCACGCGGCACCGGCTTGGCGCACGAGCTGATCCGGGCCGCCCAGGAGTGCTCCTGGTCGCTCGCCGAGCCCCGGATCCAGCGGGTGCGCCTGTTCGTCCACGAGTCCAACGCCCGCGCCGAGGCGATGTACCTGCGGGCCGGCTTCCGGCGCTCCGGCGTGTCCGTGCCGGTGCCGGGCGACGAGACCCACCGGGAGATCGAGCTGGCCGTCGAGCGGGGCTGAGCCCCGTGCCGCCCGACCCGGCTGATCAGCGGAAGTCCTCCACGTGCTCCCGTACCCAGGAACGGAAGCTGCGGGCCGGGCGGCCGAGCACCCGCTCGACCGTGTCCGTCACCCGCTCCGGCTCGCGGGTGAACGACTCCCAGGCCCGCAGCCGGGACTCCACGAAGGCCGCGTTGCCCCAGGCCGCCGTCAGCTCCGCGCGGGCCGTCTCCGGCGCCAGCTCCTCCCAGCGGACCTCGGTGCCGAGCTCCTCGCCGATGATCCGCACCAGCTCGGCGTGCGCGAGCGACTCGGGCCCGGTGACCAGGTACTTCCCGCCGTCGTGCCCGTCCTCGGTGAGGGCCCGGACGGCCACCTCCGCGATGTCGCGCTCGTGCACCAGCGAGCGGCGGGCCCGCCCGTACGGCCAGCGGACGACGCCCGCGCGGACCTGGTCGGCCCAGCCGAGCGCGTTGCCCGCGAAGTCGATCGCCCGGACGAAGGTCCAGGCCAGGCCGGAGCGGCGGATCAGCCGCTCGATCTCCTGGTGGAAGATCACCGCCGGTTCGTCGTCCGCGAGGTCCGGCACGTCCGTCGAGAGGTAGACGACCCGCTCGGCGTGCTCGGCGATCAGCTCCACCACCCGCGGCTGCACGGGGATCCCGGGCCACATCAGGTAGACGCCGTTCACCCCGCCGTCCAGCGCTGCCGTCAGGCTCTCCGGCGCCGCCAAGTCGCCCTCGACGGTCTCCACCCCGGCGGGCAGTGCGGAGGTGGATGCGTCCCGCACCAACGCCCTGACCTCGTGCCCGCCTTCGACCAGCGAGGCCACCACGTGCCTGCCCACACTGCCGTTCGCGCCGATCACCAGAATCTTGGTCATGCCGGGCCCAACACGGCCCCGCCCCCGCCTATGCCCGCTGCGGTCACGGGGCCGCGGGCCCCGAACTCCGGGCGGGGCAGTCCCAGTCGGCGGCGTCGATCGCGCGGCCTGCTGTGTCGGTGAGGTGGAAGCAGTGCGAGGCGTCGCCGGTCGCACCGGAAGTCGGACGGGCCGACTTCCGGCGCGAGGCCTTCGGAGCGGAGGCGATCAGAGCGGGAGGATGGTCAGCACCGTCGCGTAGTTGAGGCTGGTGACCCCGGTGGGGGTGAGGCAGCCGGTGAGGTCGAGGTTGGCGGCGGTGAAGGTCTCCACCACGTGGCCGCCGGCGAACTCGCCGGAGGTGACGGTGCCGGTCTCGGTGAGGACGGTGGTGGAGAGCCCTCGGACCACCGTGGCGGTGAACGGGAAGCTGCTGCTGGTGCCGGTGTTCCAGCGGATGGTCTCGACGCCGCTCTCGCCGATCAGCTGGTTGCAGCTGAGGTCGATCACGGCCGTCACGTCCCGCTCCCCGGCGGTGGCCGTGGAGTTGACGGGCAGGCAGCTGCCGGTCGGGCTGTGCTCGTCGATGACGTTCAGATCGCCGTCGACCACGACGGTGGTCGGCCGCACGGTGTCGGTGAGCCCCGGGCTGTAGGTCGTGTAGCTCCAGCCGGTGCAGTTGATGCCGGCGAGGGAGACGGCGGCGTGGGCGGGCGCGGTGGTGGTCACCGCGCCGCCGAGGGACAGGGCCAACAGGCCGGCCACTACGGGGATCCGGTGGATCCGTCCTCGTCTGATCACGGCTGCCTCTCCCCGGGGGTGGTGGCATGGATGTCGCGGTGGCACGGCACAACGGACTCTCAGCGGCCAACAGTCTCGGGGCCGGACCGCACTGATCACAAGCGGGTTCGGTTCATTGGCCGATCGTGACCGGAACTGTCCGTACCGGTGCGCGGGGCGACCGAGGCGTTGGGCTCATCCGATGTCCGACCTCGGCCCCGACGCACCCCCGTTGTACGCGGACGTCCGGCTCGACGCGCCGATCCCGCTCTACGGCCCGCCCGGCATCGCCGACCGGCTGGCGGACTTCCTGACCGACTCGACGCACCGCAGCCCGGTCGAATCGGCCTTCGCCGTCACCGAGTTGTCCGACGGACACCGGGTCGTGCTGGGCTCCCGCCCCGGCCCCGGCCCCGGCGTGCTGACGCTGACCAGCCGGGGGGTGGCGCACGGCATGCCGGCCTTCGCGCTCCGGGCGGAGGCCGGCGGCCGGTCGCTGGTCTACTCCGGCGACACCGCGCCCTGCGCCGCGTCCCGCTTCGCCGGGCCGGTGGCGCACGCCGACCCGGGGGCGGTCCTCACGGTCTGACGGCCCCGGGGCGGGTCGGTGCGGTGCAGTGCGGTGTGATCCGGTGCGGTCAACCGCCCACCCGCACCACGTACTTGCCGGTGGCCCGTCCCTCCTGCATCGCGTCGTGCGCGGCCGGTACGGCCTCCAGGCCCGGCAGTTCGGTGAGCGGCACGGTGAGGCCGCGGTGCGCCTGGAGGTCGAGGGTGGTGCGGATGGCGCGGGCGAGGCGTTCGGGGGCGGTGGCGGCGTAGGCGCGGTGGCTGAACCCGGTGACGGAGAGGTTGCCGCCCATCAGCCGGCCGAGCGGGGGCAGGTCGCTGACCTCGCCGCCGCCCGCGTTGCCGAACAGGACGATCCGGCCGCCGGGCGCGGTGACGGCGAGGTCGAGGTCCAGGGCGGCGGTGCCGAGCGGGTCGAGGACGAGGTCGACGCCCCGGCCGTCGGTGGCGGCGCGGACGGCGTCCGCGAGTTTCTCGTCGCGGGCGAAGGCGTGGTGGTAGCCGAGGTCGACGGCGGCTGCGGCCTTCTCCGGGCGGCCGACCGTGCCGATCAGGGCGCCCCCGCCGCCGAGCAGCGGGACGAGCTGGGCGACGGCGCTGCCGATCCCGCCGCCGGCCGAGTGGACCAGGACGTTGTCCCCGGCGGTCAGCCGGCCCGCGTCGGTGAGCAGCAGGACGGCGGTGGCCAGGCCGAGCGGGGCGGCGGCGGCCGCGCTGAGCGCCAGCCCGTCCGGGACGGGCACGGTCAGCACGGCGTCGGCGATCGCCACCTCGGCGAGGCCGCCGCCGACGGGCGCGGCCGCCACCCGGTCGCCGAGGGCGAAGCCGGTGACGCCCTCGCCGAGCGCGCGGACCGTACCGGCGACCTCCTTGCCCGGCAGGTACGGCCACTCGGCGGTGTAGCCGCCGTCGCCGCGGCGGGCCATCACGTCCACGAAGTTGAGCCCGGCCCAGGCGACGTCGATCGCGACCTGGCCGGGGCCGGGCTGCGGTACCCCGGTCTGCCGGATCTCGGACTGCTCGGCTCCACCGGGTGCGGTCATCACCAGTGCGCGCATGTCGGGCCCCCTCGACTACGATGTTCGACGAACGGCGAAATTGCCGTGGCAAAGTGGTACCACTCCGTTTCGGCGTTTGTCGAACATCGCAGATCAGAGGAGGTCTGACCGTGCCCCGCAGCACCCGCCGCCGACCGGCGCTCTCCCACCCCGCGGCCGAGGAGATCGACCTGTACGACGTCCTGCACGCGCTCTCCGACCCCACCCGGATGACCATCGTCCGCGTTCTGCGCGCCGAACCCGAACGGGCCTGCGGCACCTTCCCGGTGGACGTCGCGCCCTCCACCCTCAGCCACCACTTCAAGGTGCTGCGCGAATCCGGCGTGATCAGCCAGCGCGAGGAGGCCAACCGCCGGTTCTCCGCGCTGCGGACGGTCGATCTGGAGCAGCGCTTCCCCGGGCTGCTCGACACCGTCCTCGCCGCGCTCGCGCGCAACGAGCCCGGGGCGGAGCCCGCGGTCGAACCGGCCTGGCACGGTTAGGGGTTACGCGCCGACCGCGCGGTGCCGGCGGTGGTACGAGACGGTGACCGCCGCCAGCAGCGGGCCCCAGGCGACCGCGGGCAGGTAGAGGAAGCCGACCAGCAGGTGCCCCTGCGGGGTCATGTTCGGGTGCGACACCGCCCACCAGGCGAGGAACGGCGTCCAGAGCACCGTCAGCCCGGCGGCGCCGAGCGAGGCCGCCAGGACGACCCGGCGCGGGTTCACCGGCCGCCCGCCGAGGAAGGGGATCCAGCGCGGCGGCACCGTACCCCACGGCCGGACCAGGCCCAGGGTGAGCAGGGCCAGCGCCTCGGTGAGCACGCTCAGGGTGACCGGCCAGACCGCGTCCCAGCCGGTGAAGCCCACCGCGTGGTAGCCCGCGTCCGTGTACCCGCCGTGCCAGCCCAGGACCAGGCCGAGCCGCCACAGCCCGGCCGGCAGCGCGGTCACCGCGGCCGCGTGGGCGGCCCGGACGGCCCAGCGCGGCGGGGCGGGGACGGCGGGGGGCTCAGTGCCGGCAGTGGTGCGGGTGGCGGTGGTCGGCTGCGGCGTCGTCATGGCTCCACCCTCCCGGGCGGGCCGGTGGCGGCGCGTCCGTCCGGCGGCGGGCTTGCGCCGGACCCCTCCCCCTGCCGGGGGAGGGGCGTCTCAGCCCGGCGCCTGCCTCAGCGCAGCCGCGAGGAGGACAGGATCGACGCCAGGTGCGCCACCACCATCCCCCAGGTGATCACCGCGATCCCGGCGAGTGTCCACCGGGTCGCGGCCAGGTTGTGCAGCCCGGCGTCCACCGCGGCGGCCGCCAGCAGCACCAGCGAGGCCTCGATGCCGTTCGTCACCCGGTGGATCTTGAAGATGGAGGCGAACCGGCGGGCCGTCGCGATGCCCTGGGACCGCGGCTGGGTCGACTCCTCGTCCGCCGGCGGCTGCCCGCTGCGGGCCCGGGCCACGTCCACCAGGTCCGTCGAGGCCTTGAGCAGCACCACGCCCAGCGCGGCCGCCAGGCCCGCCGACACCCACAGCTCCGAGCCGCCGCGCGCCGCCCGTACGCCCGCGCCGATCATCAGCGCGGCGTCCGCCAGGTAGGCGCCGAGCCGGTCCACGTACACCCCGGCCATGCTGAACTGGCGCTTCCAGCGCGCCACTTCGCCGTCCACGCAGTCGAACAGCAGGAACAGCTGGAACAGCACCGCCGCGAGCACCGCGCCGGTCAGCCCCGGGATCAGCAGGGCCGCGCCGCCGCCGACCCCGCACACCACCATCACCCAGGTCAGGGTGTTCGGCGAGACCGAGGTGCGCACCAGCTGACGGGTGGTCCGCAGCGAGATCGCCCGCATGTAGAGCCGGCCCGCCCAGTGCTCACCGTTGCGGCTCTGCAGCTTGGCCTGCGGCTGGCACACCTCGCGCAGCTCGGCGAGCGCCGGAGCAGCCACCATGACGACATCCCTCCACCTGTCCCGAAACGATCACCACAGGCTACGGCCTCCGGGCGGGCCGCCTGACCAGCCGGTACGCCCCCGGCGGCCGGGAAAACCGGTGGGCCGCCCGAGCGCCCCCGGGCTAGGCTTCCCGGGTTCACCGGAACCGGAGCCCCCGGGCCCGATCGCCCGTCCCCGCAAGCCCGTTGACGCCGTTCCGTGCCGCGCCGCCGGCGTGCGCGGTCTCGTGCGAGACGGTCCGACGGGCGGCGGAGCGGACGCGCCCCGGGGCGGAACGAGGAGAGTCCAGCAGCATGGTGACCACGGACACCGCCCCGCAGAGCCCCGACCTGGCCCGACTCCTGGCCGGCCACCGGCCGCAGGGACCGGTCGAGACCGCCGACCACGCCCGGGCCACCGCCCTGGTCGACGCCCCCGACGCCTGGGACCGCGGCACCCCGCTGCACTTCACCGCCTCCGCGCTGATCGTCCACCCGCCCACCCGCCGGGTGCTGCTGCGCTGGCACGTCCGCCAGCAAGCCTGGCTGCAGGTCGGCGGCCACGGCGACCCGGGGGAGACCCTCCTGCTGGACATCGCCCTGCGCGAAGGCCTGGAGGAGACCGGCCTGACCGACCTCACCCCCTGGCCCGACGCCGCCCTCGTCCACCTCGCCGTGGTCCCCGTCCCGGCCTCGCCCGTCGAACCCGCCCACGAGCACGCCGACCTGCGCTTCCTGCTCGCCACCGGCACCCCCGACGACGCCAGGCCGGAGAACCCCGCCTCCCCGCTGGAGTGGCTGAGCATCGACGAGGCCCGGCAGCGGACCACCGAGGAGAACTTCCGCGAGACCCTCGACCGCGCCGCCCGCCTGCTCGGCTGAACCGCGCCGCCCGCCTGCTCGGCTGAACCGCCTGCCCGGCGTGAACCGCGCCCCCTCACCCAAGGACCACTGATGCACACCGACCAGATCCTCATCTTCGACGCCGACGACACCCTCTGGGAGAACAACGTCCTCTTCGAGCGGGTCATCGACGGCTTCCTGGACTGGGTCGCCGCCCCGGGCGAGCGCGACGGCGCCCGGGCCCTGCTCGACCGGATCGAGGCCGCCAACGCCGCCGCCCTCGGCTACGGCGCCACCGTCTTCCGGCAGAGCCTCGCCGACTGCCTGCGGCAGCTGAACGACGACCGCACCCCCACCGCGGCCGAGCTCGCCCGGATCGACGAACTGCTCGCCCCGCTCACCCGGCGCGGCGAGGTCGAACTGATCGCCGGCGTCGCCGACACCCTCACCGCCCTGGCCGGCCGCCACCGGCTCCTCCTGCTCACCAAGGGCGACCAGGAGGAGCAGCAGGCGAAGGTGAAGGCCTCCACGATCGACCACCACTTCCGCGGCATCCACATCGTGGCCGAGAAGTCCGTCGACACCTACCGGCAGCTCACCGCGGAGCTCGGCCTCGACCCGGACCGCACCTGGATGATCGGCAACTCGCCGAAGTCCGACATCGCCCCCGCCCACCGGGCCGGCCTGCGCACCGTGTTCATCCCGCACGAGCACACCTGGGTGCTGGAGCACGAGGAGCTCGGCCCGGACGAGGCGACGCTGCAGCTCGCGGCCTTCCCGGAGCTGCTGCGCCACTTCTGAGCCCCGGGCGGGGTGCCGGGCGTCCTCGGGCGTCCTCCCGGTCAGACCGCGAGCGCCGTCGCCGGCACCTGGCCGGTGCCCCGGTACAGCCAGGCCCGCTCCGAGGCCGACCACACACTGGTGGTCAGCAGGTAGAGCGCGGCGGCCACCGGCACCAGCGCCGCGAACAGCACCGAGGCGAAGGACAGGTACGGCAGCAGCGCCGCCCCCGGCTGCGGGGCGGCCTGCGTCGCCGCCGCAGTCGCCGTCGCCCGCCGGGCCCGGCGGTAGTTGACGTACCCGACCGCCGCCAGCCCGGCGTACAGCAGGCCGAACACCGCGAACTGCCCGGCGCCGTGCGCGTTCCCGACGTGCAGGCCCAGCGGCACCCCGAACAGGGTGTGGTCCAGCAGGTCGTTCGGGGTGGTGAACAGCCGGTACATCACCGAGAAGAACGGGACCTGGACCAGCATCGGCAGGCAGCCCGCGAACGGCGACACCTGCTCCTTCCGGTACAGCTCCGCGAGCGCCTCGCGCGCCTTCTCCGGGTTGTTCTTGTGCTTCTTGTTCAGCTCGGCGACCTTCGGCGCAAGCTTCGAACGGGCCTTCTCCCCGCGCGCCGCCGCCCGCGCCAGCGGGTGCAAGCACAGCCGCACGGCGAGTACGAACAGGACGATCGCCAGCGCGGTCGGCAGGACGTGCGCGAGCGTGGCGACCACGGTGTGGGCGACGGTGACGGCCGGGTCGAGAACAGACAGAACGGACATGGTGGAGCGAGCCCTCCGGGGTCTCAGGACATGAGTGGTCGGCGGAGGACGGCCGCGAAGGACGTGACGTACGGGCGGCCGCGGAAACGCGGGCACCGTACGGGGGAACTGCGGGACTACGCGGCCGCCGGGGCCGCTCCCGGAGCCCTGGGGCGTCGCCTGCCCCGGGCGTCCGGATCACGCTGCGGAAGGAACGCCGTACGGAACGCCCGGCGCCGCAGCACCCCGCTGCGCACCGCGGCCGGGGCCCGTGCCCCCAGCAGCCGCGTCCCGGCGAAGGCCCCCGCGACCGCCCCGGCCACCAGGACCATGGCCGCCACGGCGGCGACGGAGGCGAGCGCGCCGCCGTCGGTCACCAGCTGTCCGGTCAGCACCCGGAGCAGGCCCAGCAGCATCGCGACGACACTCATGGCAGGCCCCCCTCTCGACGTGTTCCCGGCTTCGGACGTTCAGCAGGACGATCGTACGGCCCGCCGAGTTCCCGTCCCACCGCCCTGTCCCACCACCCCGTCCGATCCCGCTGTTGTCCAAGGCGTAGCCACCGGTGCTACACGGGGCTACCGTGGAAGGCATGAAGACGATTACCCAGCGGGAGTTCCGGAACAACTCCGCCGCGGTGATGGACGCGGTGGAGGCCGGCGAGACCTTCCACATCACCAGGAACGGGGTCGAGGTCGCCGAGCTGCGGCCGGTGTCCGGGCGGCGGCGGCTCACGGCGGAGGAGCTGGTGGCGCGGCACGTGAAGCTGCCGCGGGTGGACTACCAGCAGATGCGCAAGGAGGCCGAGGAGTACTTCGGCCCCGAGGAACTCATCGGCGACGAGGGCGACGACCCGTTCGAGCGCCGGCGTGGCTGAGCGCCGGAGGGCATCCCGGCGGCGGCCCGCCGGGGTGCTGGACACCTGCGTCTACATCGACCTCGCGCTGCTCAACCCCGGCGACCTGCCCGCCGTACCGGAGCTGACCGCGATCACCTTCGCCGAACTCCAGCAGGGCGTCTCGATGGCCCGCGACCCGATCAGCCGGGCAGCCCGGCTGGAGGTGCTCGGCGCGGCCATGGCCGACTTCGACCCGCTGCCCTTCGACGCGGCCGCCGCCGCCCGCTACGGGACCCTCGTCACCCTGACCATCGCCGCCGGCCGGCAGCCGCGCCCGCGCCGGATCGACCTGATGATCGCCGCCGTCGCCTCCGCCCACGGACTGCCGCTGTACACGCGCAACGTCTCGGACTTCCGGGGGCTGGGCTCGGCGGTGGAGGTCATCGGGGTGTGAGGGCGGCCGCTCCGTCGCGCTCGACGTTGTCCGCGACGGCCGCCGCGTACCGCAGGGCCTCCCGCCGGCTCCGGCAGCGCCGCAGCACCAGGTTGTTGCCGGCAGTGCCGACGTGCGGCCCGACCGCGGCCGCGACGGCCCAGCGGGGGCGGCCGAGCAGCCGGAGGACGGTCGAGCGGAGCACGAAGTCCAGGCCGACGAGCGCGGCGATGGGGATCAGCACCAGGATCCCTTCACCGAACGCCGCGCCGAAGCGGCGCATCGGGTCGTAGACGTTCAGCGGCTTGGCCGTCGCCCGGTACCGGCCGAGCCACACCACCGCGAGCCGGACCCGCCGGTCGTCCGGGCCGGTGACGTCGACGTAGCCGATCTGCCCGGCGCGCTCGCCCTTCGCCCAGGCCTCCCGTTCCTGGACGGTGGAGGTGACCACCGCCTCGGCCACCTGCTCCCGCTGCCGCTTCTCGAACTGCGCGGTCCAGGCCTTCTCGCGCTTCTTCTGCTCGGCGGACCACGCCCGCTCGCGCTCCTGGCGCTCCTCGAGAGTGGGCGGGCGCCGCTGATGTGTCGTCACGCGGCCATCGTAGGAGAAAGAGTCAAGGACAGGTAAAGCGCCTGCCCTTGGCGCTCTTCCGTCAGCCCACCCGGATCGTCCGGCCGGTGGCCGCCGAGGTGCGGGCGGCCTCCAGGACGGTGAGGGTGGCCACCGCGTCGCGCGGGTCGACCGGGGGCGGGGTGCCGGGGACGGCCAGGGCGGCGGCGATGCCGGCGTAGAAGGCGGGGTAGTCGCCCGGGTCGGTGGGCAGCGTGATCGCGGACCCATCGCTGCCCAGGGTGCCGTAGTGCTCCGGCAGGTCGGCGCCCCAGCGGCGGGCGCCGTCCGGGCGCTGGCCCGCGCGCAGCTCGGCCTCCTGCGGGTCCATGCCGTGCTTGACGTACCCGGCGGTGTCGCCGAGCACCCGCAGCCGGGGGCCGATCAGCGGGGTGATCGCGCTGGTCCACAGGTGCGAGCGGGTGCCGGAGGCGTGGGTCAGGGCGACGAAGGCGTCGTCGTCCACCACCGCGCCGTCCCGCCGCACGTCGATCTCCGCGTACACCGTCTCGACCGGCCCGAACAGCGTGAGCGCCTGGTCGACCAGGTGACTGCCCAGGTCGTACAGGGTGCCGCCGACCTCGGCCGGGTCGGCCAGCTCCCGCCAGCCCGGCTTGGGCTTCGGGCGGAACCGCTCGAACCGGGACTCGAAGCGGTGCACCCGGCCGAGCGCGCCGCCGCGCACCAGCCGGCTCGCGGTGAGGAAGTCGCCGTCCCAGCGCCGGTTCTGGAACACGGACAGCAGGACGCCACGCTCCTCCGCCAGCCGGCACAGCTCCAGCGCCTCCGCCGCGGTACCGGCCAGCGGCTTGTCCACCACCGTGGCCACGCCCGCCCGCAGGGCGGCACGGGCCAGCGGCGCGTGGGTGCGGTTGGGCGAGGCGATGACGACCAGGTCCAGCTCGTCCGGGTCGGCGAGCAACTGCTCAGGAGTGTCGACGGCACGCGCGTCCGGGTGCTCCTGCCCCAGCTGCGCGCGGCGCTCCGGATTGGCGGTGACCACGGCGTCCAGCCGCAGCCCCGGAGTGGTGGCGATCAGCGGGGCGTGGAAGGCGGAGCCGGCCAGGCCGTAGCCGATCAGGCCGACACGAAGGGGACGGGAGGCGGTCAGCGGGTTCATACGCCCTACTCAATCACGCCGCCCCCGCCCGCCCCCGGTTTCCCTTTACTCCCGCTTTCCGACGGATCGCCTTCCGTCGGTCCGTCGCCGCATCCCGTTGGACGGGACGTTCTGTCCCCGGCCACCCGTGCGGATTAGGCTGTGCCGCGTCAGGGCCCCACCGCACGACCTTGCAACACTTCGGGAGACACGCACGTGGCAGAGCGCAAGCCCATCGAGTCCTGGCTGACCGACATGGACGGGGTCCTCATCCACGAGGGCACGCCGATCCCCGGGGCGGAGGAGTTCCTGCGCAGGCTGCGGGAGTCCGGCAAGCCCTTCCTCGTCCTCACCAACAACTCCATCTACACCCCGCGCGACCTCAGCGCCCGACTGGCCGGGATGGGGCTGGAGGTGCCGGAGGAGTGCATCTGGACCTCCGCGCTGGCCACCGCCAAGTTCCTCAAGAGCCAGCGCCCGAACGGCACCGCGTACGTGATCGGCGAGGCCGGCCTCACCACCGCGCTGTACCAGGCCGGGTACGTGCTGACCGACAACAACCCGGACTACGTCGTCCTCGGCGAGACCAGGACCTACTCCTTCGAGGCGCTCACCAAGGCGATCCGCCTGATCAACGCGGGCGCCCGGTTCATCTGCACCAACCCGGACGAGACCGGCCCCTCCACCGAGGGCGTGCTGCCGGCCACCGGCTCGGTCGCGGCCCTGATCACCAAGGCCACCGGCGTCGACCCGTACTTCGTCGGCAAGCCCAACCCGCTGATGATGCGCGAGGCGCTCAACACCGCCGGTGCCCACTCCGAGACCGCCGTGATGATCGGCGACCGGATGGACACCGACATCGTCGCGGGCATGGAGGCCGGCATGGAGACCATCCTGGTGCTCACCGGCCTGACCTCCGCCACCGACGTGGAGCGCTTCCCGTACCGGCCGACCCGGGTGGTCAAGTCCATCGCGGACCTGGTCGAGCTGGTCTAACCTCTGCGGTGCAGTCGCGAGCCCCGTCCCGGCCGAGCGCCGGGGCGGGGCTCGTTCCGTACGCGTGGGGAGGACCGGGCGGATGAGCACGACGGGGGACGCGGCCGGGGAGGTCGCGGAGGAGGCTGTGGAGGAGGTTGTCGGGGAGGTTGTGGGGGAGGCGGCCGGGGAGGGCGTCGAGGAGGCGGAGAAGCGGGTCACCTGGGCGGAGCTGTACTTCGACCTGGTCTTCGTCTTCGCGATCACCCAGGTCTCCGGACTGCTGCACCACCAGCACGACCTCACCGGTCTGGTCCGGGCCCTGGTGGTGTTCGTGCCGGTGTACTGGTGCTGGGTCGGCACCACCGTGCAGGCCAACATCCGCGACGTGGACAACCCGCGCGACCGCCTGGGCATCCTGCTGGTCGGACTGGCCGGCCTGTTCATGGCGCTCGCCGTCCCCGGCGCGTACGGCGGGCGGGGCGTGCTGCTCGGCGCCGCGTACTGGCTGGCCCGGGTGGTGCTGCTGCTCCTGCTGGTGCGCGTCCCGGGCGTGTGGCGCGGCCCGTACGGGGCGGGCGTGCTGGTCAGCGGACCGCTGCTGCTGGTCGGCGGGCTGCTGCCGGACGGGCCGCGGCTGGCGCTGTGGGCGGCGGCCGCGCTCTGCGACCTGTCCGCGCCGCTGGCGTTCCGGCGACGGCTCGCGAACGTGGCGTACCACCCGTCGCACATGCCGGAGCGGTTCGCGCTGTTCCTGCTGGTGGCGCTCGGCGAATCGGTCGTCGGAATCGGCGGCTCGGCCGCCACGGCCCGGCTGGACCCGCCCGAACTGGTCGCCGTCGCGGCCGCGTTCACCATCTCGGCCGGGCTGTGGTGGCAGTACTTCGTGTTCGCGGCGGACGCGATGCGGCACGCGGTGGAGGTCGCGGACTCCCGGCGGGACGTGGTCCGGCGGGTCTTCCAGTACGGGCACCTGGCGCTGGCGGCCGGGGTGATCGGGGTGGCGGTCGGCTTCGGGGAGACGGTCGCGGACCCGTGGCGGGCACTCGGCGCCGGGTCGGTGGCGCTGCTGTACGGCGGCTGCGGGCTGTACCTGCTGACCTTCGGGTACACCCGGTGGATGATGTTCCGCCGGGTCTCGACCACCCGGATCGCCGCGGCGGCGGTGGTGTTGGGGCTGCTGCCCGCGATGGTGCGGCTGCCGGCGCTGGTGGTGCTGGTGGTGCTGGCCGTGCTGCTGGTGGGGCTCAACTGGGTGGAGCACGTGAAGGTGGGGCGGGCAGCTCGGGTCGGTGGGGTGGCTTCGGTGTCCGCGCCCGGGTCGGCGTCGGCGCCCGTGGAGTGAGTTGTCGGTGGGGCTGTGTAGCGTTCGGGGTGTAAGAGGGCGGGCGGCGCAGCAGCCGCGGTGTGGGAGGTAGATGTCGTGACGGACACGGTCGAGGCGGGCGTGGTCGAGGCCGGCGAGGGCGGCGGGCTGGAGCTGCCCGAGTCCTGGCGCGCGGTGCTCGGTGCCGAGACGGAGAAGCCGTACTTCGCGGAGCTGGCGGCCTTCGTGGCGGCCCAGCGCGCGGAGCACGAGGTGTTCCCGCCGAGCGGCCAGGAGTTCGCCGCGCTCCAGGCCACCCCGTACGAGAAGGTCCGGGTGCTCGTCCTCGGCCAGGACCCGTACCACGACAACGGCCAGGCCCACGGCATGAGCTTCTCGGTGCTGCCCGGGACGAAGACGCCGCCCTCGCTGCGCAACATCTTCAAGGAGCTGGACGCCGACCTCGGCATCCCCGCCCCCGACAACGGCTACCTGATGCACTGGGCCGAGCAGGGCGTGCTGCTGCTCAACGCGGTGCTCACGGTCCGCGCCCACGAGGCCAACTCGCACAAGGCGAAGGGCTGGGAGAAGTTCACCGACGCGGTGATCAAGGCGGTGAGCGAGCGCGAGGAGCCGGTGGTCTTCGTGCTGTGGGGCAACTACGCCAAGAAGAAGCTGCCGCTGATCGACACCGAGAAGCACGTGGTGGTCCAGGGCGCGCACCCGTCGCCGCTGTCCGCCAAGCTGTTCTTCGGCAGCCGCCCGTTCTCGCAGATCAACGAGGCGCTGGACGGCTTCGGCGGCGAGTCGATCGACTGGCGGGTGCCGGACCTCAAGCAGGGCTGACGCGCACTCGGTCTGTCGGTGGCCGTGGGTGGACGGGGTTCGGATTCCCGTCCGCCCACGGCCACTTGGCGTTCACCGGTGGCGGCCGTCGGTCCGGGCCGGGTGTGCTTAGCTGGTGCCGACCGGTCGCCGGACCGGTCCGACGGGGGCGGGAGTCGGCTCGGAGGGGCGGTACGTGCGCGGGGTGGGACGGGCAGGAACGATTCGGTGGGTCGGGCTGATCGCGGGTCTGGCGCTGCTGGCGGTCGCCGGGTGCGGCGCCGAGGGCGGCGGGGGGAGCAGCGGGGGAAGCGGCGGGCTGGGTGGATCCCCCGGCGGCCCCGAGGCCGCCGGAGCGTCCGGGCCTCCTGGAACCTCTGGAGCCCCTGCCGTCAGTCCGACGGTCGGCTCCGCGGGTCTCGACCAGCTTCCCGGGCAGGCCTTCTACGTCTCCGACCGGACCAACGCGGCCCAGCAACTCGCCGTGCTGCGCGGCCAGGGCCGTACCGCCGAGGCCGGCACCCTGCTGCGGATCGCCGCCCAGCCGTCCTCCCAGTGGCTCGGCGAACAGGGCGCCCGGGAGATCGCCGACCAGGTGAGCCGACGGGCCACCGAGGCCGGCCGGACGGCCGTCTTCGTCGCGTACGACATCCCGCACCGGGACTGCGGCCAGTACTCGGCCGGCGGTGCTCCCGACGCCGCCGCCTACCGCTCCTGGATCACCGGCGTCGCCGAGGCCCTCGGCGACCGCAAGGCCTGGGTGGTGCTGGAGCCGGACGCGGTCGCCCACACCCTGGACACCTGCGGGATCAAGGGCGACCTGGCCGCCGAGCGCTACGGCCTGCTGGCCTTCGCCGTCCAGGAGTTGAAGAAGCGTCCCAACGTCCGGGTCTACCTGGACGCGGGCAACCCGGGCTGGGCGCAGGACCCGGACGAGATGGCCGGGGCACTGCGCAAGTCCGGCATCGCGGCGGCGGACGGCTTCGCCGTGAACGTCGCCAACTTCTACCCGACCGACCGGAACGCGGCCTACGGCAACCGGCTCTCCGCCGCCCTGAGCGGGAAGCACTTCGTCATCGACACCAGCCGCAGCGGCAACGGCTCGGCGGGCGCCGACTCCTGGTGCAACCCGCCCGGCCGGGCGCTCGGCGAGGCGCCGACCACCGAGACCGGGCGGCCCGGGGTCGACGCCTACCTGTGGATCAAGAACCCGGGGGAGTCGGACGGCGAGTGCGGCCGCGGCGAACCCCGGGCGGGCCAGTTCTGGCTGCCGTACGCGCTCGGGCTGGCGCAGGCGGCACGCTGAGGCGCGGTTCGCTGGGCCGCGTCGGCCTGCGGCGCGTTGAGCTGCGCCGCGCTGGGCGGTCAGCCGGTGACCTGGACCCAGCGGGCGACCGACGGGGTGCCGGCGGCGTCCGTCAGGAACAGCATGTACCAGCCGGGCGGCAGCAGGTTCGGGTTGCCGGGGAGGGTGAGCGACACCCCGTCGGCGGTGCGCCCGGTGATGTCCAGCGCGACCGAGCGCTGCTCGACGTCGGTCACGTGGGTCACCGAACTCGGCCTGATCAGCTTGGCGGTGGCCACCGCGTCCGGCCGGGCGGTGCCGACCCGGACGGTGCCGCCGAGCTTGGCCGCCGTCGGCGCGGCCGTCACCTCGGGGCGGTCGCCGTGGTACAGGTACGGCGGGGTGTAGATCTCGATGCGCTGCTCGAAGCCGCCGGGCTGGGTCTCGGCCTTGTCGGCGAACAGCGGGTTGGAGCCCAGCACGGCGACCCGGCCGTCCGGCAGCAGCAGTGCCTCGGAGTGGTAGTCGCGGCCGACGGCGGGCTCGGCGGCGGTGCTGAAGGTGTTGGAATCCGGGTGGTACACCTGGGCCTTGAGCAGGTCGCTGTCGCCCCGGCCGCGGTAGCCGCTGGAGCCGCCGGTGGTGAACACGGTGTCGTCCGGGAGGACCACGCTGTTGAGGTAGCGGGTCCCGCCGGCCGGCAGGTCAGGGCCCGGGACGAAGGCGGGCTTGGGCGCGGACAGGTCGACGATGTCGGTCCGGGCCGTGGACAGCGGGGACTCGCCCACCCCGCCGCCGCCCAGCACCATGACCTTCTGCGCCTGCGCGGGCGGCAGCAGCACCGACGCGGAGGTCTCGGTCAGGTTCGGGTCGCGCAGGCCGGGGACGGGCTGGAAGCCGTTGTTCGAGAGGTCCCAGACACCCGGCTCGCGGCCCTTCTCGGCGGGGCCGTAGCCCGCGTTGGAACCGGAGTAGAAGAGCTTGCCGGAGGCCGTCAGGAAGATCGACGGGTAGGTCGGGAAGTAGCGGTCGGGGCCCTTCGCCCAGGTCTTGGACTTCGGGTCGTAGACCTCGTTGTCGTTGCCGTTGAGGATCTGCCCGGTGTCGTCCAGGCCGGAGACGGTGACCACCCGGCCGTCGCCCAGCCCGGTCAGGGTCGGGTACCAGCGGGCGTGCGCCATGTCGGTGACCTGCTCGTAGAGCTCGGTGTCCGGGTTGAACTCGAAGGCGGAGCGGATGCCCTGGTACTCCTGCTTGTCCAGGGTCAGCTTCTCGCTCTGCCCGTACAGGTTGTGGGCGTCGGCGCCGGTCAGGCCCTTGATCCGGTACTGGGCGGGGGAGTCGCTCACGTAGTCCCGGCCCTCGCCGACCGCCTCGACGAACACGTGCTGCTCGCCGGCGGTGACCACGGTCTGCTTCCCGGCGCCGCTCTTGGTCGCGGCGGGGACGGTCACCGGGACGGTGCTGGCGTACTCCCGGCCGTTGGGGGCGACGAACACGGTGCCCTTGGGGAAGGTGCGGTCGCGGTCCGGGCTCTCGTTGCGCACCCGCATCACGCCGGCCGCCTTCTTCACCGCGCCGTCCAGCTTCTCGTACCGCTGGGTGCCGCCGGCCACCAGCACCCGGCCGTCCGGGAGGGAGGCGTGGCCGCCGCAGAACATGTCGGCGGGGGTGGGTATCAGCTTGTAGGTGTTCTTCGCCGGGTCCCAGAGCAGGCTCTTGAAGGTGCCCGCGTTGAACTGCTTCTCGTCGTTGCCGGAACCGGCCACGATGAGCACCTTGCCGGTGCGCAGCAGGGTGGCGTGGACGGCGTTGACCCGGAACTCGGCGGGCAGCGACAGGGTCTGCCAGTGGCCGTACTGCGCCTTGTACTCGGGGCGGTTGATCACGTACTGGTGGTACTGGTCGCTGGCGAAGCCGAGGACGGCCGGGGCGTTCATCCCGGCGACGGTCAGCGCGACGGTGCTGCCGAGGGCGAAGCGCTTGGTGCGGCCGGTCTTGTGGATCTTCACGGTGGTGGTCCCCTCGGGAGGCGGGCGGGACTGGTTCGGTGGGCCGGGGCCGGGGCTTGAGTCGGGGCCTGGGCCTGCTGCTTAGCGGGTGGGCGTGCTGCGCTCGGCGTGGTCGGGCGCCAGGTCGTCCGGTGGGACGAGGCGGAGCGTGACCGTCGGGTTGTCGGGCGCGGCCAGGCGGAGTGCGAGGGTGGGGCTGTCGAGCGCGTCGGGCCGGGGCGGGGTGACTGCCGGTGGCGCTGTTGTCGCCTGTCCCGTTCCCGTTCCCGGTCCCGTTCCCGGGCGGCCGCGGGCGTGGCGCGGAGGACGCTTCTCCAGCAGGACCTTGGGGGTCCCGGTCGGGTCGCCGGTCACGGTCAGGGTGGCGGTGGGCCGGGTGCGGAGGCGGCGGACGGCGTCGCCGGCCGAGATCAGCAGCGGCAGCACGGTCAGTCCCAGGGCGATGCAGGCCCAGGTGCGCATCGCGACGTGGTCGTAGCCGGTGTGGAAGGACGCCGCGACGGCGCCGCCGAACACCACGGTCCAGAACAGGTGGTAGCGGAAGGTGCCGATCCGGTCGGCGCTGGCCTCACGGCCCTTGGGCGTCACCACGAAGCCGCCGCGGCGGCGCACCAGCGCCTGGAGCAGCGAGGCCGCGTACACCGGGCCGCATAGCGCCGACATCACCATGCCCGCGACCCCGGAGGAGCCGGCCGGCTCGTGCGGGCTCACGTTGTGCTTGCGGTTCCAGGTGTAGAGCAGGAGTTGGAGCGCGGCGGCGTCGCTGTAGAGCATCATCCAGAGCTCCGAGGAGACGTGCACGCCGGAGGCGCCGAAGCCCAGGTAGAGCACGCTGGACACGCCGCCGAGCAGCCAGGTGAGCGCCGCCATCGGGTAGAAGCCCACCATCAGCGTGTAGTTGAGCAGCCGGCCGGGTGACAGCCGCCAGAGCACCCGCCAGTACTGGGTGAGCAGGGTCTCGTAGGTGCCGCGGCTCCAGCGCAGCTGCTGGGAGAAGAAGTCGGTCCAGGAGGACGGGCCTTCGCCGACGGCGAGCACGTCCGGGGTGTACACGGACTTCCAGTTCTCCCCCGTCTCCGGGTTCCGGTTCCGGTGGAACTCCAGACCGGTTGCCATGTCCTCCGTGATGGAGTCGTACAACCCGCCGATCGACTGGAGCGCGCGGATTCGGACGGCGTTGTTGGTGCCGACGAACATCGGTGCGCCGTAACGGTTTCCGGCGCGCTGGATGAGTGCGTGGAACAGGTACTGCTGGCTCTCGGAGAATTTGGTGACGGCCGAACCCGAGCTGCGGTAGTTCCCGTACACCTGGGGTCCGACCACGAATGCCACGTCCGGATCGCGGAAGTAGCCGAGCATGCGCTCGCAGAAGTCGGGCAGCGGTACGTGGTCGGTGTCGACGGACACCCAGAAGTCGTAGTCGTCGCCGTGGGCCTGGAGCCAGGCGTTGTAGTTGCCGTGCTTGGTCCGGGCACGGAACCGCCCCTTCGGCTGGTTCCAGTGCGGGCGGCCGGCGCGGCTGAAGTGGCGGACGCCCAGTTCGGTGCAGAGGGCCCGCATTGCAGGATCGTTTCCCTCGTCCAACAGCCAGACGTCGTACGGTCCTTCGTGCCGGACGCTGCGGGCCGCCACCAGCGTGGCCCGCACCATCTCCGGCGGCTCCTTGCCCGGCACGCAGGTGGTGAGGAACGCGACCCGGGTGCCGGACTCCGGCGTCACCGGTATCGGATCCCGGGCCACCAGGGTCGCGTGGGTGTTGGAGACCACGTTGACCAGCCGGAACACCTCGACCACCGCGATGATGCCGATCATCACCTTGTCCCCGAGCAGCACCAGGACGTCGGTCTCGTCGGGGCGCTCCGGCCAGTGCTCCGGCAGCAGCAGCCAGACCAGCAGGATCGCCTCCACCAGCGGGGCCGCCACCAGCAGCAGGGCGGCGCGGAACCGGTGCGGATCGTGCCGCAGCAGGCTCCGGTACTGGACCCGGTAGGGGGCGCCCGGCTCGGTGCCCGGCTTCGTGCCCGGTTCGGTGCCGGGCTTCGCGCCCGGCTCGGTGCCCGTGGACCCCCGGGGGCCGGCGGGCTCCGGCCGGTAGACGCCGCCACCGAGCTCCCGGTCCTCGTCCGGATCGACGGCCGGACCGGCCAGGCGGCTGAAATGGCCGTAGTCGTACGGGGCCTCGGGCACCGGCTCGGCGCGCAGTGCGACCTCGTCGACCTGCGCGGCGCCTCGGTCGCGGTCGCGGTCGCGGCCGCGGCTGCGGCTGTGGCCTCGGCGGCGGTCAAGGTCCGTGCCCTGACGGGCCGTTCCGTCGTCCATTCGTCGCGAGGACGGATCGGTCATGACGTGCTCCCCCCGGAGTTTTGCGACGTTCTGTGCTTGGCGGTGCTCGCCTCGCCCCGGAGCCGCCCGGGCAGAACGCGAAACCGGGAATCCCGTATCGGGAACCCGATACGTGGAGTGTGTGCGACCGGTTCGGTCATGGGCCGGCACGGCGGCTTCCAATGCGGGATCCCGACGCACTATCCAGCTTCCCCACCGGGCGCGAAGGGATCCGCGGCTTGCTCAACTCTCGTGGAGCGTAACGCTGATCGCAACCGTTCCACGCGACGATCACTGCTCAGGCGTGAAGATACTACGGTTCCCGGCCACGGTGGCTTGCGATGGTGCTAATGCAGCGGAATTCGGCACGGCGGTGAGTGGACGATGCCACAGCGGGTAAGCGAACGGCCGGAACGCCGGAGGGAGTTGTTCCCAGGCGATCCGGCCGGGTGCGGCTGGCTGTGTCGAACCGGGTTGGTGCAGGTCAGAGTTCGATGCGGGTCGCAGTTCGGTGCGGGGCCAGAGTTCGGTGCGGGGCCAGAGTTCGGTGCGGGTCAGAGCGGCGGCAACAGGGCGGCGCCGGTGGCCGCCTGTACCTCGGCCGGGCTCACCCCCGGGGCCGTCTCCACCAGGCGCAGCCCCTCCGGGGTCACGTCGACGACGGCCAGATCGGTGACGATCCGGTCCACCACCCGCCTGCCGGTGGCGGGGAGCGAGAGCTCCCGGACGATCTTCGGTGAGCCGTCCCGCGCGGTGTGCTCCATCACGACGATCACCCGGCGGGCACCGTGCACCAGGTCCATCGCGCCGCCCATCCCCTTGACCATCCTGCCGGGGATCATCCAGTTCGCGAGGTCCCCGGCCGCTGACACCTGCATCGCGCCGAGCACCGACACGTCGATCCGGCCGGACCGGACCATGCCGAAGGAGGAGGCGGAGTCGAAGTACGAGGCCCCGGGCGCGACCGTCACCGTCTCCTTGCCCGCGTTGATCAGATCGGCGTGTTCGGCGCCCTCCACGGGGTACGGACCCACACCGAGGATCCCGTTCTCCGAGTGCAGCACCACCTGGACGCCCGGCGGGAGGTGGTCGGGGATCAGGGTGGGCAGCCCGATGCCCAGCTTCACGTACTGCCCGTCGCGCAACTCCCGGGCGGCGCGGGCGGCCAGGGCGTGGCGCGGGTCGTTCGGGGGTGTGGCCGTCGTGGCGGTGGGTGCGGTGGGTGCGGGCGTGGTGGTGGCGGGCATGGGTTCAGGCCTCCTGGCGGGCGGGGCGGGCGGTCCGGCGCTCGATGCGGCGGTCGGCGGGATCGGCGGCCACCACCCGGTCGACGTACACCCCGGGCAGGTGCACCGCGTCCGGGGGCAGCTCGCCCGGTTCGACGATCCGGTCCGCCTCGACCAGCGTGATCCGGCCCGCCGCCG
Organism: Kitasatospora sp. NPDC058162; assembly: GCF_042884005.1. Classification (NCBI taxonomy): domain Bacteria; kingdom Bacillati; phylum Actinomycetota; class Actinomycetes; order Kitasatosporales; family Streptomycetaceae; genus Kitasatospora; species Kitasatospora sp. NPDC058162. The sequence continues at coordinate 169,775 of NZ_JBHVUS010000013.1, forward strand.
CGCAGAGCGGGTTGAAGTTCCGGGCGGCCGCGTGGAACGCGCAGTTGCCGTGCCGGTCCGCGACCTCCGCCCGGACCAGCGCGAAGTCCGCCGTGATCGCCTCCTCCAGCAGGTACCGGCGGCCGCCGAACTTCCGCACCTCCTTGGGCGGTGAGGCCAGCGCCACCGAACCGTCCGCCGCGTGGCGCCAGGGCAGTCCGCCCTCCTCGACCTGGGTGCCGACCCCGGCCGGGGTGAAGAACGCCGGGATGCCGGCACCGCCGGCCCGCAGCCGCTCGGCCAGCGTGCCCTGGGGCGTCAGCTCCACCTCCAACTCCCCGGTGAGGTACTGCCGGGCGAACTCCTTGTTCTCGCCGACGTACGAGGAGGTCATCCGGGCGATCCGGCCCGCCCGCAGCAGCAGGCCCAGCCCCCAGTCGTCCACCCCGCAGTTGTTCGACACCACGCGCAGCCCGGTGGTGCCGGCCTCCACCAGGGCGCCGATCAGCGTGCTCGGGATGCCGCAGAGGCCGAAACCGCCGACGGCCAGCACCGCGCCGTCGGGGATGTCCCCGACCGCGGCGGCGGGGGAGTCCAGGACCTTGTCCAAGGGATCACCTCATGGGGGTGTCGGAGGGGATGTGGTGTGGGGGGAGCGAGGGCGGGGCCGACCCCGGAGCCGCCCGGCGGCCGGGCCGCTCCCCCCGTTCCCACCGTCCCCGGACGTGGGGCGCCGCAGCCATGGCGGTCGTCGCCATGGCCGATCGCGGACCCGTGGCGACGGGCCACATCCGCGCGCCCGGGCGGCGGCGCCGGGCCGGCGGTATGTCGACCGGAGCCACAGCAGGGCACGTCGCTACGTCGATCGGTCACATGTCGCCGGTCGCACCGCACACCTACGGTTCCGGCATCCACCCCGCCGCACCCCAGGAGTCGGTCACCATGCGCAGCACCACAGTCCCCACCAGGACCGCCTCCGGCACCCGCCCGGGCGGGGCTCGCACCGGTGGCCCGACCCGGAGGCTCGCCGCCCTCGCGGCGTGCGTCCTGCTCGCCGCCGGCTGCGCCAAGGCGGGCACCGCAGGAACGGACGCGGCGGGCGGCGGTGGCGCGAAGGCACCGGTCAAGGTCGGCCTGGTGTACTCCAAGACCGGTCCGCTGGCGGCCTACGGCAAGCAGTACCTGGACGGTTTCAAGGCCGGCCTGGGCTACGCGACCAAGGGCACCGGTGAGGTCGACGGGCACCGGATCGAGTTCGAGGAGCAGGACGACGCGGGCGATCCGGCGAAGGCGGTGTCCGCCGCCAAGGACCTGATCGGCAAGGGCTACAAGGTCCTGGCCGGCTCCACCGCCTCCGGTGTCGCCCTCCAGCTCGGCCCGATCGCCGCCCAGAACAAGGTGCTCTTCATCAGCGGCCCGGCTGCCGCGGACAAGGTCACCGGGCTGAACAAGTACACCTTCCGTTCCGGCCGCCAGTCCTACCAGGACATCAGGACGGCGGCCTCGTTCATCGGTGACGCCAAGGGCAAGAAGGTCACCGTGCTCGCCCAGGACAACGCCTTCGGCCAGGCCAACGTGGCCGCTGTGAAGGCCGTGCTCGGCACCCAGGGGGCGACGGTGGAGCAGGTGCTCGCCCCGCCGAGCGCCACCGACCTCACCCCCTTCGCGACCCAGGCCAAGACCGCCAAGCCCGACCTGCTGTTCGTCGCCTGGGCGGGCGACACCGCGGCGGCCCTGTGGACGGCGCTCAACCAGCAGGACGTGTTCACCGACACCAAGGTCGTCACCGGCCTGGACCTGGCCGCCTCCTACCCGCTGTTCGGCCAGGCCGGCGAGAAGATCTCCTTCCTGAACCACTACTTCGGCGGCGCCGCCGGGACCCCGGTGGAGAAGGCCATGACCGAGGCTGTCACCGCCGCCGGCGGCAGGACCGACATCTTCACCCCGGACGGCTTCACCGCAGCCCAGATGATCGTGCACGCCGTCGAGGCCGGCCACGGTTCCGCCGACGACACTTCGGCTCTGGTCAAGGCGCTGGAGGGCTGGAGCTTCGACGGGGTGAAGGGCCGCACCACGGTCCGGGCCGAGGACCACGCCCTGCTCCAGCCGATGTTCCAGGTCCGGCTGACCGGCACCGGCGCCGCCGCCAAGCCCTCGGTGGAGAAGGCCCTGACCGCGGACGAGGTGGCGCCCCCGGTCACCCCGATGGCGGGCTGATCCCGATGCCCGTTCCTGCCGCTTCCTTCCCTGATTCCTCCGCTCCTGTTTCCTCTGCTCCTTCGAACTGCGTTCCTGACGTTTTTTCGCCGGTGCTGCGCCTGGACGGCCTCGGCTGGTCCGTGCGCGGCGTGCCGATCGTCGAGGACGTCTCCTTCTCGGTCGGCGAAGGCGAGTTCATCGCCTTCATCGGGCCCAACGGCGCCGGCAAGACCTCCCTCTTCAACCTGATCTCCGGCATCTACCCGGCGACCCGCGGCAGCCTCCACCTCGACGGCGCGGACATCAGCACCGAGGCCGTGCACGCCCGGGCGCGCCGCGGTCTCGGCCGCACCTTCCAGACCTCCTCGCTCTGGCCGGGGATGACGGTCGCCGACCACGTCCGGCTGGCCGCCCAGGCCGCAGCCGGGCCGCGGGTTTCGTACCGCCTCTGGCGCCGCGCCGACCGCTACCCCGAGCAGGTGGCCGACATCCTGCACCGCACCGAACTCACCCACCGTGCCGACACCTTGGCCGGAGCGCTGTCGCACGGCGAGAAGCGCAAGCTCGAACTCGCCGTCCTGCTCGTCTCCGACCCGAGGCTGATCCTGCTGGACGAGCCGATGGCCGGTGTCAGCGCGGAGGAAGTCCCGGCCCTCACCGAGCTGATCCGTACCGTGCACCGTGAGCTCGGCCGCACCGTCCTCATGGTCGAGCACCACATGGACGTCCTGCTCGGCCTGGCCGACCGCCTGGCGGTGATGCACCACGGCACCCTGCTCGCCCTGGACACCCCCGAGGCCGTGATGGCCGACCCGACCGTTCAACAGGCCTACCTGGGTGAGGCGTTGTGACCTCCTCTCCGCGCCCCTCGGCGCCTCTGCGCTCCGCTTCCGTCCCGTCCTCCGGCCGGGCTTCCGTTCAGTCCTCCGTTCCGCCGCCCGCTGCCGGCCTGTCCGCTGTCGAACCCCTCCTCTCCGTCCGCGACCTGCGTGTGGTCATCGACGGGTTGCACATCCTGCACGGCGTCGACCTCGATGTGGCCCCCGCCGGTGTCACCGCGCTGCTGGGGCGCAACGGCGCCGGCAAGACCACCACGGTCAAGGCCGTCATGGGCCTGGTGCCGCGTACCGGGAGCATTCGACTCTCCGGTGCTGAACTCAGCTCCCTCCCTACTCATTCGGTGGTTCGTCATGGCATCGGGTACGCACCCGAGGACCGGGGGATCTTCGCCGGCCTGACGGTCGCCGAGAACCTCCGTCTCGCCGAGCGCGGAGCCCGGGGCGGGGTCGGGGCGGGTGAGCCGAATTACTCGCTCGTCCACGAGCTCTTCCCCGAACTCGAGCAGCGGGCCGGACAGTTGGCCGGGACGCTTTCCGGGGGCCAGCAGCAGATGGTGGCGATCGGCCGGACGCTGCTCAACCGGAACCGGCTGATCATCGCTGACGAGCCCACCAAGGGCCTGGCGCCGAAGATCGTCGCCGAGGTGGCCGAGGTGGCCGAGGTGCTGGCGCGGGCGGCCGAGGCCGTGCCCGTTCTCCTGGTCGAGCAGAACCTCGCACTCGTCCGCCGCCTGGCCGGCACCTGCGTCGTCCTGGCTGACGGCCGGACCGCCCACCGGGGTGACACCGCCGAGCTGTTGGCCGACGAGGAGGCCGCCCGCCGCCTGCTCGGCGTCGGCTCCCGTCACCCGCTCGCCAGCGGGCCCCGGCCCGCGGCCTCCCCGGCCACCCCTGTCGTCACCGCGGAGGTGAAGCCCTGATGGACACCGTCGTTCTCCTTTCCTGTACTGGCCTCGGTCTTGGTGCGCTGTACTTCCTGGTCGCCTCCGGCCTCTCGTTGATCTTCGGTCTGATGGATGTGCTCAACTTCGCGCACGGCGCCCTGCTCTCCATCGGCGCCTATGCGACCTGGTGGGCCGGTGCCCAGGCCGGCCTCTCCTTCTGGCTCGCGGTGCCGTTCGGCACCCTGGTCGGGACGGTCGCCGCCGTCCTGCTCGAACTGTTCCTGATCCGGCCGCTCTACAGCCGCCCGCGCGACCAGATCCTCGCCACCGTCGGGGTCGGACTCGCCGTACCCGCCCTGCTCATGGGGATCTGGGGCGCGGACGCCCGCCCCTTCCCGCAGCCGGCCCTCCTGGCCGGCACCTGGCACGTGCTCGGTGCGACCGTCCCGGTCAACCGCTTCGTGCTCGTGGCCGCCGCTGTGCTGTTGTTGCTCGCTCTTCGGCTGTTCCTCGCCCGCACCCGCTACGGGCTGATCGTCCGGGCCGGCGTCGAGGACCGCGCGATGGTCACGGCGCTCGGCATCGACGTCCGGCGGGCCTTCACCCTCGTCTTCGCCATCGGCGGGGCGGCCGCCGCGCTGGGCGGCGCCCTCGGCGGCCTCTACTTCGGTTCGGTCAATCCCGGCCAGGGGACCGGCCTGCTCATCTTCGCCTTCGTCGTCGTCGTGATGGGCGGCATGGGCTCCGTGACCGGGGCCGCCGCCGCCTCGGTGGGCGTCGGCCTCGTCCAGCAGTTCGCCAACTACTACACGGGCGCCGGGCTCGGCGACCTCTCGGTCGTCGTCCTGCTCGCCGTACTGCTTCTGGTCCGACCCCGTGGACTCACCGGGAGGCTCGCGTGAGCGCCGAAACTCCGATCACGAGCGCCGGTGGCCCCGCGGTCGCCCGCAGCTCCGCCACCTCGACAGGGGGGACTGACACCAGCCCTGTCGCAACCACCATGTCAGCAGAGGGGACTGACACCAGCTCTGCCGACACCGCCACTGTGGCAAGGGGGACTGACACCAGCCTTGCCGAGACCCATTGTGAACACAAGGACGAGCCAGGCGCCATCCCTCGAACGAGTGATCCAGTCACTAATCGCTGGACAGTGGTGCACGGAGCGCTACGCTGGTGGCCGATCGCCCTGCTGATCACGCTCCTTGTCGCCCCATACAGTGCGCTTCCCGTCCCGGGACTGCTCGACGGCCCGCTCGGCAGCCCCGGAAGTCTCCAACTCATCGCCCTGTGCCTGCTCTACGGGGCCCTCGCCACCGGCTACGACCTCCTGCTCGGTCGCACCGGACTGCTCTCCTTCGGCCACGCGCTCTACTTCGCGACCGGCCTCTACGCCACCGACCTCGGCATGCTCGAACTGCAACTCCCCTTCGCCGCCGCCGCGCTGTTCGGCGTCGCCTGCACCGCGGCGCTGGCCCTGCTGCTCGGCTCGGTGAGCCTGCGGGTCACCGGCATCGGCTTCTCCATGGTCACCCTCGCGTTCGCCCAGGCCGGTGCGATCCTCGTCCAGCGCAACCCCGGCGGTGCCACTGGCGGGGAGGAGGGCCGCTCCGCCCCGGCCGACCTGCTGCCGTCCGGCCTGCTCGGGATCGAGAACACCGCCAACCTCTACTGGATCGCCGTCGGTTACCTGGTGCTGACGGTCGCCGCGGTCCACTGGGCCGTCAACTCCCCGGCCGGGCGGGTCTGGGAGGGGATCAAGGAGAACGAGCGCCGGGTGGAGGTGCTCGGACTGCGGCCCTACGGCTACAAGTTGGTCGCCTTCGTGCTGTCCGGTGTGCTCGCCGGGCTGGGCGGGGTGGTCTACCTGCTGCTCACCGGCGGGGCGACGCCGCAGGCCGCCGGCTCGGACGCCACGCTCGCGCTGCTGGTCATGGTGGTCCTCGGCGGCTCCGGCACCCGCTGGGGGCCGCTGCTCGGTGGCGTGCTCTACACCTGGGCCGGCCACCGGCTCGGCGACCTCGCCAACTCGCACACCGTCGCGGACCTGCCCGCGGCGCTGCGGGTGCCGCTCTCCCAACCCCTCTTCCTGCTGGGCGCCTTGTTCGTCGCGGTGGTCTACCTGTTGCCCGGCGGCCTCGCTAGACTGCCCGCCCGCATCCGCGCTGGCCGATCCGCCCGCCCGGTCCGCACACCGGCCGGCGCGCGCCCGGCCCGTCCCACCGGAGGTACTCCCGCGTGAGCCACGCGCCGCTGAAGCCCGAGGAATCGACCGTCCCCGTACCCGGTGGGGACCTGGCCGTCCTGTCCTGGCCCGCCGACCGGCCGGGGGCCCCGACGGTCGTGGCGGTGCACGGCATCACGGCCAACGGCCTGGCCTGGTACGAGGTCGCCCGCCGGCTCGCCGGGCGGGCCACCCTGCTGGCCCCCGACCTGCGGGGCCGCGGCGCCAGCCGCTCGGTCACCGGACCGTACGGGCTGGCCCGGCACGCCGACGACGTGGCCGCGCTGATCGACGGGCTCGGCGCGGGGCCCGTCGTGGTCGTCGGCCACTCGATGGGGGCCTGGGTCACCGCCCTGACCGCCGTCCGGCACCCCGAACTCGTCAGCCGGGTCCTGCTGGTGGACGGTGCCCTGAGCTTCCCGCTCCCGGGCGATGTCCGCGAGGAGGACGCCCTGGCCGCGGTGCTCGGCCCCGCGCTGGCCCGGCTGTCGATGACCTTCCCGGACCGTGCCACCTACCGGGGGTTCTGGCAGCGCCACCCGGCGCTCGGCGACTGGTCCGACGGGATCGACGCCTACACCCAGCGCGACCTCGTCGGCGCGGAGCCCGAACTGCGGTCCTCCTGCCTGCTGGAGGCCGTGCAGACCGACGGCGCCCAGGTCCTGTTGGACCGGGAGGCGGCCGAGGCCGTGCACCGGCTACCCTGCCCGGCCGAACTGCTCTGGGCGGAGCGCGGCCTGCTCGACGAGCCGCAGGGCCTCTACGACGAGCAGCGGATCGGGCTGTCCGGGCTGGACCGGGAGCGGGTGCCGGCCTCGCCCGTGCCGGACAGCAACCACTACTCGATCCTCTGGGGCGAGGCCGGGGCCGAGCTCATCGTCCGCAAGCTGCTCGCGGACGCCCCCGCCGCCGGATAGGCCCGAGGCAACGGGCCCGGCGGCTCCGCGCCGGGACGACGACGGCCGGCGGGGTGCGAACACCCCGCCGGCCGGAGTCCGGGCGGGTCAGCCCGCCGCGCCGAGGAAGCTCTCCCAGCCACCGGCCGGCGCCTGGCCGACGTTGAGGGTGCGCAGCTTGCGCAGGGTCGACTGGTCCTGCACCTCCAGCCATTCGACCAACTGCTTGAAGGAGACCAGCCGGACCTCGGGCTTGCCAGCGATGGCCTTGAGGGCTTCCTCGACGGCGTCCATGTAGATGCCGCCGTTCCACTGCTCGAAGTGGTTGCCGACGAAGAACGGCGCCCGGTTGCTGTTGTAGGCGCGGTCGAACCCGGCCAGGTAGGAGTTGGTGGCCTGGGTGCGCCAGTCGTTGTACTTGGAGGGGTCGCCCTTGGTGCTGCCGCTGGACTGGTTGGCCAGGATGTTGTAGTCCATCGACAGGACCTGGAAGGTGTGTCCGGGGAAGGGTATGGACTGCAGCGGGAAGTCCCACACCTTGCCGTCCTGCACCTTCTGCGGCCATATCTGGAGCCCGCCGGCGGAACTGGCGTCGTACTTCCAGCCCAGCTTGGCGATGGTCGGCAGCAGCGCCTTCTGGCCCTCGAGGCACGGGGTGCGGCCGCCGATGAGCTCCTTCTTGTAGTCGAAGGGCAACGGGTCGACGTCGGTGAAGCCGGTGTTGGTCCGCCACTGGGTGACGAAGGATATCGCCTGGTCGATCTCGCTCTGCCAGTCCTCCGGGGTCCACATGTTGACCCCGTTCTTGTCCGGACGGCTGGAGCAGAAGTGCCCGTTGAAGTGGGTGCCTATCTCGTGCCCGGCGAGCCAGGCCTGGCTGACGAGCTTGAGGGTGCTCTTGACCGCGCCGTCCGACAGGTACGGGATGTCGGAGGCGCCGACCGCGTGCTTCGGCGGGTGGTACAGCTGGGACTTGCCCTTGGGCAGGGCGTAGATGCCGGAGAGGAAGAAGGTCATCGTGGCCTTGTACTGCTCCGCCAGCTTGAGGAAACGGGGGAACTGGCCGTCGTCGGTGCCGCCCGCGCCGTCCCAGGAGAAGACCACGAACTGCGGCGGGCGCTCGCCCGGCTTGAGCTTCTCGGGCTTGGGCTGGTTCGGCTGCGGACCGGTGTCCGCGTTGGATCCGTCACCGATCGGGGCGCCCTTGGGAACCGCCGCCTGGGTCGGGTCGGTGGTGCCGCTCTGGCCGGCGTTGGCATTGCTGCCGGAGGAAGGTGAGGTGGAGTTCTGCCCCGAACCGGATCCGCCGCTGGAACAGGCCGAGACCGCGCCGAGGGCTGCGGTCGCAGCGGTCGCACTGAGCACCGTCCTGCGCGAGATGCTGGTCATGGTCTCCCCTGGTACCGGTCGACCGGTGGTGAGGGCGACCCGGGGCCGCACCGGTCAAATCGGGCAATTGATGAATATTCCGCCGTTAGCATGTCATGTCGCCGTAGCGGCTTCCAAGGTCGCCTGGCTCCGACGACAGTCAACACGCCGGGGGTGCCCGGCTGGGCTGCAGGGATTCGTCGTCTGTTGCGGTCCTGTGACGCTTCGCATTGCGTGCCGTCAGGGAAGTACGGTACCGCCGCTCCACCCGCACCGGTCAGAGTTCGTCAGCGCTCGGTACGGAGCATCGCCTGTAAGGGGCAATTGTGCTCCTGGCGGCGCCCCGCGGTCAGACGTGGCCAGGAGCGGCCAGGAGCGGATAGGGACGGCCGGACGCGGTCGGACCCGGCCAGTTGTCGCCGCGCGCAGGCCGCCGGTCGTTCCCGGACCGGTCAGACCATGGCCAGTCGCCGATGACGGCGCACTACTCGCGCGATCGCGGTGCTGACGGCGGTGGCCGCCGCGCACGAGACGGCCAGGCTCAGCCAGGCGGTGTTGAACCAGTGGCTGTTCAGCCAGCCCAGCGTCACGATGTAGGCGGCCCAGACCAGCGCCGCCAGCGCCGACCAGTGCAGGAACCGGTGCGGATGCGCGGGGGAGTGGCCGATGGCCAGGTCCAGGACGGTCCGGCCGGCCGGGACGAACCGCGCGATCACCACCATCGCGGCCGCCCCGCCGTGCGGGCGCTCGAGCAGTGACTGCTGCACCCTGGCCACGCTGGCCGCCAGCTTCGGGCGTCTGGCGAGCCGGCGCTGCAGCAGCGGGGCGCCGCGCCGGGCCAGGTGGAGCAGTAGGACGTCACCCAGGAAGGAGGCCACCGCCACGCCCAGGCCGAGCAGTATCGGGGCACCGTTGATCTGCGCCGTCTTGAGCACGGCCAGGATGACCAGGGTGCCGCTCGGGATGAAGGGGAGCAGCGCGTCGCCGAGTACGGCGAAGAGCGCAAGGGCGCAGATCCACGAGGATCCGATCGCCGCCACGAAGTTCAAGGCCCTACTCCCTCCACGCCGCCCTGGTGGAGCAGGTGGCTCTGAGGTCAACGCTAGCGCTTCGACTTTTCATGCCATGAAGCACCCCGGTGCGGCGGAGGTCACAGCAGGTGATCGCGGCGTGCGGATCCCGCCGACCGGAGTGCGGCCCGCCACGGTCGGGCGGGCTCCGAGGCGGGCGGTGGCGGGCCGGGGGTCGAGCACGGGGCCGGGCCGCCGGAAACGGAACGAGCCCCCGGGGCGGGGTGCCGCACCGAGGGCTCGCAGGGATCGATCGGTGCTGGTCCAGCCCGACGACCTTGCTGACGGAACACGGATCCGCTCGATGATCCAGCTCCTGATCGTCAGCCTGCCCGAAGCCGGCGGCCGATCGCGAGCGCTGCGGCTGGCGAGTTCCGACCCTGGCGTGAAGTCGCCATCCGTGTCGGACTGCTGGCTCTGAGTCATCCGAACGGTCGGTCGGCCGACCCGTGCGAACCGGGCGAGCGGCAGCCGCCCCGGACACGGACCGCACACGGACCGGTCCCGAAACTCATCCGAATCTCATCCGGACCGCACGCGAACCGCACGGGAACGGCACCGACATCGAGCGGCAGGCGCGGGAACAGCACGCCCGCGACCGTGGTTGACCCCCGTCGGCAGCAGCGACCGCCGGGCCGTCCGAGACCCGCGCGGCCGCCCACGACGGCCGGCTCGCAGCAGAGCCGGACCACCACAGCCAGGAGGGCGGACGGCATGACCACCGAGGACCAGCAGGAGCACGGAACCGGGCCGGGGGCCAGCGAGGCGATCCGGGGCACCGCCCGCGGCACGGCCCCCGCTCCGCTCTCGATCCTCGACCTGGCCACCGTCGGCGTCGGGTACACGCCCAGCGAGGCCCTGGCCGCCACCACCGAGCTGGCCCGCCGGGCCGAGCGGTGGGGCTACCACCGCTTCTGGGTCGCCGAGCACCACGGCATGCCGGGAGTGGCCAGCTCCACCCCGGCCGTCCTGATCGCCCACCTCGGGGCCAACACCACGACGCTGCGGCTCGGCTCGGGCGGCGTCATGCTCCCCAACCACGCGCCGCTCGCCATCGCCGAGCAGTTCGGCCTGCTGGAGGCCCTGCACCCCGGCCGGATCGACCTCGGACTCGGCCGCGCCCCCGGCACCGACCAGGCCACGGCCCGCGCGCTGCGCCGCGGCGTCTCCGAGGGCGCGGACGACTTCCCGCTCCAGCTCTCCGAGCTGACCCACTTCCTCGAAGGGGACTTCCCCGCCGGTCACCCCTACGACCGGCTGACCGCCGTGCCCAAGGGCGAGGGCCGGCCGCCGGTCTGGCTGCTCGGATCCTCCGGCTTCAGCGCCCAGCTGGCGGGCCGCCTCGGCCTCCCGTTCGCCTTCGCCCACCACTTCAGCAGCGCCAACACCATCCCGGCCCTGGACCTGTACCGGACGTCCTTCCGCCCCTCCGCCGTGCTCAGCGAGCCGTACGCGCTGATCGGGGTGAGCGCCGTCGCGGCCGAGGACGAGACCGCCGCCCGTCGCCTCGCCCGTTCCGCGGCCCTCGGCATGCTCCGGCTCCGGCGCGGCAACCCCGGCCCGATCCCCACCCCGGAGGAGGCCGAGGAGTACCCGTACAGCCCGGTCGAGGCGGACTTCATCGACAACTGGCTGGACAACGTGGTGCTCGGCGCCCCGGGCCAGGTCGCGGACGGCCTGGAGGCCCTGCGCAAGCGGACCGGTGCGGACGAGCTGATGGTCACCTCGCACATCCACGGCCATGAGGCCCGGCTCCGCTCCTACGGCATGATCGCCGAGGCCTACGGTCTGACCGCGACGACCTGACGGCAACGAGCTCAGCGACACGGTCTGACCGCGACGGCCTGACCAGGCCCGCCCCGCCCCGCCCCGCTGCGCCCGCCCCGTTCCGCCCCCACCCCGTCCGGCTAGCGGCCGCTCGGGGTGGGGCGGCCCTCGCGGAGTATCGCCGCGACGAGTTCGGCCTCGCCGGGTCGGGCGAAGTACCAGCCCTGGGCGGTGTCGCAGCCGGTGAGGCGGAGCCGCTCGGCCTGGGCGGCGCTCTCGATGCCCTCGGCGGTGACGGTCAGTCCGAGGGTGTGGGCCAGCTGCACCATCGCGCCGACGATCTGCTCGTCCGCGTCGCTGCGCCGGGAGCGGAGCTCCGGTCGGTCCGGCCGGTCCGCGGCCACCACGCCCTCGGCCGCGCCGCCAGCCGCGCCGCCGGCCGCGCTCACGGCCGGGGCCGGGGCGGGGGCCGGGTCGCGGAAGCCCTCGATGAACGTCCCGTCGAGCTTCAGGACGTGCACCGGCAGTCGGGAGAGGTAGGCCAGGTTGGAGTAGCCGGTGCCGAAGTCGTCGATCGCGATCCGCACGCCCATGTCGGCGAGCGCCTGGAGAGCCTGGAGCGGACGGCCGCCCGGGCCGAGCAGGGCGCTCTCGGTGATCTCCAGTTGCAGCAGCCGGGCGGGCAGGCCGGTGTGTTCGAGGGCGCGGGCGACGTCGGCGACCACGTCGGAGTCCCAGATCTGGCGGGCCGCCAGGTTGACGCTCACGAAGGTCTCGGTGTCCGGGAACTCGGTGAGCCACTGCCGGGCCTGGCGGCAGGATTCCTCCAGCACCCACTTGCCGAGCGGCACGATGGCGCCGGACTCCTCGGCGAGCGGGATGAAGCGGTCGGGGGAGAGCGTCCCGTAGCGGGGGTGGCGCCAGCGGACGAGCGCCTCGGCACCGTGCACGGTGCCGTCGGCCAGGCCGACCAGCGGCTGGTACTCGATGGTGAACTCGCCGCGCTCCAGGGCCGGCCGCAGTGCCGTGGCGAGCAGCTGGCGGGTGAGCTGGTGGGCGCCGCGGTCCGGGTCGTAGAGGGTCCAGCGGGCGCGGCCGTCGGCCTTGGACCAGTAGAGGGTGGCGTCGGCGTCCTTGAGCAGGTCGGTCGGGGTGGTCTCGTGCACCGACCGTTCGACGACGCCGACGCTGGCGGTGATCACCAGCCGGTGCCCGGCGACGTCGAAGGGGCGCTCCAGCGCCTCCAGGAGCCGTCCGGCCAGGGCGGTCAGTTGCTCGCTGTCGACGCTGTCGGTGACCAGGACGGCGAACTCGTCGCCGCCCATCCGGGCCACCAGGTGGGCGTCCCGCTCCGCCGCTTCGGCGAGTCCGCGCCGGAGCCGGGTGGCGACGGCGACCAGCAACTGGTCGCCGATGTGGTGGCCGAGGGTCTCGTTGATCGCGGCGAAGCCGTCGAGGTCCAGGTAGCAGACGCCCACCCGCCGTCCGTCCGCCCCGGTGGCCCGCCGCCCCCGGTCCGTGCGGTGATCGCGGTTCCCCCGGCTGCCGGGGGCCTCGGTGGTCGGCAGGCAGGCGGCGTCGAGCCGCTCGAAGAAGAGGGTCCGGTTGGGCAGCCGGGTCAGCGGGTCGTGCAGGGCCTGGTACTCCAGGCGGTCGCCGAGCAGGCGCTGCTCGGTGAGGTCCTCGACCAGCGCGAGGGTGTAGAGCGGCTGCCCGGCGGGGTCCCGGATCAGCGAGACCGTCACCTTGCCCCAGACCGTGTGGCCCTCGCGGTGCCTGAGCTGCTTCTCCACGCGGAACCGTTCCCGCTCGCCGTGCACGAGGCCGTCGAAGAGCCGGTGCGGCAGGCCCTCCGGGTCGATGATCTCGTGCAGGTGGGTGCGGGCCAGCTCGCCGACGCCGCGGCCGACCAGCGCGGCGAAGGCGGGGTTGACCTCGATGATCCGGTCCTCGGGGTCGATCAGGGCCATGCCGATGACGGCGTCGCAGAAGGCGGCCCGGAAGCGGGACTCGCTGGCCCGGAGGGCCGTCAGCAGCCGGTCGGTGTCGCCGCCGGGCCGGCCTGGGGCGTCGGCGTCGCCCGCGTGCGCACCGTCGGCCAACGGGGCCGAGCAGGTGGGGCAGAGCCGCACCTCCGGGGCCTCCAGGGTGCCGCAGCCGGCGGCCGACGAAGCGGAGAGGACGGCGGAGGCGGCGGAGGAAGGGGCGGACGAAGCCACCGCCGCCATGAGGGCCACCGGGTCCAGGCCCACCGGTTCCAGCCTCACCGGCTCCGGGCCCACCGGATCGAGGAGCGGCGCGGCGGGGTGGCGGTGGTGGGACGAGCGGTGGTGTGACGATTCCTCGTGTCGCACGCCTGGGTGGTGTGCGTCGGCCCCCTCGTTCTGGCCCGGCACGGCATGCTCCCGTCCGCTGCTGACGCTTGACGATGGTCCGCCTGGCCGATCGGGAATCCGGCGGCCGGCTCCGCACTCTGTCGAGGTCTCGGGGCCGGTCCGCTGAGGGGCGTCCGCCGTGGGGCGTCGTCGCGCGGGGACCCGGGTGGAGAACAGGGCGCTGCGGCCGATCATAGGCCGCGACGGCAACGCGCGGTGACCGCCGGCAGGGTGATTCGCCCCGTTTGGGATCATGCGTGGCAGAACGTTCAGACGCCCCCGGTACACCTCACGTGAGGTGCGCCGGGAGCGCGTGCGCCGAGACCGCGCCCCCGGGCGCTGGTTGCGCGCCGGGGGCGGGGCCGGGGTGCGCCCCGGACGGCCGGGGCGGCGGTCAGGCCAGCTTGGCCGTGAGGGTGATGGTGGTACCGGTCAGGGCCTGGCTGACCGGGCAGTTGGCCTTGGCGTCCTCGGCGGCCTTCACGAAGCCGGCCTCGTCCAGTCCGGGCACCGCGCCGGTGACGGTCAGGTGGATCCCGGTGATGCCGGTGCCGGGCTGGAAGGTGACGTCGGCCTGGGTGTCCAGCGTGGTGGGCGGGTTGCCGGCCTTGGTCAGGCCGTTGGAGAGGGCCATCGAGAAGCAGGCGGAGTGGGCGGCCGCGATGAGTTCCTCGGGGCTGGTCTTGCCGTTGGGCTCCTCGGCGCGGGCCGGCCAGGAGACGGGGTACTCGCCGATCCCGGAGGAGGCGAAGGTCACCTGCCCCTTGCCGTGCAGGAGGTCGCCCTCCCAGGCCGTGCGGGCGGTGCGAGTGGTTGCCACGATCGGTTCCTCCAGTGCTGACAGTGCTGAGGGACTGTTGAGTCGTCACTTCCGGTCATGCACGCACCAGACTACGGGCAGCCCCGCCGCGGAGCCGGGCGGCGGACGGTCCGACCGGCTGTCCGGATGTTGGACGGTTCCTCCGGACGGTGCCGGTCCGGCGCGGGGGCCCTGTTAGATTTGCCGGGGCCCGAGCCCGGCCGCCGTACGGTCGGGCGCCCACCCCAGACACCGGGAGCCGCCCCGATGACGGACCAGCCCACGACCCCCGACGCCGGCGCGCCCGAGGGGATCGACGACGCGGTGCGGGCCGAGCTGACCAGCCTGCGCGAGAGCATCGACAACATCGATGCCGCGGTGGTCCACATGCTGGCCGAGCGCTTCAAGGCGACCCAGCGGGTCGGCCGGCTCAAGGCCGAGCACAAGCTGCCGGCGGCCGACCCGGCCCGGGAGCGGGACCAGATCAAGCGGCTGCGGGAACTGGCCGCCGGGGCCAAGCTCGACCCGGTCTTCGCCGAGAAGTTCCTGAACTTCATCATCGCCGAGGTCATCCGCCACCACGAGGCCATCGCCCGCGCCTGAACGCGCCCCCGAGGCGTCCCCCGGGCGACTCCGGGCGACTCCGGGCAACACCAGGGAACTCCACGGCGGCGCAGCGCCGGTACCGAGCCCGTGCCGCGCCGGTATCGGACCGGCTCTGCCCCTGCGGCCGGGCGATGTCGGGGGAGGCTAAGTCCCGGATTTCGTGCGGTCCCCCGGTTGGCGTAGCGTGCAGGTTTCCCCAGCCGGAGAGGTGGAGCAGCGACGATGGCGGTGAACCTGCCCGAAACGCCGAGCGGAGCTCCCAGCGGATCCGCCGTACCAGCCCCCCGGGACGCCCAGGACGGGCCGCACGGTCCGGGTGCGTCAGGCGGCCGTGCCGGGGCCCGTCGCCGGGCCGGGGGTTCGCGCGGTCGCAAGGCCCGCCGGGCGGGGCGCAGGCCCCGGCCGTGGTGGATCGAGATCCCGGCGATGGCGGCGGTCGGGCTGGTGGTCGCGCTGCTGATCAAGACCTGCCTGTTCCAGGTCTTCACCATCCCGTCCGGGTCGATGGAGAACACCCTGCGGATCGGCGACCGGGTCGGTGTGAACAAGCTCGCGCCGCTGACCGGCTGGACGCCGGAGCCGGGGCAGCCGGTGGTGTTCAAGGACCCGGGGAACTGGCTGCCGCCTCAGCCGGTCGACACCAACCCGCTCACCAATGCCGTGAGCTCGGTGCTGAGCTTCGTCGGGCTGGTGCCGCCGAAGGACGACAACTACCTGGTCAAGCGGGTCATCGCGACCGGTGGCCAGACCGTTCAGTGCACGGGCACCACGCTGTCCGTCGACGGCAGGAAGGTCGACGAGCCGTACCTGCACCCCGGCGACGACTCCTGCGCGGGCCTGGACTTCGGTCCGGTGAAGGTGCCCGCGGGCTACATCTGGGTCGAGGGCGACCACCGCAGCGACTCGGCGGACTCCCGCTGGCACCGGCAGGGGCCGGGCGGCGGCGCCGTGCCGGTGGGCAACGTGGTGGGCCCGGTGTCGGCCGTGGTGTGGCCGGTCAGTCACCTCGACTGGTTCGGCTGGACCGGCCGCTGACCCGGGAGGCGGTCGCTCCCGCAGCGCCCGCTCCCGCAGTGCTCGCACCCGAGGCCGTCGCTCCCGAAGCCGTCGCTCCCGAGGCCGTCGCGCCCATGGAGCTCGCACCCGCTCCAGCAGTGACCGCCCCAGCAGCGGCGCCCGCCTCGGCGGGCTTCGCCGTCGGCGGCCGGCTCGTCTGCGCCACGAAGGCGCCCGCCAGGACCAGCAGGCCGCCCGCCACCTGCGGCAGCCCCAGGTGCTCGCCGAGCAGGACCCAGGCCAGCACGGTGGCGACCACCGCCTCCAGGTTGGCCACCACCCCGGCGATCGGCGGCGAGAGGTACCCGACGGAGATCACGCCGGTCAGGTAGGCGAGCACGGTGGCGACCAGCACCATCCAGGCGGCCGGGATCAGGGCGGGCAGGCTGTGCCCGTTCATCACCACGGACTCGCCGAGCGGGCTCCAGTCGGCCTGCCAGGGCCGGGTGACGACGGTGAGCAGGACGGCACCGATCAGCAGCCCGTACGCGCTGACGGCCAGCGGGTCGACCGGGCGCTCGCCCCGGCGGCCCGCGTCGGCGAGCACGAAGTAGCCGACCTGGCAGCAGGCCGCGCCGAGGGCGAACAGCACGCCCAGCGCGTCGAAGCTCAGGCCGTTCCAGACCTCCACCACGCAGGCCAGTCCGGCCACCGCGACGCCGGCGCCGATCGCCGCGCCCCGGCTGATCGGCTTGCGCTGCACGAACTTGACGTAGCCGATCAGCAGCGGCGGCCCGAGGTACTCGATGAGCAGGGCGACGCCGACCGGGATGCGGGAGATCGCGGCGAAGTAGCAGGCCTGGACGCCGGCCACGGCGAGCAGGCCGAAGCCGATCAGCAGGCCGGGGCGGCGCAGGACGGCGTCCCGGTGCCGGTAGGCGATCGGGAGCAGGGCGACGGCCGCCCCGGTGACCCGGAGCCACACCACGTGCAGGGGGGAGAGTCCCGCCTCGATCAGCGGTTTGGCCGCGGTGCCGGAGCCGCCGAAGGCGAAGGCGGAGACCAGCGCGAGGCCGAGGCCGAGGGTTCTGCCCGAGGGGCGGGTGGGCGAGGCCGTTGATCTGTGCACTGGCGCATTGTGACAGTCATACCGATATCTCGGTAAGGCACCATTTCGTCATTTGGTCCTGGTCTCAACTGTCCGCAGAGGCGTGATCACCGCAACCGAGCGGCACCGACCGCCCCCGACCGCCCCCGACCGCCCCCGAGCGGCGCCGACCGCCCCCGAGCGGCACCGACCGCAACCGATCAGCACCGACCGGATCACCGAAACCTCCGACAACGACGTCGGCCGTCGGCCGGACCACCAACCCGAGGTCAGTGGTC
>NZ_JBHVUS010000014.1:0-28790 GCF_042884005.1 Kitasatospora sp. NPDC058162
TGCACCTGACCGGGCCCTTGCGCACGGTGTTGTCCGGCTGCGACGCGTTGTGGGCGCCCGCCGCGCCCGGGGGGTGAGGCGGCGCCCGGGCGCGGCGGGCGGGGGTCAGTAGCGCAGGTCGGCGGCGATGCCGCGGGCGTCGGCGAGGGTGCCGTCGGGGACGAAGGCGACCCGGGCGCCGGTGTCGAGGGCGCGCTCGATGACCTCGTCGACGACGTCCTCGCGGGCCCCGGCCTCGCCGGCCTCGGCGGGGACGAGGTGCTCGCCGGCGTCGCGGACGGTGGCGCGGTGGTTCTCCTCGACCACCAGGAAGGCGATGCGCCCCTCCCCCACCGCCTGCCAGACCTCGTCGAGACCGGCGGCGTACGAGGAGCGGCCGCGGGCCTTGTCGAGCCGGGCGAGGGCGTCGGCGGTCTCCTGCTCGGCGTGGGCGCGCACGGCGGGCCCGACCACCTTGCGGACGGTCTCGACGTCGGCCTGGGCGAGGCCGCCGTGCGGGATCTGGGCGGTGGCCTCCTTGGCGATCGGGCCGGCCGCGTCCAGCAGGGCCAGGGCGGGCGCGTCGCCGACGACGTACAGCGGGCGGGGGTCGGCGGCCAGGACCCTGCCGATCGCGGTGTCGGCCTGGCGCAGGAAGGTCTTGGTCTCCTCGTCGCGGAAGGTGCTGGGGGTGTCGCCGATGCGCTCGCGGCGCTCCGGGTCGGGGTTGTCGAGGAGGGCGCGGGTCAGCGGGAAGCCGTGGGCGCGGTCCTCGGTGACCCGCTCCGGGTTCCCGCCCCACAGCACGGCCCGGTCGGCGGCGACGGCGAGCACCCAGTAGGGGCGCTCGGCGGCCTGGGCGGAGACGAGGTTGCGGGTGAGGAAGGTGTCGGACAGGACCACCCGGGCGGGGGCGGTGCGGGCGAAGGACCAGATCCGGTGCTCGCCGGGCGCGGCGAGGATCGCCAGGCCGTCCTCGGCGTGCACCAGGTCCACCTCGGCAAGGGCCTTGTCGAGCCGGCCGGTGACGTCGATCCGGTCGGCCCGGGAGACCTCGGGGTCGGCCTGGAGCCGCTCCTTCGCCTCGGCCACCAGGTTGCGCAGCCGTACCGGGTCCTGGGCGTTGTCCGGTTCGCGGCGGTGGGTGGGCATCAGGATGGACACCGCCGGGTAGGGCCGGGGGCGGCGCAGTTCGGCGAGGACGGCGGGGCTGAGGGCGGGGTGCATGGGGACCCTTTCCGAAGGCGGTCGGCCTTCTCTGCGTGGGCGCACGGTGCCTGGCGCTGCTGCCAAATGTCCCCAATGTAGCGATTTGCCCCTCGGGCCGCCGGGTCGGCGGGCCGCTGCCCCTTGCGGGCCGGCCGCTGATGGCTGTACCTACTGGTACGTACAGTGGAGTGGGACCGGAGACGAGGGAAGGGAGTCGGCATGCCGTTCGTCCGCATCGACGCGCTGGGGGCCGGACCGGAGCGGCTCGACGCCCTGGGGCGCGCCGTGCACGAGGCACTGGTGGAGACGATCGGGATCCCGCCCGACGACCACTTCCAGGTGCTCACCGACCACGACGGCGTCAACGGCACGCTGCGGTACGGCGGTTACCTCGGGGTGCGGCGGGACGAGGGCATCGTCTACGTGGCGATCACGCTGCGCGCCGGGCGCAGCGAGGAGCGGAAGCGGGCGCTGTACCGCAGGATCGCCGAGCTCGCCCACGCCTACGCGGGCACCGAGCCGCGCAACGTGTTCGTCGTCCTGACCGAGAACGCGTCGGTGGACTGGTCGCTGGGCGAGGGGGTGGCCCAGTACGCCCTCCCGGACGGGGAGGGCGTACCGGGCCGCTGACCCACTGCTCTGCTGACCTGCTCAGCCGAGCGGCGCGGGCTCCCGCTCAGCCGACCCGGGCGGGCTCCGGGCCGGTGGCGGCGGGCGGCCAGGGGCCGTGGGCCGCGACCTGGGCGCGCAGTCCGCGCAGGGCCCGGGCGGCGGCGATGCCCACCGCGCCGGTGACCCGGCCCTCCCGCAGGCAGGCGGCGGCGAAGCGGTGCTCGGCGAGGCTGCCGTCGACCAGTTCGAAGCGGTCGGCGCCGCCGGGGCTGCCGAAGGCCTGCACCCGCAGGCCGTACTGGTCGGTCCACAGGTACGGGACCGGCGCGTAGGCCTGGCGGGCGCCGTCCGGGCCGGCCAGCAGGTTGCGGGCGGCGAGCAGGGCCTGGTCGGTGGCGTTGGTGCGCTGCTCCAGGCGCCGGCGCCGGCCGGTGCGCGGGTCGGGCCAGGAGGCGGCGTCACCGGCCGCCCAGACGCCGGGGCCGGCGGCGAGTCGGGCGTCGCAGGCCACTCCGCCGTCCGCCTCCAGGGGCACCCCGCTGCCGGCCAGCCACTCGGTGGCCGGCACGGATCCGATCGCCATCAGCACGGCGTCGGCGGCCAGTTCGCCGCCGTCGGCGAGCCGCACGCCGGCGGCCCGGCCGCGCCGGTGGAGCACGGCGGCGGCCGCGCCCCGGTGGATCCGCACCCCGTGCTCGCGGTGCAGGCCGGTCAGCAGCGCGGCCGTCTCGGCGCCCAGGACGGCGGCCAGCGGCGCGGCGGCCGAAACCAGCCAGGTCACCTCGGCGCCGAGCCCGACCGCGGTGGCCGCCGCCTCGGCGCCGAGCAGTCCGCCGCCGACCACCAACAGCCGTACGCCCGGCCGCAGTTCCTCGCGCAGCGCGAGGGCGTCGGCCAGGGTGCGCAGCACGTGGGCGCCGGGCGGCGGTGCCTCGGCGCCGGGCAGCCGGCGCGGGCGGACGCCGGTGGCCACCACGAGGGCGTCGCAGCGCACCCGGCCTCCGTCGGCCAGGTGGACCGTGCGGGCGCCGCGGTCCAGGCGTTCGGCCGCAACGCCCAGGCGCAGGTCGAGCCGCAGCTCCTCCAGCGCGGCGGGCTCGCGCAGGGCCAGCTTCTCCGGTGCCAGTCGGCCGTCGAGCAGTTGCTTGGACAGCGGCGGCCGGTCGTACGGGGGCTCGGGCTCGGCCCCGACGAGGGTGAGGCGGCCGTCGTAGCCGGCCCGGCGCAGCGCCTCGGCGGCGTGCAGTCCGGCGGCGCCGGCTCCGACGACGGCGACCTCGCGCGGTGCGGTCACACGGTTTCCAGGGTGATCGCCGCGGCCGGGCAGACCGCGGCGGCGTCCTGGACGGCCTGGTGGAGGTCGGCCGGGGGGCGGGCGTCGAGCAGGACGACGATGCCGTCCTCGTCGCGCTGGTCGAAGACCTCGGGGGCGGCGAGCACGCAGTGGCCGGCGCCGCAGCACTTGTCCTGGTCGATCCGGACGAGCATGGGTTTCCCTTCGGGGGTGGGGGTTGGAATAGGAATGGGGCCGGGCCGGGCTACCAGGCGATGGGCAGTTCGTGGACGCCGTAGATGAGCATCTCGCCGCGGAAGCGGACGTCCTCGAAGGGGGCGGCCAGGCGCAGCCCGGGCAGGCGGCGCAGGACGGTGTCGAGGGCGATCTGCAGTTCCAGCCGGGCCAGGGGCTGGCCCAGGCACTGGTGGACGCCGAAGCCGAAAGCGAGGTGGCGGCGGGCGTCGCGGGTCAGGTCGAGTTCGTCGGCGTCGGGGAACTCCCCCGGGTCCCGGTTGGCGGCGCTGATCATGCAGACGACGCCCTCGCCGGCCCGGATCCGCACCCCGCCGAGGTCGACGTCCTCGGTGGCGACCCTGGTCAGGCCGGAGTGCACGATGGTCAGGTAGCGCAGCAGTTCCTCGACGGCGCCGGGGACGGCCTCGGGGTGGCGGCGCAGGTGGTCGAGCTGGGCGGGGTTCTGCAGCAGGGCGAGGACGGAGAGCGCGGTCATGTTGGCGGTGGTCTCGTGCCCGGCGACCAGCAGCAGCCGGCCCATCGCGCCGATCTCCTTGGTGTTCAGCTCGCCGCGCTCCACCAGACGGCTGAGGATGCCGTCGTCGGGGTCGGTGCGCTTGGTCTCGGTGAGTTCCTCCAGGTAGTCGGTGAGGCGGGCCTGGGCGGCGATGACGTCCTCGACCGCGGAGTCGCGGCGCAGCAGGACGCGGCTGCACTCCTGGAAGAACTCGTGGTCCTGGTAGGGGACTCCGAGCAGCAGGCAGATGACCAGGGAGGGCAGCGGCAGGGCGAACTCGCCGACCAGGTCGGCCTCGGTGCGGCCCTCGGTCATCTTGTCCAGCAGCTCGTCGGCGATGCGCTGGACCTCGGGGCGCAGCGCCTCGACCTTCTTGATCATGAATTCGCCGGTGAGCATCCGTCGCAGGCGGGCGTGCTCGGGGTCGTCCATCCGGATGAAGGTGGGCTGGCCGTTGTTCAGGTAGCGGGCGCCGGCGCTGACGAAGGGGAAGCCGGGGCGGGTGGAGTCCGAGCTGAAGCGGGGGTCGGAGAGCACCGCCTTGATGTCCTGGTGGCGGGTGAGCAGCCAGCTGGGGGAACCGTCCCAGAGGGCGATGCGGCTGATCGGCTCCTCCTGCCGGGCCTGCTGGTAGACCGGCGGCGGGGCGAACGGGCAGGTGCCGCGGGCGGCGGGGTGGGTGAAGCGGGGGGTGGGTGCGGCGGTGGCCATGGGGGGCTCCCCTCTCGGAGCTGGCTGTGCCGGATGGTCGGTCCGGTGCGGCCCGCAGCGCCGTGCGGGGCGCGCGGGGGTGCGGCCGTGCGGGGGCACGCGGAGGTGCGGCGGGCGTGCGGGCCCGGAGCATTTACGTGCCAAAAGCAACTAACTCGCTGTCACGCTAACTCGCGGTCCGTGGCGGCGAAAGAGCCCATCGGGTGAGCGCGGAATCTGTCCGAAATCCGGTGACCGGTCTGCGCCGCAGCCGGGATGCGCACCGGGTCAGACGGGCCGGTTCTGCTGCTCGATGTACTGGCGCACTGTCGACAACGGCGCACCGCCGACCGATCCGGCGAAGTATGAGCCCGACCAGAGGCGCTGTGCACGCCAGTAGTGCTGGACGAGTTCGGGGTACTCCTGGCGCATCCGGCGTGAGCTGACGCCCTTGAGGGAGTTGACCAGCTTGGACAGGGCGACCTTGGGCGGGAAGTTCACGAGCAGGTGGACGTGATTGTTCTCGCCGTTGAACTCGACCAGCTCGACCTCGAAGTCCTGGCAGACGGCGCGCATGATCTCTTCCATGCGTGTCAGGTGCCGGTCGGCGAATACCTTGTGACGGTACTTCGTCACGAAAACCAAGTGCGCATGGAGGACAAAAGTGCAGTGCCTGCCTGTACGGATGTTCTGATATTCACCCATAAACCAACATGATACGGTGACCGTTATGCAGCTTCGATACCGGTACGAAGCCGAGTTGAACGTGGGTCAGCGCAAGCGTGCTGCCCGCGCGTTCGGGTGCGCCCGCGTGGTCTTCAACGACGGCCTGCGGCTGTGCCTGGAGGCCGACGGGCGCGGGGAGAAGATCCCGAGTGCCGCCGCGCTGTCGAAGCTCGTGGTTACCGACGGCAAGAAGAAGCAGGACCGGGCATGGCTCGGTGAGGTGTCGGCGGTGGTGCTGCAACAGTCCGTGCGGGACCTCGGACAGGCATGGTCGAACCACCTCGCCTCACGCAAGGGCACCCGCAAAGGTCCGAAGGTGGAGCAGCCATCGTTCAAGTCGAAGAAGGACCTCCGCGACGCGATCCGGTTCACCGCCAACGCCCGCTTCAAGATCATGCCCAGTGGTCGTCTACGCCTGCCCGGCATCGGCGAGATCGAGATCAAGTGGTCCCGCGACCTGCCATCCGATCCCACCAGCGTCACCCTGATCCGCACCCCGACGGGGCGGTTCTTCGTATCATTCGTCACCGAGACCGACCCCGCCGGTGACCTCCTGGAACCCACCACAGGCGAGACGGGCATCGACCTCGGTCTCAACCGCTTCGCCGTCCTCTCGGACGGCAGCCACATCGAGAACCCGCGCTTCCTGCGCAAGGCCACCAAGAAGCTCGCCAGGGAACAGCGCCGCCTGGCACGCAAGGAGAAGGGCTCCAACAACCGGGACAAGCAGCGCCGCAAGGTCGCCCAAGCTCACGCCGCCGTGGCCGACGCCCGACGCGACTTCCACCACCAGTGGTCAACCCGCCTGATCAGCGACAACCAAGCGATCTACGCGGAGACCCTGAACATTCGTGGACTCGCGAAAGGACGCCTCGCCAAGAGCGTCAATGACGCCGGATGGGCCGGCTTCCTCAGCATGCTCCAGTACAAGGCGGCCAAGACCGGGCGCGTCTTCATCCAGATCGACCGCACCTTCCCGTCCTCGCGCCTGTGCTCCGACTGCGGCCACCACGACGGCCCCAAGCCCCTGCGCATCCGCACATGGACCTGCCCCAACTGCCAGACAGTGCAGGACCGCGACTGGAACGCTGCCCGCAACATACACACCGAAGGGCGCCGCCTCGCGGCAGCCGCATAGCACCGCCGAGAACCATCCACCGACGGACAGTCGGCCCTAGCCGGGCAACCGAGCTGGGTAAACGCCTGCGGATCGCCAGAAGACCTCTGGTCGGTAATCAGAGGCACGCGAGCAACCCCCAGCAATGGGAAGGAACCAGGAACCGACCGTCATGCCCCCGCGCAGCGTTGCCGCGCGGAGCGTGGCAGGGAATCCCCGGCGTTTACGCCGGGGAGTTCGGGTGTCAAAGTTCCTCCATGTCGGACGCCGCAGACGATCGGACCGCCACCACGGACACCGCCACCGCAGACCTGGAGGCCGTACTGGCCTCGCTGGCCTACCTGCTGACCCGCTCCCAGGAGCACGAGCGCCGCACCGCCAAGGCCGGCATCACCGCCGCCCGCTCGGACGTCTACCTGCTGCGCGCCCTCTGCGAGGCGGACGGGCCCAGCCGGGTGGGCGACCTGGCCGAGCGGCTGATGGTCAAGCCCTCCCACGTCACCCGGCAGATCGACCGCCTGGAGGGCCAGCACCTGGTGGCGCGCACCCCCGACGCCCTGGACCGGCGGGCCCGCCGGGTCGCCCTCACCGCCGACGGGCGGGCCGTGCTCGACCGGCTGAAACAGGCCAACATCACCAGCCTGACCGACGCCCTGGACGGCGTCCCGGCCCCGGACGTCGCCGCGACGGTCGGCGTGCTGTGCCACCTGATCGAGCGTTACGTCCAGCGGGTGCGGGGCTCGCTGCTCTCGGAGGACGACCCCGCTCCCCCGGCGCCGTGCCCGCCGGACGGGGTGCCGGCGGCGCGCGGAGGTGCGGCGGGCGGCGGGGCGGCGGGCGTCAGGCGGGCCGGTGCGGCTCCTGCCCCTGGGCGTGGTCCTGCTCCTGCTCCTGGGCGAGGGCCTGCTGTGCCTGGATCTGCGACAGGGTGATCCGGCGCCGGGTGGGGTCGACGCCGATGACCATGACGGTGATCAGGTCGCCGATCCGGACCGCCTCGCCGGGCCCGCCCGCGGGCGGCGGCGCGAGTTCGCTGGTGTGGACCAGGCCCACCAGCCCGTCCGGCCGGTCCTCGAGGCGGACGAAGACGCCGAACGGCGCGAAGGCGGTGACCACCCCGTCGTAGAGCCGGCCGATCCGGTGGACGAACTCGCGCATCGGGTCCGGCTGCAGGCCTTTGAGGGACAGCGACACCCGTTCGCGGACCGGGTCGACGTCCAGGACCTCCGCCGTGATCCGCTGCCCGACCGCGACCACGTCGCCGGGGCGGTCGACGGGCCGCCAGGACAGTTCGGGGATGTTGATCATCGCGGTGAAGCCGCCGATGTCGACGAAGGTGACGCCGAAGCTCGCGATCTCGGTGACCGTACCGGTCACGGCCTGGCCCCGGCGCAGGGTCCGCAGGAAGGCCCAGTCCCGGTCGCCCGGCGCCGGCTCGGTGCGCCACCTGGCCCGCAGGACGCCGTCGGCGTCCGGCAGCACCGCGGTGAACAGCGGGCCGCGCTCGCCGGTGAACACCGACAGGACGGCGGCGGCCCGGGCCCCCGACAGCTCGGCGGCCCGCTCCCGGAACTCCTGCGCATCCGCGACCGTGCCGGTGATCCGGCCGTCACGGCCCTCCCGGACGAACTCGACCAGGCCGTCCTCGGGCAGGGCGGCCAGGGCCGCGGCGACGTCGGTGAACAGCTCCGGCCACACGGCCAGTTGAGCCCGCGGGGCCAGCCGGGCGCGCACCGCGTCGACCGCCTCCGCCACCCGCGTCACCTCCGCGGCCGTCCTCGGCGCCGTACCGTCGCCCAGCCGGTGCCAGCGGGTGGCGTTGCCGGCGGGCGACTCCTCCAGCAGCGCCGCCCGGCCCTCCGTCACGTACCGGCGCACCCGGGCCCAGAACTCCTCGTCGGCCGGGCACTGCTCCCCCGGCTCGTCGAACTCGGCCTCGTACGGGGAGGCGGCCATCGGCTCCGGGTGCAGGCCCAGCGCGCGGGTGCGCGCCACCGCCTGCGGGCAGGGCGCGTCGCTGCCGACGTAGACGTACTGGTCCCAGCCGACGTGCACGGCGAAGGCGGGCTCGGGGCCGTCCCCGGAGTCGGTTCCGGCATCGGGCTCGGTCTCCAGGCGGCACCAGGCGCCGCTGCCGCGGAGCATCGCCCGCACCAGCTCCAGGCCGACCGCGACCGGCACCCGGGCGCCGTCGTGGAAGCCGGGGCGGAAACCGGTCGGGTCGGGCGGGAACAGCCCCGCCAGGCCGCCGCCCTCGACCGCCGGCTCCGCACCGAAGTGCGTGAGGCCGGGCGGGGCCTGGGGCTCACGGACCGACAGCCACCGCACGCCGCTCTCCTCGGCGAAGGCCGCCACGGCCTCCAGGTAGGCGGCCTCCACCGGCCCGTGGTCGCTGACCGCCTCCTCCGCCCCCGTGTAGCAGCCCCGCTCGTCGCGGTCGGCGGGGTCGTACTTGGTGATCCGGTACACGTGGGACGGCGGCGCGGCGCGGTGCCGCCGGGGGTGGGAGCTCACCGCGCCATCCTGCCGCAGCGTCCGGGGTGCCCGGCGGCGGGGCGGGGCTCTGGCGCTTTCGACGCCACGGCCAGACGAGGGTCAGGCCGTGGGCCGCCCGTCATCACCTCGACGCTGTGGGAACGGTCACGTTCCAGGCGGCCAGGACCCGATGAGGGTGTTCTCAGATCCCACAGCCGCGGCAACGCCAGCCCTCGCACGAAAAGCGCCCACGCCTTCGTCAGTAAGGCTCATGGCCACCGAGAAACCCCCCCGGCCAGCGTCCGCATCCGCGATCGGTCGGCCTTCCCCCCAGAGCAGCTCGGGAGCCGGCACGTTCACCGAGAAGGCGAACGGGCGATGCTTCGTGATTTCGATTTTTCCTGATGTAATCAAAGGATCGAAATTCACGTTCACCGCATCCATGCTTGATGCCACCTCTCCGCGCGAATCAAGAATTCGCACAGACAAGCACAGTGGCACGGAAAGTCGCAGCGGCTCGAAATCCGAAAGACCCAAAGCGATCGAGCCTCTGATCCAGAGATCCCCACCTCGGAGAAGAACACCGAGGAAGACCATCTGGGGCACGTCAGCCACCGACTCCATCGGCCGAGCATCAGCAAATAGGCTTTCCCGGCCGTCCACCATCGTGTAATCCTTCAGCTGCGCCACCTGCGCGGCCACATCGATCGGGACTTCGCCCCGCCTATATGCGACGCTTTCTCCACCCGGACCAGCCACCTCGACTGCAATGTCATTGTCGAGATCATCCAGTTCCTCGTGCAGATCTTCCAGGTACTGCCAAGGGTCAATATTTTCGGAGCTCAGTCGCGCTTCTTCACGCCAATTAATGAACCTGGAATGAGGGAACCCGAAGAGATCCCGCCGATCCAAGGGCAGTGAGCATGATTCCCGCAGAAGCCGGACCAGAAATTCTGCCATTCCACCAGGATGCTCGACGAATCCTTGACGATCACGCCTCCAAAGCACCACCGGCCAGCGGTCCGCGTCAGTTCCGACCGACCGCCAGTACAGGAATCCGTACGTCTCCCCATAGCTCTTCAGCCTGCCCCAGCAGATAAGGGAACCCGACTCCGGCCATAGCGGGTAACCAGAACCACTCTCCTCAAGCCATCGCAGACTGGATACGCGCGGCGTCATGGCCAGCATGTCTGCACCACCGGACTCCTCTCCAGTCGGTGAAGCGATTTCCAGCTGGTCGTCGATCACCCCTGCACCGTAAACGGCGATGAAGTCTCGAAAATCGCTTGGCAGGACTACGCCAAACAATTCTTCGATCGAACTCCAGTCGACAACATCACCACTTCCGTCGTGCGGGGGCATCAGGCCGACAAGCTCTTCCACTGCTGGATGCATTTCGTCTTCCACTCCGGTCGATTCTGGCATGCTCACTCTACCTGACCCCCGGTATAGGCAACGGACTGGCGCACGACGAGCATGAGTTCAGGCCGATGTTCACCCATGCCCCCGATTTCGGGCTGTATATGACATTTGGAACGACGCTCACCTGAACGTGCCCCGTGGAACTCAAAGCCTCCATCAGGAAAGCATAGGGAACGGTCCGATTTCCCTCGTACTTTGGCTGCACGCGGTACAGAACCTGCTGGCCAGCTTCAACCTCGTCTCTGACAAGATTCTCAAAGTCAGTCATTGGGCCATTCCGGCCAGGATCGGTCTTGTCCTGCCTGGATGCATTCGTCGAACGGCCACAGGTTGCCAAGTTCGCAAGGACCCCCCTCCCGCCCAGCTGATCCCCTAGAAGATGGCAAGCATTCACAGAGTATTGTGCCGAGTCCACTTCGAGATCCTTGGTAGCGAACTGCTGCGCCCATTTATATCCAGGAACACCCTTCTGCTTCGCGGCACTTCCATCCTTGATGCTTTCCTCAGTCAGGCAGGCCTCGACTCCAGTCGCCCGCTTTCCATTTGCCGCGTCTCTCGGTTCATATCCGACCAGCCCTCCCAGGGGGCATCCCAGAAGGTCTTTATTGCTGGTACCAAAGAAATCGAAGGTCTGAGTCGATCCTTGCCGTATTGAATCCTCGGCATTGGCTATTGACTGCAGCGTAGATGGATCAGGGGCAAGCTGCGCGGCAATGCCCTGCTGAGTCAGCCCGAGCTCAGGGCCGTTGAGCGGTGTGCCGGAGGGCGCCGTGGTCGAACAGTGCGTGCACTGGACGGGGTCGAGGTTGTGGGGGTCGACCTGCGGGGTGCTCTTGCTCGTCGACCCGTCACCGTGCGGCCGGTGGTGACGGCCGGTGGGGGTGTCGCAGCTGCTCCGGGAGAACGGGCTGGCCGCAACAATGCCGCCGAGGGTGAAGTCTCCGAGCGAGAAGCCCCCGAAGATCTCCGGGATGGCTCCGGCACCGAGTGGTGTGCCGTACAACCCCCATGACGGCACATCGAGCGACCCGCCGGAGTAGCCGAACGGATGCATCGCGTTGTTGATGCGCTGCTGTTCCAGCATCTGCTGGAGGTCGTACTCCTGACTGGTCGCCAGCCCGAAGTCTTTCTGTGCCCGGTCAGGAAGCGCTATCGGCACATCGGCAGGCGGAGGTGTGGACTCGGCGGGAGGTGTGCGGTCCTGGTCGTCTCCGCCGCCACCACCACCTCCCCACGGGGTTGTTACCGGGAACGGAGCGCAGGCGCGGTGTCCGCTGGGGTCGGCCGCGTTCATCGGGTCGCCGTTGGCGTAGGCGTAGAGGTTGGCAGCCGATGAGGTGCCGGTGGCGAGTTGGGCGGAGTCGCGGCTGGTGAACTCCGCGGTGGTGGGGTCGTACCAGCGGCTGGCAGTGCTGACCTGACCGCTTGCAGGGTCGGTCCAGCCGCCCTGGTACCCGAGCTTGCTGCCGGTCGTCGCCGTGCCGTCCGGCTTGCCCCACGGGTCGTAGGCTCCGGAGCCCGCCATGGCGGTGCCGTTCGCGGTGAACGTACCGACCAGGTCGCCGTGACGGTTGCTGTAGGCGAAGTTGGCGGCGCCGCCGGTGCTGACGGAAACGACGTCGCCGCCGGGCGCCCGGCTGTACGTCTCCGTGCCGTCCGTGACGAGGTGATTGCTCGCGTCGTCGTATCCGAACGTGCGGCCGGCCGTGGAGGCCAGTCGGCCGAGGGCGTCGTAGGAGTAGGTCTGGCTTCCCTGGGTCACGAGTTCGTCGAACGCGTCGTAGCCAGCGGTGGTGGTCGTGCCGCCGTTGCTGACGGATGACCTGGTGCCCCGCGGGGTGAACGTGTAGGTGTTGGCCCCGGCAGTGAGCAGCTGATTGCGCTGGTTGTAGGTCGCGCTCGTGGCACCCGACTTGGTGAGGTTGCCGTTGTCGTCGTAGCTGTAGGAGGCGGTGCTTTCCCCCTTGTTCCAGGTGGACAGCCGCCCGGCTTGGTCGTAGGTGTAGCTGGCGTTCGGCGTACCGGTGAGCCCGGTCGTGTTCTGGGTCTTCAGACGGCCCGATGAGTAGTAGCCGTACGCCACGGACGCCTTGGTGACGCCGGACGTGCTGAGGGTGTCGCTGGTGAGGTTCTGCTTCCCGTCGTAGGTGAACGACCGGCTCGTGTTGCCGTAGTTGACGGACTGCAGGGTCCCAGACGGGTAGTAGGTGTAGCCGACCGTGCTTGCGGTGAGCGGGTCGGCGAACGACTTCAGGCGTCCGGCCGGGTCGTAGCTGAAGCCGGCGGTTCCCGCCGCGTTGGTGCGGGAGGTCAGGAGGCCGTCCGCGTCGTAGGTGAAGCTCGCCTGGCCCTGCGGACCGGAGCTGGTCCACAGCCGTCCGCGGTCCTCGTAGCTGAAGGTCTGCGGGCCGTTCGGCGTGGAGACGGAGGTGATCCGCCCGGCGAGGTCGTAGCCGACGCTGCGAGTGGGTGTCGGCGCCTCGCCTCCGCTGCCGCTCTGAGCGGTGATCCGTCCTGCGGGGTCGTAGATGTTCTGGATCTTCACGCCGCCCGGCTTGAGGACGGTGATCGGCTGCAGGTTCGGATCGTATGCCGTGGTGTAGGTGCGGTCGACGGGGTTCGGGTAGGCGGAGGTCGCCGGTTCGACGGTGGACTCGGCCAGTCCGAGGGCGTTGTAGGTGAAGTAGGTGCTCTGCCCGTTGCCGTCGGTGTAGACGGTGCGGTGACCCGCAGCGTCGTAGCCGAGCGCGGTGGTGATGTTGTGGTTGGCGTCCACCGGCTGGATCTGGCGGACCGCCTGGCCGACCCCGTTGTACTCGGTGCGGTGTGTATTGCCGTCCGCGTCAGTGGTTGCCAGGGCGTTCCCGTCGGCGTCGTACTGGATGCGGCTCGTCGAGATCACCGCCCCACTCTCGTCGAGGTTGGCGATGCTCAGCGGTCGGCCGGCCTGGTCGTAGGTCGTGGCGGTCGCCCGCCCGCTCCGGCCGGGTGAGTCGGCGGGCGCCGTGGTGCGTACGGGGGCGCCGATGAGGTCGTACGAGGTGGTACTGGTGTTGCCCAGCGGGTCGGTGGTAGTGACCCGCTCCCCCGCCGCGTCATAGGAGTTGAGGGTGGCCTCCCGGTTGGGGGTGATCACGTTGGTCCGGTTGCCGGCGTCGTCGAATCCGAAGCTGCCGGTGTAGACGGCGGGCGTGCCGCCGCTGGTGCCGTGGGAGGTCTGGCGGACCTGCCTGCTGAACGTGACGGGGCGGCCGAGGTCGTCGTACGTCGACAGCACGACGACACCCGTCGGGTCGGTGACCGACTGGCTCTCACCGTCGAGGTCGTAGCTGTACAGCCACTTCGGGGTCACCCCGCCGACGCTCGGCAGGTCCTTCTCGACGAGGTTGCCCAGCTGGTCGTAGACGTTGGTAGCCGTGTTGCCCTTGGCGTCGGTGAGGACCTGGGGCCGACCCATGGTGTCGAAGTCGGTGCGGGTGACGGGGGTGAAGGTGCCACTGCCGTCGGGGGCGGTGTAGGTGTTGCCGGCGACGGCGAGGTGTTCGCCGGTGGCGTCGAAGGTGTGGGTGGTGGTGGTGATGGCGCCGGTCGGGTCCTTGGCCTCGGCGGTCTCGCCGAAGGTGTTGTAGCCGGTGCGGGTCTCGGGGGCGACGGTCAGCGTGAGGGGCTGCCCGGTCGCCGTGTTGAGGGTGGTGGTGGGCACCGGTGGTTCGGTGGTGACGACCTGTCGGCCGGCCTCGTCGTTGAGGTAGCTGACGGTGAACGAGGCGGGGTTGGCGCCGCTGACGTTGCCGTTGGGGCTGGTCCGGGTGAGCGGCAGGCCGCGCTGGTCGTAGCTGAAGGTCGTGGTGGAGTCCTGCGGCGGGTTCTTGGCGGTCTGCGCGGTGACGTCCCCGGCGACGTCGTAGGTGAAGTCGGTCTCCCGCGTCTGGGTCCCGTCGGTGATGGTGGAGCGCAGCACGCGGCCGGCCGCGTCGTAGGCGTTGCTGCTGGTGCGGTTGAGCCCGCCGGGGTCGACCGTGGTGCTGGTGGCGCGGCCCGCGGCGTCCCAGGTGTTGGCGACGGTGGTCTTGCCGCCGCCGGTGACGCGCTGGGTCAGGTTGCCTGCCGCGTCGTAGGTGTTCTGCTGCAGGACGACGTTGCGCAGGGTGCCGTCGAAGGCCTTGGCGACCGGGTCGAAGTTGTGGAACCCGTCGGCGTCGACCTCGGCGACGGTGTTGTCGTCGTTGTAGTAGGTGTGCGTGGAGCGGCCCATCGCGTCCGTCACCTTGGCCAGTCGGCCGGCGGGGTCGTAGGCCCGGGACTCGAGGATCTGCCAGCGGGCGCTGACCGGGGCGGCGGGGTTTCCGGTGTAGTTGGTGACGGCGACCTGCTGCAGCCAGCCCATCGGGGCGTAGTCGAAGCTGTAGGTGGTGCCGGCGGCGTCGGTGCTGGAGACCTTGTTGCCGTACTTGTCGTAGGTGTAGCTGGTCGAGCGGCCGGCCGGGTCGGTGACCTTCGTGAGCTGGCTGGTGGTGCCGGAGTAGGCCCAGGTCGTGGTGCGTGGGGCGTCGCCGCCGGTGAGGTCGGCGACGGTCCGGGTGAGGGGGTTGCCGTCGGTGTCGTAGGCGGTCGTGGTCCGGGGGGTGTGGACGGTGCCGGTGACGGCGTCCGTCGTGGCCGGGTCCGTGCGGGTGAGCGGGTTGCCCTGGCCGTCCCAGGTGTAGGAGGTGGTGACCTTGGTGGGGGTCTGTCCCTGGCCGCAGTTGGTGCAGGCCTCGGTGCTGGAGGTGAGGTGGCCGAGGTTGTCGTAGGTGTAGGTGGTGACCAGCCCCAGCGGGCTGACGCTCTTGGTGAGGTCACCGGCCGCGTTGTACGAGTTGACGGTGCTCAGGCTCGCGGGCACCGCCGCCTGGTTGGGGTAGGCGGCGTGGTCGACGTACGGGGACTGGGAGGTGACCAGCCCGGCGGGCTGGGTTCCGCTGGTCGGGTTTCCGTCGCTGCCGACGGCGGCCTCGCTGCCGCTGGTGCGGGCGACGTAGGAGGTGCGTCCCTGCGGGAAGTCCGCAGTGGCGGGCACGGTGGTGGACAGCAGCTCGCCAGCCGGGTCGTAGCTGTACTGCGTGCGGTAGGTGGCGTCGCCGGCCCCGCTGGAGCGGGCGTCGCTGCGGTCGGTCACCGTGTCGTTGACGGCGCCGAGGTGGTCTGGGGTGGCGTCGAGGTAGTAGTGGGCGTAGCCGGTGTGGCAGTGGGTGGTGTCCTGGCAGGTGGTGCGGGAGACCTCGTTGCCCCGGTTGTCGTGTCCGGTGGTGACGGTGTGTCCGTCGGCGTCGGTGACGGTGTGGAGGAAGCCGTTGGTGTCGTAGGAGTAGCGGGTGGTGTGGCCCCAGGCGTCGCTGCGGGAGATGAGCTTGGCCGAGCGGGTGTCGTAACGGTACGCGAGGGTGTTGCCGGTGGGGTCGGTGACGTTGGCTGCGGTGACGGGCGTGGCGGTGCCGCCGTCGCCCATGGCCTGGAAGTGGGCGGCGACCGTGGCGGCGTCGAGGCGGCTGGTGTAGTAGGAGGCCTCTGCGATGCTGCCGGTGAAGTGGTCGGCGCCGCCGCCGGGCCAGTTCCATCCGGTGGTGGTGCCGGCGCCGAGGTAGACGTACGGGGTGCCGTTGAAGGTGATCTTGCGCCCGGTGGTGTCGGAGGCGCTGGGCCGGCCGTCGATGTAGATGGTCTGGCCGCTGTCGTCGGCGGCGAGGACCACCTGGTGCCACTTGCCGTCGTTGACGGTCCGGTCGGAGGTCATGACAGCGCCTTGGCCCATCCAGAACTCACCGTGGACACGGCCGTCCGAACCGACGTACAACGCCGGGTTCCAGGTGTTCCCGAGCGGGGAGCCGACGGGGAAGTCCTGGTAGCCGTAGAGCGGGCCGCCGCTGGTGGTGTTGAACCAGAGCTCCATGCTGGCGGGGCCGTGGGTGGGAGCCGCGTCGGAAGGAAGCTGGATCTGCGAGGTGGTGCCGTTGAAGACCGCCGCGCGCTGGTTGCCGTGGTCGTTGGTCGGGCCGTCGGCGTTCAGGGTGACGTTGCTGTAGGTGCCGGCGGTCAGGTCGGGCATGGCGGTGCCGAGTTCGGCGGCCGCGTACCAGGAGCCGGAGGGGTCGTTGAGGCGCCAGTACTGGATCGGTCCGGCCTGGACGACGGCGGCGCGGTAGGCGCCGGCGGCGTCGAGGCCGCCGGGGGTTCCGGTGGCGGTGGCGGCCCGGTAGTGGTCGGCGACGGCGCCGGCGACGAGCGGGTAGCTGTAGATCGAGAAGTCGGCGATGGCGCCGTTGAAGTGGCCGACCTGGTCGGAGGGCGAGGGCGGGTTGGGCCAGCCGCCTCCGGTCCAGCCGGCGCCGAGGAAGTCGTAGGCGGAGCCGTTGTAGGTGATGGGCAGCGCCGTGGTACTGGTGGCGTTGGGCGCGCCGTCGAGGTAGAGGGTCTGTCCGTGGCCGTCGCCGGTCAGGGCGACGTGGTGCCAGTTCCCGTCGGCGACGGTGGTGGTGGAGACCAGGGCGTTGGTGGCCGAGCCGGTCCACAGGGCGCCGTAGAGCTTCTTGTCCGAGCCGATGTAGAGCGCGGGGTTCCAGCGGTCGGTGGAGCCGTTGGGCTTCCCGTCGATCGGGAAGGACTGGTGGCTGTAGAGGACGCCGGGGGCGGTGGTCTTGAACCAGAGCTCGACGGCCGTGCCGCTGTAGGGCTTAGGCGCGGTGTTGGGGGGCAGCTGGACGTAGGAGGTGGTGCCGTTGAAGCCGGTGGCGGTGGAAGCGCCGGAGGCCCAGGGGCCGCTCTGGCAGCAGGTGGTGTTGTGGTAGCTGCCGTGGTTCTGCGCCAGTGCCGCGGAGGAGATCAGTTCGGTGGCCTGGTTGCCGGTGGTGTCGCCCATCCGCCAGTAGCCGGTGGGGTGGGCGTCGACGACGGCCGCGTCGTACTGGGCGGCGCCGCTGGTGGTGGCCTGCTGGTAGAGGCTGGTGACCGTCGCGCTGTCCAGGCCGCGGGGGAACGCCATGACGTCGGCGATCTGGCCGTTGAAGTGGCCGGAGTCGTCGCCGGGGGCGGCGGGCCAGCCGAGGGAGACGGCGCCCGCGCCGACGAAGACGTGCTCGACGCCGTTGGGGGTGATGGCGCCGGTCAGCGGGCCGGCGCTCTGCGCGCCGTCCACGTAGAGCTGTTGGGACGTGGGGCTGTCGGCGGACAGTACGGCGAAGTGCCACTTGTTGTCGTTTACCGTGGCGGCGCTGGCCATCGTGTGGGAGGCGTCGCCGGTCCAGAGCTGGGCGTGGAGCTTGCCGTCCGTACCGACGTACAGGGCCGGGTTCCAGTGCAGGCCCGCCTGGGTGTGGGGGGCGTTGACGGGGAAGGACTGGTAGCTGAGCAGGACGCCGGCGCTGCCGGTCTTGAACCAGACCCCGAGCGTTCCCGGGCCGGACTGGGGTGCGTAGGAGGCGGGCAGTTCGGCCCAGGAGGTGCTGCCGTTGAAGGAGGCGGATCCGGTGGAGCCCGTCATCGGTCCGGCGGCGCCGAGTGTGACGTCGGAGTAGGTTCCGTTGTTGGGCGTGGGCCGGGGGCTGTAGACCTGGTTGGAGGCCTGGATCCCCTGGCTCTCCGACAGCCGCCAGTATCCGGCGGGCTGGGAGCCCATGACCTGGCCGCGGTACTCCTGGGAGGAGCCGGACACGGTCGGGTTGCTGAGCTTCCAGGTGCCGCCGTTCGAGTCGGTGATCTGGGAGGCGCGGTCCTTGACGGTGTCGTAGCCGGCCGCGGGCTGGGTCTTGCCGGAGGGGAGCTTCAGGCCGGACAGCTCGGTCGAGGGCTGGCTACCGGCCCGCCACAGGGCCTGGACGGTCGGGGCTCCGAGGGTCCGGTTGTAGAAGGCGACGTCGCTGATGCTGCCGGTGAAGTAGCTGGCCCGGCCGGTGAAGTCGGTGAACGGGCTGTCCTGCCACCAGGCGCTGGTGAAGCCGCCGCCGATGGCTCCGGCGCGCTGCCCGGGGGCGAGGACGGGTCCGGCCAGCGTGTCCTGGGCCTGGCCGTCGAGGTACAGCGTCTGGGTCACGCCTGCGGCGGACAGCAGCGCGAAGTGCCACTGCCCGTCGTTGACCGCCTTCGACGACTGCATGGGGTTGGAGGAGCCGGCCCAGAACTTGCCGTGGAGCTTGCCCGACTGGCCGACGTAGAGCGCGGGCGTGTAGTCGCCCGCCGTCGTTCCGCTGCCGGGGAAGTTCTCCGTCTGGTAGCTGAACAGCACGCCCGAGCCGGTGGTCTTGAACCAGAGCCCGACCGAGGTGTAGGACGAGCTGGCCAGCGCCGTCTGCGGAAGCGTCACGTAGCCGGAGCTTCCGTCGAAGGTCGCCGCTGTCGCGGAGGCCGCCGGCCCGGGGGTGCCGAGGGTCACGCCCTTGGCGGAGTAGGTCGCGTTGTCGTTGCCCTGGTTCTCGATCACCTCGCTGGCCGCGGTGGCACCGGAGGCCTCACCGAGGCGCCAGTACGAGACGGGGCCGGCGTCCAGGACGGCCGAGCGCAGGTGGGAGCCCGGGGTGTAGGTGTAACCGGTGCAGGGCCTGGCCGTGTTGGTTCCGGCCGGTGGGGTGCAGACGCTGTTCAGCTGGTCCGGATTGCCGCCGTCATATGTGTACGTCCAGGTCTGGGCGGTGTTCCAGTCCGTCCCGGTCGTGGGGTCGGTGTAGACCTTGGCGACGTGCCGGTTGTCCGTGGTCCATTCGAAGTGCAGCGACCGGCCCGAAGCGGTGTCCTTGACCGTGGTGAGCCTGCCGTTGGCGTAGGTGAGGTCCTGGATGTGCCCGGCCGCGTCGGTGACCCGGGACAGCGCGTAGGCACTGCCGCTGGATATGTGGAACTGGTAGACCACACCGTCCTTGGCCGTCAGGTCGAACCCGGCGTCGACCTTGGTGAGGGAGGCGAACTCGCCCGGCGGCGGGGTGTAGACGTTGCCGTTGCCGAGTCCGAAGCGTCCGGTGCGTCCGCTGGCGGTGGTCAGGACGATGGACCCGGTGCCGTCGGCGTCCGGCTGCACCTGCATGTCGAAGGCCGAGGTCCAGCCTGCCCCGAACAGCGTGGAGGTACGCGGGTCGAGGGAGTTGTACGAGCGGGTCACGGTCAGGGCCGGTCCGACCGTCTTCACGCTCGCGTCCGTCGCGGCGGTGGTGTAGTTGCCCACGTGGGCGTCGAAGTCGTGCCCTGCGCCGTCACCGGCGGCCCCGCCCAGGTGGGAGGTGATGACGGGCTGCTGCAGCTGGGTGGAGAAGGTCGAGTACCCCGACCACGGACTTGCGTCGATGTGGTCGCCGGCCATGACGGTCCACTGGTAGCCGCTGTTCCAGGCGAGCTTGCCCGGCGGAACGGCCCACGTCTGGCTCGGTTGCCAGCCCGACTCGGCGAGCAGCTGGGGGTCGCCCGAGGACGGGTTGGTGTAGACGCGGAAGTTGTAGTCGACCCCCGTGCCGGGGTAGTTGTCCGGGTCGTGGCCGCCTGCGTAGAGCTGCGGGGAGAGTGTGCTGACCACGGAGTTGGACAGCGGCACCATCGTGTCGATCTGCGGCTGGACGTTCTTGGCCGCGACCCACGTGCAGGTGTGGTACTGGATGCCGAAGTCGTCCCTGAGCGAGTACGTCCCGTTCACCACGCCGTCCCAGCACAGCTGGTAGCTGGTCCCCGGCGCCATCGGCGGGATGGTGGCGGTGAAGGTCACGGTGTCGCCCGTCTTGACCAGCCCCGGAACGCCCGTGGTGGTGCCCGCTCCCGGCCAGAACTCGTGCCAGCTCGCGTCGAAGAACCTCGGCTTGACCCGCATGCTGTTGGAGTTCCACCAGTTCGCGGCGAGGTTGGTCATGGTGACCTGCTGCGAGCCTGCGGTGAGCGCCGTCGGCGGGATGTAGTTCTGCGGGATGGAGTAGTCGGCGGCCCAGTCGACGTACGTGAGCTTCAGGAACGGCGGGTGCTGGGTGTTGACGCTGTCGAACTGCTTCCAGGACTGGATGTCGCTGTTGTCCGCCGTCAGGGCGAAGCCGTAGTTGCCGCCGCCGTGGGTCCAGTTGTTGATGAGCTGGACGCCGGCGGTGGTCGGGTCACCTCCGAGGTTGAACGGCACGGTGACGGGCGAGCCGGGGCAGTAGGTGCTGTTGGGTGCCTGGAAGTTGGCGGAGGCGATCACCGCGGGGTCGTACGGCACCTGGGAGAAGTCGTTGACGCTGCCCGGGTCCCAGGCCGAGGTGATGGCGTGCACGGCGACGTCGCGTGACTGGCAGCCGCCGCTCCAGATGGCGTTCAGGTCCAGCTCGGCCTTCTCGACGTACATGTTGCCCAGGTTCGCGCCGAGGGAGTCGAAGACGAGGTAGCTGGCGTCGTAGGACGCTCCCCCGTTGTAGCTGCCGGTCTTGAGGCTGGCTTCGCTCGCGTGGTTGGTGGCGCTGTTGGACACGATGTAGGTGGAGCGGGTGCCGTTGATCTGGCCGGTGGGGTCCACCTTGACCGGGAAGACCCGCTTGGGGTCCTTCAACCAGGCCGTGTCGAGGTCCATTTGCAGGGCCGACTTGCCGTTCACGGTGGTCAGCTTGTAGGTGACGGCGTTGGAGGTGATCCCCTCGCCGGAGTGCGGGTCGAGCGCCGAGTCCTCCATGAACCCGTGCGGGATGGTCATCCTGACCTTGCCGGCCTCGTCGGTGAAGCGGACGTTGCCGGAGCCGTCCAGGGAGGCCGACAGGCCCGTGGTGTTCAGCGGGAACACCCAGCTCGTCGGGGCGGAGGCGCTGTGCAGGACCAGCGACTCCTTGATGCCCTGCGCGAGCGTGTTGTAGACGACGTCGGAGTCCGCGAGTGCCCCGGGGTAGGTGAGGGTGTTCGCCGCGGCCGTGGCCGCGACCGGCTTGGCGCCCTGGAGCGTGTAGGAGATCCGGTGTCCGGCGTCCAGGGTCCAGTCGATCAGTGCGGTGCCGTCGGCACTCGGCGAGAAGCTGAGTGCCTGGTCGTTGGCGGCTTCGGCCCACCTGCCGTCACGGCGGCGGGACAGGCCGGTGTCGATGTTCTCCCAGGTGCCGTCGGGCTTCTGGAAGTGGACGGGCTGGCTGTAGACGCGCATCGTCTTGGTGCCGTCGGGGTTCTGGAAGACCGAGGTGGTGGAGGTCCTGGCCCCGGTGACCTCGGCGGCTCCGCCGGCGGGATCGGACGGACCGACCCAAGCGGCCGGCGCGTCCTTGGTCGGCGCCACCTGCCCCGTGGCGGCCTCTCCTTGGCTCTTCGGCGAGCCGTCCGGGTTGTTCGCTTGGGGCCTGGGCAGAACGGGGGGGCGTCGTCTGCTCGCCCTTCACCGGTGCTGGGGCAGCAGGTGCGTGCGGCTGGCCGCCGTCCTGACGGTCCGTCCTCTCGGGGGCCTCACCCGGCGCTGGGGTGTGCCCGGCCGCCACACCGCCGTCGGCGTGACGCGAGGTCTCGTTCACACCGACCTGGTGCCCCTGCCCGCCGGCGTCGTCCGAACGCTGCTGCGGAACCCGGGGAGCCTGTGCCGACACGACGGGTGACGGGGCGTGTGCCTCGGCGAAGGCCTCCGCGGGTTGGAGTGCCACTGCCTGCAGCAGGGTCAACGCCAGCAGGGCGGCCGGCCAGCCCCGCATCAGGCCGGATACCCGGTTCGATCCGGCTGCTCGGCCCCGCGCATGACGGGTTGTGCGCTGGAAGACGCTCACGCCCCCAGGGCCGACGTCTTTTGCGATTCACGGCGTGACAAGCGGCGCACGGCCGACCCCTCCGGGAAAACGAGTCCGAGACCGCCCATCAGGCAGGCCGAGAGATCTTCTATCGACCACGACCGCTTCCGGTCCAGTCTTCAACTGCCGCCCGGCATCCGAGATGCCGCGCTATCGACCGCTTTGCCTTCAAATGGCCCTGGCAAAAATTCCGCAAAGCGCGGTCCCTGCGCTTGGTCCCGAGGCCGCGAGGAAGGCGCGTGTGTATAAGATCGCCACCGATCTAGGCACCTTCATGTCTTCTTGAATCACCGTCACTCCGTCCCAGGAGCACCACCCATGGCCGCAATACGCCGGTTTTTCCACGCCTGTGGTGTTGCCGTATTCACCGTGTCCGCCCTGGTCGCCGGAGCCCCCGTCAGCAATGCCGGGAGCATCCGCTCCAGCGAATGGCCGCTGGACACGGAGCACTTCAAGGCAGACCGGATCTGGTCGATCAGCCGTGGCGCCGGAACGACGGTCGCCGTCGTGGACAGCGGGGTCTCGGCCTCGCATCCCGACCTGACCGGACAGGTCCTCCCCGGCAGCAGCCTGATCGGTGACGGTGACGACGGCCGGACGGACACCTCGGGCGAATCCCACGGAACCGCCATCGCCGGCATCATCGCCGGCACCGGTGGCCCGGCTCCCGGCGAGGGCATGACGGGCCTGGCACCGGACGCGAAGATCCTTCCGGTCCGCGTCGGTACCGGGAACCAGGTCTCCGCTCCGATGGTCGCGCGTGGCATCGTCTGGGCGGCGGACCACGGTGCCCGGGTCATCAACGTCTCCCTCGGTGCACCCGATCCGGATCCCCTCCTCAAACAGGCCGTCACCTACGCGATGGGCAAGGACGCCGTCGTCGTCGCCTCTGCGTGGCAACGAGGGCGACCGGGGGAATCCGCCGATGTATCCGGCGGCATTCCCCGGCGTCGTGTCGGTTTCCGGAGTCGACGAGAGCGGCGGTTTCTGGACGGCCAGCGAATCCGGCCGGGGCATCGTCGTCGCGGCGCCCGCCGCCGAGATCTACTCGACCAACAACCAGGGCCGATACGTGAAGGCCGACGGCACGAGCTACGCGGCGGCCTATGTCTCGGCCACTGCCGCACTCATCCGCTCGGCACATCCGGATTTGACGGCAGGACAGG
The DNA here is from genome assembly GCF_042884005.1 of Kitasatospora sp. NPDC058162. Lineage (NCBI taxonomy): Bacteria > Bacillati > Actinomycetota > Actinomycetes > Kitasatosporales > Streptomycetaceae > Kitasatospora > Kitasatospora sp. NPDC058162. The sequence goes on from NZ_JBHVUS010000014.1 coordinate 23,153, forward strand.
TGATTCACCGCCTCATCACCACGACGGTCGAACGGAACAATCACCCCGACCCGAAACTCGGATTCGGCAGAATCGACCCGATCGCGGCGCTTTCTTCCACTGACGACGGAGAACGCGAAAACCCCCTTCTCCACGAACCGCACGCATCCGTTGACACCGGATCCGGCTCGGATTCCGGCACGTTCGGCGTCATCGCGACGTCCGCCGGAATCGCCCTGGCCTGCGGCGCCGCGGCCACCCTCCTGTGGCGCAGGTCCCGCGGTCCCGGGAGCGCCCGGAAGACCGCGCAGAACCGGCCCACGGTGACGGCGACCGCCGAATCCCCCCGGCCGGCCCCCCGTTCACGCACCGCGTCACGCACCTCCCGTTCCAAGCGGAACGGCTGACCAGCTCCCCGCCCTCAGGAGGGCCCCGTCCCATGTCACCGCGCCTGCGTCCCGGCCGCCCGGTCCTGGTCGTCTCCGCCTTGGGCGTCACCGCCGCCGCCGTACTCGGCTATGTGCTGTTCACAGGCCACGGCACTCCCCGTACCACCGTCGCCACGGCGAACGACGTGTCGGGACGGGCGACCGCCTGTCTGGCGGCGGACAGTGCGAGCGCTACCGGCGGCGACACCGTTGCCGGGATCTGGTCCGCCATGCAGTCGGCCGGAACACAGCACGGCACCAACGTCCAGAAGATGATCGAACCGGCAGCCACTGCGGAACAGGCCGCCCCACACCTCGCGGGTCTGCTCGTCCAGCACTGCGATCTGATCGTCACCGTCGGCGCGCCCTTCGGTCAGGCGGCTCCCGGCGTCGCCTCGGCCGCGCCGTCCGTCCCGATCATCGCCGTCGACTCGACGCTCTCCTCCTCGCCCGCCAACGTCACCCTCCTCACGGGCTCCGACGCCGCAGCACGGATCACCGAGCGGGTCATCGGCTTGCAACGGCACAGCGCAGGGTCGTAAGGCACCGCCCGGGGCGGCGGTCAGGGGAGGTGGGCGGCGGCTTCGGCGGTGTTGGCGTGGTGGGCGGCCTGGCGGGTGACGGGGAGCCAGGTGGGGCGGAAGCGGTGGCGGTAGTGGGCGCACCAGGTGTGGAGGAGGGCGGCGGGGCGGGGGTCGGGGGTGGCGCGGCGCAGGAGGGCGGCGGCGCGGACCGGGATGCGGTGGGCCCACAGGTCGATGCCGGCCAGGTGGGCGCGGGTGAGCAGGGGCGGCGGCAGGAGGGGCCGGTCGGCGGTGCGCGGGTCCCAGGCGTCGGCGAGTTGGCGCAGTGCGGTGAGCTGGGTGCGGGCGGCGCGCAGCAGGGGGGTGTCGTGCGGCGGGAGGCCGGCTGGCAGGCCGGTGAGCTGCCGGCCGCGCTCGCGCAGGTGGTCGGCGGCGGCGCGCAGGTGGCGCTCGGCGTCGTCGGCGGGGACGGGGGCGGGGTCGCCGAGCCGGTCGCTGGTCCAGGCGGGCACCTCGACGACGACGGTGCGCCCGCCGTGGCGGCGGGGGGCGAACCAGGTGGCGGCCCGGGCGCCGACCCGGGCCTCGTCCTGGTCGGTGAGCATGCCGGTGGTGTTCTCCTGGGTGTCGATGTGCTCGGGCTCCATCAGGAAGACGCCGGGGCTGACGGCGGGTAGCCGGTGGGTGTCGAAGGAGCCGGTCTCGACCGGGATGCCGAGGGTGGCGGCGGAGCGGGTGAAGGGGGCGGTGAGGGCGGTCGGGTCGGCGGTGGCCTGGAGGAAGGTGCCGCCGACGTCGGCGGTGTGCAGGGAGAGCTGGAGGGCGGGGCGCAGTTCGTCGATCAGGTCGAGCAGGATCCGGCTCTCGGGGAGGTCGCCGCCGATCGCCGGGGCCCATTCGGGCTGCTCGTCGGCGGCGGGGCGGTAGTAGCCGGCGAAGTACGCGGGCAGGGTGCGGGAGAGCAGGCCGCCCCGGGCCAGGTGCGCGCCGTCGGGGTCGAGGCAGAGCAGGAGGTGCCAGGTCGTCGCCGGGTGCCGGGCGGGGTAGGCCAGGGCGCGGTGGGCCAGTTCGACGAGGCCGGCGCGGCCGGAGAACTCGTCGGCGTGGGCGCCGGAGACGACCAGGACGTTGCCGGTGCCGGCGTTGTCGGCGGCGCGGTCGCCGGAGCCGTCGCCGGGTCCGTCGTCGGGGCTGATCGTGAGGAGTTGGAGGGGGCGGCCGGCGCGGGAGGTGCCGAGGGTGCGCAGCCGGCAGCGCCGGGGGTGGCGGGCGGCCAGGCGGTGGGCGGTGTCGGTGAGTTCGTCGAGCGTGGGGTAGCGGTCGTGGAGCAGGATCGCCCTGCCCGCGGCGGTCGAGGTGTCGGTCAGCATCGGTCCCCTCCCCTGGTGTCCGGAGGTGGTATTGGATCCGGTCGGGTGCGGGTCCGTCCAGGGTGCCTGGGCAGAGGCCGTACGCGGGGGTCCCGGCGGCGGAGGAACGGTGCGTCACTGCAGGGTCGCCTCCTGTCATATGCTTGTCATAATTGCTGGTCAGGGTGGGGGCACGGGTGGACTTCCGGTTGTTGGGCCCGGTGGCCGTGGTGGCCGCGGACGGGCAGGAGCTCGCCCTCGGCTCGCCCAAGCGCCGCAGCCTGCTGGCCGCGCTGGCGCTGAACCCCGGCGTGCCCGTCGGCGTCGACCGGCTGACCGGGGCCCTGTGGGAGGAGGAGCCGCCCCGGCACGCCCGCACCGTCATCCACAACCACGTCTCCGGGCTGCGCGCGGTGCTCGCCGCGCACCGGGCCCCCGCCGCCGGGGTCGAGCTGGCCACCGACGGCAGCGGCGGCAGCGGCGGCTACCTGCTGCGGGTGCCCGAGGCGGCGGTGGACGTCCAGCGCTTCGAACGGCTCGTCCGCTCCGCCCACGCCGCCCGGGAGGCGGGCACGGCGGTGACGGCCCTGCGGGAGGCGCTCGCGCTGTGGCGCGGGCCCGCGCTCGCCGGGACCGAGCCCAGCCTGCCGCTGCAGTGCGCCGCCCAGGCGCTGGAGGAGCTGCGGCTGGCCGCCGTGGAGGAACTGGCCCGCGCCCACGGCCGGCTCGGCGACCACGGCGCGGCCGCGGGCGTGCTGGCCGCCGAGGCCGCGCTCCACCCGCTGCGCGAGTCGCTGGTCGCCGCGCTGGTGGTGGCGCTCGGACGGGCCGGGCGGCGCCCGGAGGCCCTGGAGTGGTTCCACCGCACCCGCCGGACCCTGGCGGAACAGCTGGGGATCGACCCCGGGGCGGAACTCGCCGGGGCCCACGATCTGCTGCTGCGCGGCGAAGCGGCGCCCGGGGCGGCCGGCGGGGCGGGGCCCGGGGCGGGGCGCGGGGCGGGGCCTGCGGCCACCATCACACCGGCACCGGCACCGGTGCCCGCGCCCTGGCCCTTCCCCCGACGGCCCCGCGGGTTCTCCGGCCGCGAGGACGAGCTGGCCGCCCTCGACCGCGCCGCCCGCTCCCCCGGCGCGATCGCCGTCGTCACCGGCGGGGCCGGGGTCGGCAAGACGGCCCTCGCCGTGCACTGGGCGCACCGGCGCCAGGCCGACTTCCCCGACGGGCGGCTGTTCGTCGACCTGTGCGGGCACAGCCCGCTGCCCGAACGCGCCACCGGCGCGGTGCTGCGCGAACTGCTGCTCGCCCTCGGGCTGCCCGCCGAGCAGATGCCCGCCTCCCCCGAGGCGCTGGCCGCCCGCTACCGGGAACTGACCGCCGGGCGCCGGATGCTGATCGTGCTCGACAACGCCCGCCGCTCCGATCAGGTCCGCCCGTTGCTGCCCGACGGGGACGACTGCGTCACCCTGGTGACCAGCCGCGACCGGCTCGGCGGGCTGGTCGCCTCCGACGCCGCCCGGCCCGTACCGCTGGCCGAGCTGTCCGCCCCGCAGTCCGTCGCGCTGCTCGCCACCACCCTGGGCCCCGACTTCGGCCCCGACCTGGTCGGCGCCGAACCCGAGGCCGCGGCCCGGCTCGCCCGGCTGTGCGACGGGCTGCCGCTCGCGCTGCGCCTGGCCGCCGCCCGCATCGCCACCTGCCCGCACCGGGGCCTGGCCGCGCTCGCCGACGAACTCGCCGACGAGCAGGGCCGGTTGGGGCTGCTGGACGTGGAGGACACCAGCGTCGCCGCCGCCCTGGCCCTGACCGTCCAGCACCTGTCCGCCCCGGCCCGCCGGCTGTTCCGCCGCCTGGGCGCCCACACCGGCACCACCCTCGACAGCCGCACCGCCGCCGCCCTCGCCGACGTCGAACTGCCGCAGGCCGCAGGGGCGTTGGGGCAGCTGGCCACCGCCCACCTGGTCCTCGAGATCGACCGGGACGCCTACACCCTGCACGACCTCGTCCGGCTCTACGCCCGCAGCCTGCGCACCCCGCCCGGCGAGGACGACAGCGACACCCTGCCCCGGCTCCTCGACCACCTGCTGAACACCCTGCTCGCCGCGAGCGCCGCCGCCGAACCCGGCAGCGAACCGTGCTGCGACGCGCCCGCCGGGGCCCGGCGCCCCGTCGAGGTCCGGCCCTTCCCCGACCGGGAGAGCGCCCTGGCCTGGTACGCCGCCGAACGCGACACCCTGCGCGGCGCGGTCGGCGCGGCGGTCGCGGCCGGACTGCACGACCGGGCCTGGCGCCTGGTCCTGCTGCAGTGGCCGCTGATCGTGTGGCAGGTCCGGGACGGCTGGGTGCCGCTGCTCGAGCACGGGCTCGCCGCCGCCGAGGCCGACCTCGACCCCGGCGCCCAGTCCCGGGCCCGGGCCCTGCTCGGCTGGGTGCTGCTGGAGGAGGGCCGGCCCGAGCAGGCCCTGGCCCACCTCGAGCGGGCCCCCGGCCTGGCCGCCCTGGCCGGCGACCGCAGCGCGCAGGCCGTCGCCCTGGTCAACCTCGCCGCCGCGCTCGCCCGCTACGGGGCGGGTGGGCGCGGCCGGGACGCGAACGCGCCGGCCCGGGTGCGGGACCTGCTGGGCCGCGCCCTCGCCCTGGCCGAACAGGCCGGGCGCGCCGACCTCGTCGCCCTCGCCCGCCAGCACCTCGCCGACGCCTGCCTGGCCTGCGGCGACCCCGAGGAGGCCGCCCACCACGCCGCCCGCGGCCTCGCCCTGGCCGAACCGCCGTTCCCGGCCGCCCGCCGGGTCGTCCTGCAGACCCTGTACGGCCGCGCGCTCGCCGCCACCGGGCAGCGCGAGGAGGCCGCCCGCCACCTGGACGCCGCCCTGCGTGCGGCCCGCGCCCACCGCTACGCCGAGGGCGAGAGCGCCGCCCTCGCCGCCCTGCGGGCCCTGTCGGGCGGCGCGGGCGCGGGCGGCGGACCGCTCTCGGGGCTGGGCAGGCGCTGCTGACGGCGGGGCGGGGCGCGGGCGGGCCGAATGCGCGGGCGGGGCCGGGCGGGTGTCAGCGGTAGATGCGGGCCGCCCGGTCGCGGCCGGCCAGGACATCGGCGATGAAGAGCCCGAGGTCGAAGTCCTCGGCGTCGACGCACGGGGTCAGGTCGTCCGCCGGGCCGGACCACTGCGGCGGCACCGGGTAGCGCAGTTCGGCGACCCGGCCGAAGGCGTCGAAGTCGGCGGCCGGCAAGGCGGGTTGCCTCCCCCGGGGTCCGGTGCTCGACGGCGTCGGGGGCGGGGGCGCCCGGAGCCCCCCCCCCCCCGCAGTTACAACGGGGGGTGCCAAAACCCCGTTGCAAACCCCTGTTAAATCCAAA
>NZ_JBHVUS010000014.1:28800-103471 GCF_042884005.1 Kitasatospora sp. NPDC058162
CCGGGGTCGCCGCGTGCGGCCCCCCGCCCTCCGGGGTCGTGGGGGGGGGCCGCCCGGGGGGGGGGCCGGGGGGGGGGGGGGGGGGGCGCGGGGGGGGGGGGGGGGGCCCCGGGCCCCCCCCCCCCCGGCTCTGTTCCTACGGGCTGTCCCTACCGGCTGTTCCTACCGGCTGTTCCTGCCTAGCCGGCCGAGCAGTTGGGGTAGGCGTCCTTGGAGCTCCACCAGTCCAGCTGGCCCCAGGTCTGCGGGCCGACCTGGCCGTCGACCTGGAGGTTCGGCATACAGTTCTGGAAGATGCGGACGCGGCGCAGGGTGTCGTCGCCGAAGACCCCGTCGACGGTGGTCTTGCCGAAGACGTCGGGGTTGAGCGAGTAGTTGAGCTCGCACTGGAGCTCCCTGACGGTGTCGCCGGTGGCGCCGTACTTGAGCAGCGGCTCACTGGTGCTCCAGTCGCCGCAGCGCGTCCCTGCGGCGTTGGCGGTGCCGGCCGTGGCGACCGTGCCGGCGAGGAGCAGGCCGGTGGCGGCCAGCCCGATGATGATCTTGCGCATGGATAACCCTCCCGTTGGCGTGCGCCCGTTCCTGCGGCGCAGCGTGTGCCCCGACCCTAGCCAGGGAGGATGCCCTAGTGGGGTATCCAATTGACCGCCGGATCTGTGGGCCAATCGGGCCGGACGAGGGGTCAGGGCCGGTAGTCGGCGAGGGTGTGGCGGGGGTGCCAGCCCTGGGCGCGGGCGCGGGTGAGGTCGAGGACGACGCCGCGGGCGAGGAGGTCGACGGTGTAGGGGGTGAGGCCGGGCAGGAGGGTGGTGCGGGCGGCGAGGCGGGCCAGCGGCGCGGGGAGGTGGGCGATGCGGGCGGGCAGGTGGTGGGCGGTCAGGACGTGGCGCAGGGCGGCGTCGCGGCGGTAGGGGGCGGGGTCGGCGATGTTGTAGGCGCCGGGCGGCCAGGGCGGGGTGGCGGTGAGGCCGAGGGCGGCCAGGCAGGCGTCGGTGAGGTTGGCGACGGCGGTGAGGCTGAGCGCGGTGTCGGGGCCGGGCAGCGGCAGCAGGCCGCGGCGGGCGCGGGCGAGCAGGGGTGGCAGCAGGTGGGGGTCGCCGGGTCCGTAGACGGCGCGGGGGCGCAGGACGACGGCGCCGGCGGCGAGGGCGTGGTGTTCGGCGGCGGCTTTGGTGCGGCCGTAGGCGTTGAGGTGGCCGGCGGCGGTGGGGTGGTCCTCGGTGAGGGGGGCGGCGGTGGTGGTGCGGGGGTCGTAGACGCTGGCGCTGCTGAGGTGGACGAGGGGGCGGCCGGCGGCGGCGCGCAGGACGCGGCGGGTGCCGGTGACGTTGACGGCGTGCTGGTGGGCTTCGGCCCGGTGGCCGGGCGGGAGGTCGGCGACGGCGGCGGCGCAGTGGACGACGAGGTCGGCGCCGGTGAAGTCGGGGTCGGCCGTGGTGGCGTCCCAGGGTTGGTGGCGGCCCACGGGCCCGGGGCGGCGGCCGTGGCAGGTGACGTCCAGGCCCAGGTGGGCGGCGGCGCGGGCGAGGTGGGAGCCGCAGAAGCCGGCGGCGCCGGTGATGGCGATGCGCATGGTCAGCGGCTTCCTCGGGTCGGGGTTCCTCCGGTCGGGGTGCCGCGGCGCAGGGTGAGTTCGGCGTAGCCCGGCAGGGCGGCGTGGCGGTCGGCGCGGGCGCGGGCGACGCGGGGCTGGTGGGGGGCCAACGCGAGGAGGGTGTCGGCGAGTTGGGCGCGGGCGAGGTGGGCGCCAGGGCAGGCGTGTGCTCCGGCGCCGAAGACGGCCTGGGTGGCTGCGGGGTCGGCGGGCGGGGTGCGGTGGTGGGCGCGGGCGGCGTGGCGGGCGATGAGGATGAGGCGGTCGCCGGTGCGGACGGGGTGGCCGGCGAGGGTGGCGTCGGCGGCGGCTACCCGGGGCAGCAGCGGGGAGGGGGCGGTCAGGCGCAGGAGTTCGGCGGCGAGGGCGGGTGCGGTGGTGTCGTCGACGGCGGGCCACAGGCGGGCGTCGGCGCACCAGGCGACGGCCCGGGGCAGGGCGGCGACGGTGGTGTTGACGGCGGCGACGGCGAGCACGGCGTCGCGCGGGTCGGGCAGCAGGGCGGTGAGGCGGGCGGCGGCTTCGGTGGCCTGGGTGGCCGTACGGCTGCGGGGGCGCGGGCGGGGGCCGGGCAGGTGGTCGCGGGCGGCGGCCGCGGCGGCTTCCCTTGCGGCGTGGGCGAGTTGGCGGGGCGGGGTGGTGGTGCCGGTCAGGGCCGCAGCGGTGGTGGCGGCCAGTTCGGCGGCGAGGTCGACGAGTTCGAGGGTTCCGGTGGCCAGGGCGGGGACGCGTTCGGCGAGGACGGCCTGCCAGAGCGGGCGCAGCCGGGGCAGGGCGGTGGCGCCGAGGTCGGTGGCGAGGGTGCGGCGGGCGGTGCGGTGGTCGTCGCCGTCCTGGTCGAACAGGGCTCCTGTGCCTGCGAGTTGGGCGGTGGCGGCGCCGGTGGTACCGGGGGCGGTGCGGTGCAGGGGGATGCGGGTGAGGGCTTCGCGGTAGGCGGTGGGGTGCTGGACGAGCAGGGTGCGGCCCAGGCGCAGGACGGGACGGTGGCGGGTGGCGCAGAGCAGGGCGAACAGGAGGGGGTGGCTGCGCAGGTAGACGGTGCGGTCGCGGCGGCGGGCGCGGCGGCATTCGGAGGGCGTCATCGGGCCAACTCCCGTGCGCAGTGGGCGGATGCGGCGGCGCGGTCGGGTTTGCAGGAGCGGCCGGTGAGCGGGACGGTGCCGAACAGGAGGGCGTCGGGGCGGGCGGCGCCCATGCGGGCCAGCGGGGCGGCCAGTGCGGTGCGCAGGTGGTGGGGGTCGGTGCCGGGGGCGGGTTGGACGAGGGCGACGAGGCGTTCGTCGCCGTCGGGGTCGGGGATGCCGACGAGCAGGGCGAGTTCGACGCCGGGGATGTGCAGGGCGGGTTCGTACAGGCCGGGGTAGATGTTGCGGGCACGGCGCAGGACCATGTCCTTGAGGCGGCCGGCCAGGACGATGCGGCCGTCGGGGGTGAGGGTGGCACGGTCGCCGGTGCGGATCCAGGGGTCGGGTTCGCGGCCGAGGTAGCGGTGGCGGGCGCCGGGGCCGGTGAGGTGGAGTTCGCCGTCGTCGGCGAGGCGGGTGCGGATGCCGGGCAGGGGGTGGCCGACCAGGTCGCCGTCGTCGGTGTGGGCGCTCTTGTCGGCCTCCTCGACGGCGGCGGCGGGGAAGAGTTCGGTGAGGGCGTAGACACTCCAGGCCCGGTCGGCGCCGGCGGCTTTGGCGCGGCGCAGCAGCGCGGCGTCGGCGGGGGCGGAGCCGGTCCACAGGGTGCCGGTGAGGCGGGCGCCGGCGGCCAGGGCGGTGCGCAGCTGGGGTGGGGTGAGGTAGGTGTGGGCGGGGGTGAGGCGGGTGAGTTGGCGGGCGAGGGCGGTGGGGGTGCGGGCGGGCAGGGCGACGGTGGCGCCGGCGGCCAGCGCGGGGGCGAGGACGAAGAAGGTGCCGCCGAGGACGGTGGTGGCGCCTCGGGGGCGGACGAGGTCGGTGACGGTGTGCAGGGCGGCGGCCAGGCTCGCGTGGGTGTGGACGACGGCGCGGGGGCGGGCGGTGGTGCCGGAGGTGAAGACGATGACGGCGTCGGCGTCGGGGTCGTGGTGGTGGGGCGGTACGGGGGTGGTGGCGGGGCGCAGGCGGGGTGCGCAGCCGGGCAGGCGGGGGCCGAGGGTGGCGACCGGGCCGAGGGTGGTGAGGCGGGGCAGGTGGAGGTGGGCGCGGCGGGCCAGGGGTGCGGCCCAGCCGGCGGCGGCCTGGGCGGGGGCGTCGGCGAGGATGAGGCCGGGCTGGGCGAGGGCGAGGTGGGCGGCGAGGACGTCGGGGCCGGTGGTGGGGTCGAGGACGGCGACGCGCAGGCCGAGGCGGTGGGCGGCGAGCAGGGCGGCGAGGGCGCGGGGGCCGGGGCGCAGGGCGAGGCCGAGGGTGGTGCCGGGGGTGAGGCGGCGGGCGTGCAGGGCGGCGGCGTAGGTGTCGGCGAGGTCGGCGAGGTCGCCGCGGCGGATGCGGGTGCGGGTGGTGCCGGTGCGGGTGTGGTGCAGGACGGCGGGGCGGTCGGGGTGGTGGGTGCGCAGGGCGTGGGCGAGTCGGTCGAGCACGGCGTAGCTCTCCGGGGTCGGCGGACGGGGGGTCGGCGGATGTCGGTGCCGGCGGACGGGGGTGTCAGCGGATGTCGGTGGGGCGGGGGCCGGCCCCGCGTTCGAGGTACCAGCGGGCGGTGCCGAGGACGCCGTAGGCGCGGATGCGGCGGGTGGAGTTCTGCACGACCATGGCGCGGCTGCGGGTGATGGCGGTGGTGTGGCGGCGGACCTGGTTGAGGAAGGCGCGGTCGGTGGGTGAGGGTCGCCGGGGCATGCCGCCGACGGCCTGGTAGAGGTCGGCGGTGATGGCCATGTTGTTGCCGGCGTGCATCCGGTAGGGGGTGAGGTAGCCGTGGCGGCGGTGGTGGGCGGGGCGCAGGCGGCCGAAGAGGGCGCCGAGGGCGACCAGGAGGCGGAAGAGGGTGCGGCCGGCGGGTCCGTGTTCGTCGCGGCGGGCGGTGACGCGGCCGCAGACGAGTCCGCGGCCGGTGTGCAGGGCGGTGCGGGCGGCGGCGGTCCAGCCGGGTTCGGGCAGGCAGTCGGCGTCGGTGCGGGCGAGCAGGGTGGCGCCGTGGGCGATGGCGTGGCGGAAGGCGGTGTCGACGGCGCAGCCGACGCCCTTCTCGGGTTCGACCAGGACGTGGACGGGGAAGGGGGCGCGGGCGGCGAAGGCGCGGACGGTGGCGACGGTGGTGTCGGTGGAGCCGTTGTCGGCGACGAGGAGGGTGAAGTCGCGGTCGTGCTGGGCGGCGAGGGCGCGCAGGGTGGCGTCGATCCGGGCTTCCTCCTGGTAGGCGGGGATGATCACCCAGAGCGTGGTCACGGGGCCTGCCAGACGATGGTCATCAGGCTGACGCCGCCGCCCAGGCCGATCATGAGGACCCGCTCCCCCGGTGCCAACTCTCCGGATATGCGGTCGAGTTGGACGCCGATGGTGGCGCTGGCGATGTTGCCGAGTTCGGGCACGGTGAGGACGAGCTTGTCGGCGGGGGCGCCGGTGAGTTCGACGAAGCGTTCCAGGTAGGGGACGGTGACCTGGTGGACCAGCACCCGGGCGTAGTCGTCCCAGGTCAGGCCGGTGCGTTCGGCGAGGGCGGTGAGGGCGGCGGGGCCGATCTGTTCGAAGATGCCGCGCAACTCCTTGCCGCCGCCGCGGAAGTAGCTGTGCTCGTCGCCGCGCGGGTGGCGGGAGCCGCCGCCGGGGATGCCGCCGGCGGGCCAGTGCTCGGAGGCGGTGAGGGCGGCGATGTCGAGGATGCCGCCGCGTTCGACCGCTTCGACGACGACGGCGGCCCCGGCGTCGCCGAAGGTGTAGCCGGCGAAGCCCTCGCGCAGGGCGGCGGTGTCGGCGGGATCGCGGCGCATGGCGCGGCTGGGGGTCTCGCCGGTGACGACGAGGGCGCGGCGGGCCCGGCCGGCCAGGATCATCGCGCGGGCCAGGTCGATGCCGTTGAGGAAGCTGTTGCAGGCGTTGCTGACGTCCAGGGCGTGGGCGCGGGTGCCGAGTTCGGCCTGGACGATGTGGGCGGTGGCGGGTTCGCAGACGTCGCGGGTGGCGGAGGCGAAGAGCAGCAGGTCGACGTCGCGGGGGTGCAGGCCGCGGGCGGCCAGGGCGCGGCGGGCGGCGCCGGTGGCGAGGGTGGAGGCGTACTCGCCGTCGGCGGCGAGGTGGCGGGTGCGGATGCCGGTGGCCTTCTCCAGCATCCGTTCGGGCAGGGCGAGTCGGGCGGCGGCGGCGATCTCGTCCTGGAGCTGTTGGGAGGTGAGCCGGCGGGCCGGCAGGTGGGAGCCGACGGCGGTGATGCCGATCCTCGGGGTCGCTGCTGGGTGCATGGCCCCATGCTGGGGCGCGGGGCGCCGGGCCCACCTGAGTACGGGTACTCAGGTGGGCCCGGGCGGATACCCGTTCGGGTAGTGCGGGCTACCCGGACGGGAGTCGGGGCCGACCGGTGGTGTGGACCGTGTGGCCGGTGTTGCCCAGCGTGGGCGATGAGCCGAGGACACGTCAACTATTATGAATGCCTTGTCCGGAAACCATTCATATCAGTTCGCATCGGCGGCGCGTAAGGCGCCTGCCGCGACGGCGGGGGCGGGCGCGGGAGGCGGCTGCCGGGGCGAGGCGGGGGGCGAGGGCGGACGGCGGGCTGTCGGGGCCACCGGGCAGACTGGGGGCGGACCACCCGAACGAACCGAGGACGACACCATGGCCGACCGGCCCCTGACCCTGATGGCAGTGCACGCCCACCCCGACGACGAGGCCACCGGCACCGGCGGCGTCCTCGCCCGCTACGCCGCCGAGGGCATCCGCACCGTCCTGGTCACCTGCACCGACGGCGCCTGCGGCGACGGCCCCGGCGGCGTCAAGCCCGGCGAGGACGGGCACGACCCGGCCGCGGTCGCCGCGCTGCGCCGCACCGAACTGGAGGCCAGCTGCCGGGTGCTGGGCGTCGACCACCTCGAACTGCTGGAGTACGGCGACTCCGGGATGATGGGCTGGGCGGCCAACGACGCCCCCGGCTCGTTCTGGGGCACCCCCGTCGCCGAGGGCGCGGCCCGGCTGGCCGAACTGCTGCACCGCTACCGGCCGGACGTCGTCGTCACCTACGACGAGAACGGCTTCTACGGCCACCCCGACCACATCCAGGCCCATCGGATCACCATGGCCGCCCTGGAGCTGGTCCCCGACGTGACGTCCAAGGTGTACTGGACCACCGCCCCGCACTCGGCGATGAAGCGGTTCTTCGCGGCGATGCAGGAGTTCGGCACCGACTGGGACGAGCAGGCCGGCGAGGCCGCCGGACCGGACGGCGGGGCCGCCGAGGCCCCGGAGCTGCCCCCGATCGGGCTGCCCGACGAGGAGGTCACCACCTGGGTGGACACCCATGCCTTCGGCGGCCAGAAGTTCGACGCCCTGGCCGCGCACGCCAGCCAGGGCGAGAACATCTTCTTCCTGCGGATGGGCAAGGAGCGCTTCACCGAGCTGATGGGCACGGAGACCTTCGTGCGGGTCCGCGACACCACCGGCGCGGCCCTGCCGGAGCAGGACCTCTTCGCCGGCCTGCGCTGACGGCGGCGCCCGCCCCGGTCCGTAGCGGGTACGGGCCGGGGCGGGCGGGCCTGCCGGGCTCAGGGTCAGGCGGGCTCAGGGTCAGGCGGGGACGATGGCGAAGGCGCCGTTGCTGAGCGAAGTCTCGGTGTACTGGCCGCTGTTGATGGCCTGCGGCGAGTAGCTGTCGAAGACCTGGCCGTTGACGGTGACGCCGGAGAAGTCCAGGCGGTCGAAGGACGGGTAGCTCTGGCTCGGCGACTCGATGACGGCCTCGGCGCTGACGTTCTGCCCGTCGAGCTGCTGGTCGGTGGTCTCGGTCCAGCCCTTGGTGTTGTCGGTGATCCGCAGCGTGTAGGTGGAGCCGCCGCTGTTCACCACGGAGGCGGTGAAGCTGTCGCCGGCGTCCACCGGGTCGTTGAAGTACTGCGGCGGGGCCGGGTACATCTCGTACCAGGCGGAGTAGACCGGGGAGCCGCTGGAGCAGTCGACCTGGACGCCGGTCTGCTCGACGGTCTGCGAGCCGTAGCCGTCGATGCCGACCCAGGGGGCGAACAGGTCGTTGGAAGTGTTGCACTGGACGTTGGGCATGGTCCAGGAGCCGGAGACGCTCTGGAAGCCGTTGCCCTGGGCGACGTAGCCGCCCCAGACACCGCCGTCGTAGCGGGCGCCGTGGCCGTAGTGGTGCGCGCCGTAGCCGTGGGGGGCGTGGGCGGCGTGGGTGGGGGCGGCGCTGGCGGCGGGGGCGGCGACCGCGGCGGCCGGCAGGGCCAGGGCGGCGGCGAGCACCAGGCGGCCGGTGCGGGAAAGGGCCATGGAGGGCTCCTCGGCTGGACGTTGTGGGGGTGCCGCCAGCTTGGGGGCGCCGCGGCCGGGCCGGGAAGGGAACCTTGGAGGCCGGAACCCGACATGGCGGGAACATGTCGAACGGTCAACCCCTTGATTTCGGCCACCGGGTGGCGCACAGTCACTCTGTTCCGCTGGCCGTCATGGACGCGAGGAGGCAGGCCGTGCCGGGGATGGGCATGCTCGCCGGACTCGGGCTCGGCCCACTGGAGGAGCAGCTCTACCTGCGGCTGCTGGGCCTTCCGGCGGCCGAACCGCAGTGGCTGGCCTCACAGTTGAACCTGCGGGCCTCGATCGTGGTGGCGGCGCTGGCCGTGCTGGCCGAACTGGGGCTGGTGGAGTCCTGCGCGGCGGGGGCGTGGACGGCGGTGCCGCCCGACGTGGCGCTGGAGGAGCTGCTGCTGCGGCGCGAGGTGGAGCTGCGGCGCGCCCGGGGCCGGATCGGCGAGCTGATGCGCACCTACCGGCAGGGCCGCCCGGACGACGGCGCGGCCGGGCCGGTGGAGGTGATCAGCGGGCGCCGCTCGATCGCCGACCTGTGGCGCACCCTCCAACTGGGGGTGCGCGAGCGGCTGCGGGTGCTGGACCGCCCGCCGTACGTACGGCGCTCCGACCCGCAGACCGGACTGGCGCTGCTGGGGCGGGGGGTGACGACCCGGGTGGTGTACCACAGCCGGGTGCTGCGCGACCCGGAGCGCCTCGCGGAGATCCGGACCTTCACGGCGGCCGGGGAGCAGGCCCGGGTGCACACCGAAGTGCCGCTGAAGCTGGCCCTGCTGGACGACCGCTGGGCGCTGCTGCCGGTCAGCGCGGGCACCGAGCTGGAGAGCGTGCTGCTGATCCGGCCCTCGACCCTGCTGGACGCGCTGGCCGGGCTGTTCGAGCTGTACTGGGCGCACGCGATGCGGCTGCCGGAGCCGTCCGAGGAGCCGCCGGAGGACCGGCACCGGCAGCTGCTGACGCTGCTGGCGGCCGGGCTCACCGACGAGTCGATCGCCCGGCAGCTGGGGGTGTCCACCCGGACGGTGCAGCGCTGGGTGCGCGAGGTGATGGACCGCTTCGGGGCCCGGACCCGCTTCCAGGCGGGCATCCAGGCGGCCCGGGCGGACCTGTTGTGACGCCCCGTCAGGCGCGCGGGGCGGCGAGCAGGTCGTCGAGTTCGGCGGCGTAGAGCAGGGCGGGGTCGAAGCCCATCCCGGCGAAGTGGCCGGCCAGCTCCAGGGACAGCACGCCGTGCAGGCGGGTCCACAGGCTCAGGAAGCGGTGCAGTACCTCGGGCGGGGCGGGGTGGCCGAGGGTCCAGTCGCGGTGGTCGGCCAGGTGGGCGGCGAGCGCGGCGGGGGCAGTGACCCGATCAGCGGGGACGGGCGTGGCGGCGCAGGCGTCGAGCAGGACCGTCATGATCTCGGCGGAGATCGCGGTGGTGTCCTCGGGGGCGTGGTAGCCGGGCACGGGGGTGCCGTAGACGAGGAAGTAGCGCTGGGGGTCGGCCAGCGCCCACAGCCGTAGGGCGTGGGCCAGCGCGCGCAGGTCGGCGCCGCCCTCGGCGCCCACCCGCAGGGTGTCGGCGAGGCTGCGGTAAGCGTCGCGGACGAGTTCGGTGATCAGCTCGTCGCGGCCGGCGAAGTAGCGGTAGAGCGCGGGCCCGCTCAGGCCCATCTGCTTGGCGATGGCGTTGAGGGAGAGCGCGGAGGCCCCGGCCGTGGCGATCTGCTCCCGGGCGTACCGCTTGACCTCCTCGCGCACCTGGGCGCGGTAGCGCTCCCTCGGGGTCGCGGTGTCCGCCTCGGCCATGCTGCGCCGCCTTCCGTGCCGCGTGGGCTACATCCTCAAGCTTTAGTGAG
Organism: Kitasatospora sp. NPDC058162; assembly: GCF_042884005.1. Taxonomy (NCBI): domain Bacteria; kingdom Bacillati; phylum Actinomycetota; class Actinomycetes; order Kitasatosporales; family Streptomycetaceae; genus Kitasatospora; species Kitasatospora sp. NPDC058162. The sequence continues at coordinate 38,664 of NZ_JBHVUS010000014.1, forward strand.
AGGCTATCACTGGACCTGTTGACGCGGACCGGAGCCGGGAGTTACAACTTCTAACGAACGACAGAACACCTAACGGATCCACCAGACCTTCGCCGACCCAAGGGGACCGCCATGTCCGGCATCCGCACCGCCCTGTCCGCCGCCGCCCTCACCGTCGCCGTGCTCGGCGCCGCCGCCGTGCCCGCCCAAACCGCTCAGGCCGCCACCGCTCAGGCCGCCGCTCACTCCCCCGCCCCGCTGACCTGCCGCGGACAGGGCGTCGACCCCGCCGCCCGGGTCCGCTACCGGACCGAGGCCGTGGTCCACGCCCCGCTGTCCACCGTCTGGCGGCTGCAGACCGACGTCGCCCGCTGGCCGTCCTGGCAGCACGCCGTGTCGGGCGCCGAGCGCCTGGACCACGGCCCGCTGCGGGCCGGCTCGGCGTTCCACTGGACCACCCCGCTGCCGCCCAACCCCGCCACCACCGCCCCCGCCCTGTCCGTCACCTCCACCGTCCGGCAGCTGCGCCCCGGCGCCTGCATCCGCTGGACCGGCCCGGCCGTCGCCGAGGGCCTGCGCATCGACGGCGTGCACGTGTGGACCTTCACCCCGGTGCCCGGCGGCGTCCTGGTGCGCACCGAGGAGACCCACTCCGGCCCGCAGGTCGACGCCGACGTCCCGGCCGCCACCGCGATCCTGCGCCAGGGCCTGGACGCCTGGCTGGGCGACCTGGCGAACGCCGCCGCCGACTCCCGGGGCTGACGCCCCGTCGCGCTCCCCCGAGCCCCGCCCCCGTACGTGAGTGCGCAGGTCAGGAGCGGGGCCGGTGGCGCGATCCGGGGCCGGGACGCACCAGAATGGTGCGGACACCCCCCGGAATCTGACAGAAAGTGAACCCCCACATGGATCTCGGCGTGCGCTGGAAGCTGCACGGTGACGGGCGGACGCCCGCACCGGGAGCGGTCGTCCGCCCCGACGAACGGCTCTCCTGGCCCCGCACGGCAGGGCTCGGCGCCCAGCACGTGGTCGCCATGTTCGGGGCGAGCTTCGTGGCCCCGGTGCTGATGGGGCTCGACCCCAACCTGGCGATCATGATGTCCGGCGTCTCGACCGTGATCTTCCTGCTGGCCACCCGCGGCCGGGTGCCCAGCTACCTCGGCTGCTCGCTGTCCTTCGTCGGGGTCGCCGCGGTGATCCGGGCGCAGGGCGGCACCAGCGCGACGGTGACCGGCGCGGTGCTCGTGGTGGGCGTGGTGCTGTTCCTGGTGGGCCTGGCGGTGCAGTACTTCGGGGCGCGGATCATCCACGCGACGATGCCGCCGATCGTCACCGGCGCCGTCGTCATGCTGATCGGCTTCAACCTCGCCCCGGTCACCGCCTCGACGTACTGGCCGCAGGACCAGTGGACGGCGCTGCTGGTGATGCTGTTCACCGGGCTCGCGGTGGTGTGCCTGCGCGGCTTCTGGTCGCGGGTGGCGATCTTCCTCGGGCTGGTCTTCGGGTACGGGATCTCCTGGGTCTTCGACCGGGTCTTCGGGAAGATCCACTCGGTGGACGGCGGCGGGCACCTGACCGACCACTGGCGCCTGGACCTGTCCGGCGTCGGCAAGGCCGACTGGGTCGGCCTGCCCGCCTTCCACGGCCCTTCCTTCCAGTGGTCCGCGGTCCTGGTCGCGCTGCCCGTGGTGATCGCGCTGGTCGCCGAGAACGCCGGACACGTCAAGGCGGTCGGCGAGATGACGGGCGAGAACCTGGACGACAAGCTGGGCACCGCGATCTCCGCGGACGGCGTCGGCTCCGTACTCTCCACCGCGCTCGGCGGCCCGCCCAACACGACCTACTCCGAGAACATCGGTGTGATGGCCGCCACCCGGGTCTACTCCACCGCCGCCTACTGGGCCGCGGCCGGCTTCGCCCTGCTGTTCGGCGTCTGCCCGAAGTTCGGCGCCGTCGTGGCCGCGATCCCCGGCGGGGTGCTCGGCGGCATCACCGTCATCCTGTACGGCATGATCGGCCTGCTCGGCGCGCAGATCTGGACCAAGTCCGGGGTGGACCTGCGCAACCCGCTGAACCTGGTGCCGGCCGCGGCGGGCATCATCATCGGCATCGGCAACGTGACCCTGAAGTTCACCGACACCTTCAGCCTCAGCGGCATCGCCCTGGGCACCCTGGTCGTCATCACCGGCTACCACGCGCTGCGGGCGCTGGCCCCCGCGCACCTCAAGACGCAGGAGCCGCTGCTGGACGAGGGCACCTCCTCGTACGACGAGCCGTCCGGGGGCTCCGGGGAGACGGGGCGGCGGCCCACGCCGTAGGCAGAATTGGCCGGGACATGACCTGACGGTACTTCCGCCGGTCGTTCCGCCTGGCCAGCGGGGCCGTCGGGTGGTCGAATCGCACCCAGCGATCCGACCACCCGATTCCCCCCACTGGGAGTGGCATGTCCGTTCTGCCCCACCACCGCAGGCTCACCGTCGGGGCCCTGGCCCTCGCCGTGTTCGCGATCTCCTGCGGCTCGGCCGCCGCCGGCACCTCCGCCGCCGCGGCGGGCAAGGTCCTGTGGACCCCGAGCACCAAGACCGGCCCGTCCTCCTTCCCCGGCGTCCAGTGCGCTGCCCCCAGCACCTTCGGGGTCGTCAAGGACCCGGTGAAGGGCAGCGTGTGGCGGGCGTTCCAGGCCGCGGACCAGGAGCGCTGCGAGACGGTCGGCCCGGACCTGAAGAGCGGCGACACCTTCTACCTGGGCTGGTCGTCCAAGGTGGACATCAAGGACGACCAGAGCCGGTACGTCTTCCAGCTCAAGTGCTCGCCCAGCGAGGGCACGGCCAACCACCCCATCGAGATCGACATCACCAACGGCCGGGTGCGGCTCCAGGAGTGGGACACCGGGCACAACGCGCACCCGCTGTGGACGGCGCCCGTGAAGAACGGCGAGTGGCACGCGTACGCGCTGAAGATCCACCTGGGGCGGACGGACGGCACCATCGACTTCTGGTTCGACGGGAAGAAGCAGACGTTCAGCACCGGTTCGGGCACCTTCAAGGGCACCACCTGGGACGGCGACCGCAACTACCTCAAGTGGGGCTCGTACCACCAGAACCCGGGCGATGCGACGAACACCTTCACCAGCCCGGTGATGGCCACCACCCTGGCCCTGGCCACCGCCGGCTCGTAGGCACGCCCACGGCCCCGGCCCGCACCGCAACGGATGCGGGCGATCGCCGCAGCCGTCCCGTCGGCCCGCCCGCCGCCCGCGCGGGCGGGCCCGTTCCCGGTAGCGTCGCGACGACCGTGGGGGACGAAAGGGGCAGGCGGACATGGCGCAGGAACAGGGTGACGTACGGGTGGTGCGGACCGAGGACGAACTGCTGGAGCTGCTCGACGGGCTGTTCGCGCAGGCCCGGCGGGAACGGGCGCCGCAACACGCCGACCGGAGCCAGCCGGTGCCGGCCCTCCCCGGGAAGCCGGACGAGAGCCTGGCGGACCTGCTGGACCGCGGGGTGATCGGGGCGTCCACGGGTGGACGCGGACTCGACCTCGGCTGCGGCAACGGCCGCAACACCCTCCACCTGCGGATGCACGGTTTCGCCATGGACGGGCTGGACCGCGACCAGCGGGCCCTGGACCAGGCGCGCAGCCGCCAGGAACAGTTCGAGTACCACCTCGGCTTCGACCTGGGAGTGCGCTTCCACTGCGGGGACGCCTTCGGGCCGGTGGCGGCCGCCCTGACCGGTCCGTACGACCTGGTCTACGACTCGGGCCTCTTCCAGCACCTGCCGCCGCACCGGCGGCCCGGCTACCTGGCGCTGCTGGAGCGACTGACGGCGCCCGGCGGACACCTGGGGCTGGTCTGCTGCGCGCCGGACGGCGACGGGGCGGGGACGCGGACCCCGGACGCGCAGCTGTACCGGGACGGCGCCCTGCACGGCGCCCTGGCCTACACCGCCGACGAACTGCGCCGGATCTTCGTCGAGGGGCCGCTGGGCCTCCAGGAGGTGGAGCTGCGGCGGATGCGCGACGAATCGGCACCGGAGGCGAGCCGGTTCGGCCGGCCCGGCCTGTGGGCGGCACTGTTCCGGCGGCCCGAGCGGTGAAGCGCCCGATGCCCGGGCCGGGCAGGGGCGGCCCGACGGCCTGACGGGCTTTCCGAGACGGCCGTGCGCCCGGCCCGCCCGACGCCGGCGCCGACGACGAACCGCCCGCCGACGGCCCGGCACGGTCCCCGACGAAGCCGAGCCGAACGCGGGCGCCCCGCCGCCGGGAGGCGTCAGCGGATCCGGGCGACGCGGGCCGCCGCCACGGCCACCAGCAGTCCCAGGCCGACACAGGCCGCGCAGACCAGGAACATCGCCCGGTACCCGGTGGCCTCGGCGACCAGCCCCAGCGAGCCGCTGCCGGCGGCCAGGCCCACGGTGAAGCAGGCCCCGAAGGTCGACAGCGCCGTGGCGCGCTGGCGTTCGTCGACCGAGCGCACCACGAACAGCCCCAGCACCGGGTAGATCTGCCACATGCCGATCCCGGTGAGCACCCCGCCGAGCACGCCCAGGACGAGGCCGTTCGACAGCCCGATGAGCGCGACGCCCAGGGCCTCGACCAGGAACAGGGCGGCGAGCGCCACCGGTCGGGTGGCCTCCCAGCGGATCCAGGTGCTGGCTATCCGCAGCAGCACCACGGTCAGGGAGTACGCGGTGACCACGGCCGCTCCCCCGGCGACCCCGAGGGCGTCGAACTTGGCGACCGCGAAGCCGGAGACGGCGGCGAAGCCGAACGCGGTGAAGACCAGCGCGATGCTGGGCAGCACGGTGCCGAGCAGGGCCCGGCCCCGGTCGATGCCGACCGTCTGCTTCGTCTTCGGGGGCAGGCGCACTTCCGGGACGGACAGGGCGATGGGGATGACGGGCAGGGCGAGCAACCCGGCGATCACGAAGGTGGTCGTCGTGCCCACCAGGTGCTCGGTCAGCGTGCCCAGCGGGGCGCCCAGGCCGATGGCCACGTAGATGACGGTGCCGCTGAGCCCGAGCGCCCAGCTCTGCCGGTCCTTGGCGACCAGCTGCACCGGCCAGACCCCGGTCGCGGCCAGCATCACGCCCATGCCGATGCCCACCAGCATGCGCAGGCCGACGAGTTGGGCGACCGACCCGGCGAGCGGGTAGCAGACGGTGGCGAGCGTGGTCAGGATCGCCCCGCCGATGGTCAGGGCCCGGGCGCCGAGGCGGTTCATCAGCGCGCCCGACACCGGGCGGGACAGCAGCGCGGTCAGCGCGTAACCGCCGACGACCGCGCCGACCTCGGCGGGGCCGCCGTGCAGCGGGCCGGTGACGAGGCTGGGCAGGATCGGGATGGTCAGGGCGAACGGCATGTAGCCGATGCCGCTGCCGAGCGCGATCAGCAGGGCGTGCCGTACGGATTTCTTGTCGGTGGTCTCGGTCGCAGGCTGCTGCGATAGCTGATCGGTCTGCACACGCACAGGTTTCACTCCCCCAGGTTCACGGGCCCCCTCACCTGTGCGGTGCGACGGCCCGGACCGCAGCGGCTGCGGTCCGGGCCTACTGTTTCAGACGCCCCCGAACTCCCCGCTGCGGACGGCGGTGACGAACGAGCCCCCTTCCCCCCTTCCTCCGTTCCCCTGCCGAACGTCAACTCGAAGGGGACGGTCGGCCGTTGGGCCGTTCAGGCGGCACCCCCTCCTTGTCCACCGGTGCCGGGTTTGGGGTGCTCGGGGTGCCGGAAACCTCACCCCCGAAACATCGATCCCTACACGAAGGGACGTTTGCCATGAAGAGCTTCGTACGGAGGATGCTGCTGCTCTCCGCCGTCGGCGCGACGGCGGCCGCGGTCGGCATCGCCCCGGCACCCCTCGCCCGAGCCCGCACCGGACTGTTCACCCCTCCGCAGCTCGGCATCCGGTTCAACGCCGACGGAGACCCGGGCCAGTGCGGCGGAAGAACGGGCGACCAGTGGAAGAACGACTTCGACGCGACCGAACCGATCCGCTTCGACACCGACTCCCGCCCGGGCGGCTGTCAGCTCGCATTCGGCATCTACGACCCGGACGGTCTGCTGCGGGATCCGTCCGTCACCTACACCTTCCAGGCCACCCCCGGCGGCGATCCCGCCCAGTGCGGAAACCCGGGCACCCACCGGATGCCGGTCGGCCGGACGTCCCGGACCTTCGGCCCCACCATCCGGATCGACACCGACAACCGGCCGGGCGGATGCGATCTCACGTTCGCCCTGTCGAGTTCCATCGGCATGAGCATCGGCGTCAACTACTCCTCGGACGGCGACCGCGCCCAGTGCGGGAACGCCGGCCCCGATCTCGGCCTGTTCAGCCCCGTGGACAATGACCGCCCGTTCGCCGTCCGCATCGACACCGACGACCGGCCCGGCGGATGCCGGCTCCAGCTCCGACTGGCGAGCTTCTCGTCCGAGAGGGGATCCCACGCCAACGGCTGAGCGGGCCGCACCGGGCCTTCGCGGAGCCGCGGGGGGGGGGCCGGGCGGGCGCGGGGGGGGGCCCCCCCCCCCCCCCCCCCCGCCGCCCCCCGCGGGGGGTTTGAGAGAGCCCCCGCCACCGCCTGCGGGGGCCGCCCGGGGCCTTCGCGGCGCCGGGGGCCCGGACCGCGACGGACGCGGTCCGGGCCCGCCTCCGACACCCGCCTTTCGACCGATCGGATGGTTTTCACACCCCTCGCCGTCAGCACGCCGCCCGGGATCCCGGCGCCCGGAGTCCGCATACCTACCATGTCCGCCTTGAGCGCCCCGCGAAACGGGGCTTCCGACTCAAGGAACGGCTGATCGAATGAGAGCAAGGATCCGCGGTCGGCTTCGGCCCTGGGCCGTCGTCGGCGTCGCACTCGCGGTCGTGGCCGGTACGGCCGCCGCCGCGCCGGCGGGGAACCCGCAGGGCGACCTCAGTCCCGACATCACGGCGATCATGAACAAGCCCGCGTACCAGCACGCCCAGTGGGGGCTGCTGGAGGTCGACCCCGAGGACGGGCGGGTCATCCACTCCCGCTACCCCGACCAGTTCTTCATGCCGGGTTCGACCGTCAAACTGATCACCATCTCCAGCGCCTGGCACGCCCTGGGCCCCGACCACCGCTTCACCACGCCGGTGCACGCCGTCGGCCGCCTCGACGGGTCGACCCTCACCGGGAACCTGGCGCTCGTCGCCCAGGGCGACCTGACCATGGGCGGGCGCACCAAGGCGGACGGGTCGGTCGACTTCACCCCCATCGACCACACCTACGCCGACGACGTCCCGGGCGCCACCCTCACCCCGGAGGACCCGCTCGCCGGCCTGGACCAGATCGCCCGTCAGGTCCGTGACTCGGGCATCACCGCGGTCGACGGCGACGTCATCATCGACCCGCGGCTGTTCACGCCCCCCGCGATCACCCCCCAGCCGACCCCGCTGATCATCAACGACAACGTCATCGACCTGCTGACCACGCCCTCCTCCCCCGGGCAGCCCGCCCAGCTGAGCTGGCGCCCGCAGGTCGCGCCCTACCGGGTCACCTCCGACGTCCGCACCGTGGCGGCCGGCGGCACCACCGACATCCAGGTCAGCGCCTCCCCCGACGGCACGGCCATCACGCTCTCCGGCACGATCGCCGCCGACGCCCCGCCCACCCTGAAGATCTCCCAGGTCCAGGACCCCAACGCGTTCGGGCGCACCGCCCTGATCGAGGCGCTGGCCCGCGCCGGGGTCACCGTCACCGCCCCGCCGACCGGGCCCAACCCGCAGGGCGCGCTGCCCGCCTCGTACACCGGCGACCCCCAGGTGGCGGCCTTCGTCTCCCCGCCGTACCGCGAGTACGCCAAGCTGATCCTGAACGTCAGCCACAACCTCGGCGCCAACCTGGCCCTGTGCAACATGGCCGTCGGCCGCGGCAGCACCAACTGCTTCGAGGGCTTCCCGGTGATCCACGACTTCCTCACCAACACGGCGAAGGTGGACCCGACCCAGTTCCAGATGGCCGACGGGCGCGGCGACGTCCCCGTCGACCGCGTCACCCCCACCGGGCTCAACCAGCTGCTCGCGTACTGGCTGCACACCCCCGACGCGGACGCCTTCCGCACCTCGCTGCCGATCCTCGGCGTGTCCGGCACGGGCGCGCTCTACTGCAACACCGACGCCTGCCCGGCCAAGGGCAAGGTCTTCGCCAAGCCCGGCACCATCATCGGCTTCGACTGGCTCAACCAGCAGTTCGCCATCAACGCCCAGACCTACGCGGGCTACCTCCAGGCGGACGACGGCCACCTCTACACCTTCTTCGTCGGCGTCAACGGCGCGGCCGTCCCGAACATCCAGGGCTTCTTCGACGTCAACGACGACGTCGACCAGATCGCCGTCCTCCTCCAGCAGGAGGCCTGCAAGCAGGAGCGCGCGCACCCGCACCACCCGCCCGCCTCCTGAACTCCCCTGCCCCGCCCGGCCGGTGGCACCGGCCGGGCGGCACCACTGAGTTCGCGATTTCTGGACTTGTGGGTCCATTTTCGGGTGCCTACCGTGCTGGACGTTCCCTCCCGGGGACGAACCCGCACAGGAAGGTGTCACCCCATGCACGCGATCCGCATCCAGGAGCACGGCGGCCCCGAAGTCATGCGCTGGACCGAGTTGCCCGACCCCGTTCCCGGCCCCGGCGAGGCGGTGGTGCGCCTGGGTGCGGCGGGCGTCAACTACCTGGACGTCGGCGCCCGTTCGCAGGGCGGGTTCGGGTGGGTGCCCCCCATGGTCCTGGGCGCCGAGGGGGCCGGCCGCGTCACCGCGCTCGGCGAGGGGGTGCAAGACCTCGTCGTCGGCGACCGGGTGGCCTGGTTCTTCCACATGGGCAGCTACGCCGAGTCGTTGGCCGTCCCGGCCGCCTCGTTGGTCAAGGTGCCCGACGGCATCGACGACGAGACGGCGGCCGCCGTGATGCTCCAGGGCCTGACCGCAAGCCACCTGAGCACCGAGACCTACCCCGTCGGCCCCGGCGACACCGCCGTGGTGCACGCGGCGGCCGGCGGGGTGGGCCAGCTGCTCACCCAACTGGTCAAGGCCCACGGCGGCAGCGTGATCGGGCTGGTCTCGCGCGAGGAGAAGGCCGCCGCCGCCCGGGAGGCCGGCGCCGACCACGTGCTGGTCCACTCCGGCGCCGGCTTCGAGGAGCGGGTACGGGAGTTGACCGGCGGCCGCGGGGCCGACGTCGTCTACGACGGCGGCGGCGCCGACACCTTCGTCTCCTCGCAGCTGGCGCTGCGCCCGCACGGCGTACACGCCTACTACGGCCCGTTCATGGGCGTGCCGACCCTGCGGCCCACCGACCTGCCGAACAGCATCCTGCTCAGCTACCCGGTGGTGCACCACCACGTCCCCACCCACGAGGCCCTGGTGCGGCGCAGCGGCGAGCTGTTCGACCTGGTCCTGGCGGGGCGGCTGACCCCGCGGATCACCGGCCGTTACCCACTGGCCGAGGCGGCCCGCGCCCACGCCGACCTCGAATCCCGGCGCACCACCGGCAAGCTGGTGCTGCTGCCCTGACCGGGGGGAGCGACGGGAGCGCAGGAGGGGACACGTGACACTGACCCGCAAGGGCGCCGCGACCAGGCGGCGCATCGTCGAGGGCGCGGCCGGGCAGATCCGCGAGGAGGGGGTGTTCTCGCTGCGGCTGGAGGACGTGATGGCCCGCACGGCGACCAGCAAGAGCCAGCTGTTCCACTACTTCCCGGGCGGGAAGGACGAGTTGCTGCTGGCGGTGGCGCGCCACGAGGCGGGCCTGGTGCTCGCCGACCAGCAGCCGGAGCTGGGCGCCCTGACCTCCTGGGAGGCCTGGTGGCAGTGGCGGGACAAGGTCGTCGCGCGTTACCGCGCCCAGGGCGTGAACTGTCCGCTGCACGTGGCGCTGTCCCAGTTGGGCTCGACCACGGAGGCGGCCCGGGCGGTGGCCGCCCGGCTGATGGAGCGGTGGCAGGAGCAGATCGCCGCGGGCATCCGCCACCTCCAGGGCACCGGCCGGGCCGCCCCGGGGCTGGACGCCGACCGCGAGGCCGCCGCCCTGCTGGCCGGGATCCAGGGCGGGGTGACGATCCTGCTGACCACGGGCTCGACCGTCCATCTGGAGGCGGCCCTGGACTCGGGCCTGGAGCGGCTGCGCGGGGCCCGTCCGGGAGCCTGAAAGTGGCAGGTCCCACACCGTTCGGCACCGGAAGTGACCAGGGTCACCCGCGGCGCGGCGCCGGGCGGGCACACGGCGTCAGGGCCCGGGAGGACTGGGCGGGGCGTAAACCGGCACGGGCGAAGGGCCCGTCCGCTTCGGGACCTTGGGCATGAATCCGGCCGACCTTCGCCCCGGTGGTTCACCCTGCGTACCCGGGCAACCGTGGACGGTCGCCCGGTGTGAGCGGGCGATGGCGCCGCCCGACGCGGGCGGCGCCGTTCCCCGCCGTCTACCCGGCGCACGGCACGCGTGACAAGCGTGCGGCCGTACGTCCCGGAGGACCCCGAAGCCCATGTCCCAGACGATCGACAACGCCCCGTATACCGCCTTCCACCGCAGACTGGCCCTCGCCTGCTCCGGTGGACCGCTGCTCGACGGCTACATCCTCAGCATCGTCGGCGTCGCCCTGATCGGGATGCGCCCCGACCTCGGCCTGTCCACCGCGGAGGTCAGCCTGATCGGCGCCGCCGCCCTGGTGGGCATGTTCGTCGGCGGCGCCCTGTTCGGCGTGCTGACCGACAAGATCGGCCGGGAGGTGATGTACACCGCCGACCTGCTGGTGATGGTCGCCTGCTCGGTGCTCTCGTTCTGGGTCGACTCGGTGTGGGCGATCACCGTGCTGCGCTTCGTGCTCGGCATGGCCGTCGCCGCCGACTACCCCATCGCCACCTCCCTGCTCGCCGAGTGGCTGCCCGCCAAGCACCGCGGGCGCCTGCTCGGCCAGCAGATCGTCGCCTGGTACGCCGGCTCGGTGCTCGCCTACGTGGTGGGCTACCTGTTCCTGGAGCTGGCCGGACCGGGCAGCTGGCGGTGGATGCTGGCCAGCTCCACCGTGCTGTGCGTGGTCTTCCTGGTGATCCGCCGCGGCTCCCCGGAGTCGCCGCGCTGGCTGGCCGCCAACGGGCGGGTCGGCGAGGCGGTGCGCGTGGTCGAGAAGCACCTGGGGGTACGGGTCGACGGCCGCGAGCTGATGCCCGACCCGGCCGGGCGCGCCCGCGCCGCCGGCGGACTGCGCCTGCTGATGACCCCGCCCTACCGGCGCCGCACCCTGTTCTGCGGCCTGTTCTTCCTCTTCCAGGTCGGCCCGCTGTTCGCGATGCTCACCTTCGGCCCGCAGATCCTCTCCTCCTTCGGCATGCCCGGCGGCACCGTGATGGAGACCCTGGGCACCGGGCTGATCAGCCTGGTCTTCCTGCTCGGCTGCTACCCGGCGCTGCGCCTGATCGACACCCGCGGCCGGCGCCCCGTCATCATCTGGTCCTTCGCCCTGATGACCGTCCCGCTGGCCCTGCTGGGGGTGTGGCCCACCCGCCCCGGCCGCCGTGGCGCTGACCGCGCTGTGCGCGTACGCCTTCCTGTGCGGCGGGCCGAACGTGCTCGACTGGACCTACCCCAACGAGCTGTTCCCGACCGAGATCCGGGCCACCGCCGTGGGCATGGCCACCTCGGTCAGCCGGATCGGCGCGGCGGTGGGCACCTACCTGCTGCCGCTGTCGCTGACCGGCCTGGGCACCGGCCCGACCATGCTGATCGCCGCCGGGACGACGGCGCTGGGGCTGCTGGTGTGCGTGCTGTGGGCGGAGGAGACACGGGGCACGGCGCTGGGCGCCTCCCCCGCCTCCCCCGCCGCGCCGGGCGGGCCGGGTGCGGCCAAGGCCCCGGGCGTCCCGGCGCAGCGGGTGGCGCAGTCGGTGCGCTGACGGCCGGCACGCGTGAACGGCGGCGCCGTCCGGGGGTTCCCGGACGGCGCCGCCGTGTTCACCGGCCCCCGGGCCTGTCGCCGCCCCGCAGGCGGGAGTTCGAGGACCGGCCCCACCGCCCACCCGGGCGGGCGGCTTTGTCAAGCCCGTCCCGGGACCGGCCGATCGGCAGTAGCCTCGGCAGCCTGTGACGACGCAACGATGCTCCTGGCAGGGCGAATTGGAGGCGGCGGTGGCCGAGGGGAAGGCCGGGGACGGCGAGGGGACGCTGCACGAGCGCGAGGCCGAGATCCGGTCGGCGGCACAGGCGATAGCGGCGCTCACCCTGCCCGCCGGTGCCGGGGTCGGTGAACTGCTGCTGTACACCGGCGCGGCCGGGCTGGGCAAGACCGCGGTGCTGACCGCGGTGCGGCGGGCCGCGAAGCGCGCGGGCTGCACGGTGCTGTTCGCCCGGGGCGGGCAGCGGCAGTGCCACGAGCCGTTCCACGTGGTGCGCCAGCTGGTGCGACCGGTGCTGTCGGCGCTGTCCGCCGAGGAGCGGGCGGAGGTCTTCGGGCCGTGGGAGGACATCGTCGGCCCGGCGGCGGGGCTGTGTCCGCCCCGCGGGCAGCTCGATCCGCAAGGGGTGCGGGACGGGCTGGACTTCGTCCTCACCCGCCTCGTGCAGTTACGCTCGCCGGTGGCCGTGCTGGTCGACGACCTGCACTGGGCCGACCCGGAGTCGCTCGGCTGGCTGGCCGGTTTCGCGCTGCGCGCCCGGGAGCTGCCGGCGCTGCTGGTGCTCGCCTGCCGCGACGAGTTCCCCGACGACGCGCTGGCGCTGCAGCGCGGCCTCGCCGACCGGGCCGACCGCCGGCACGAACTGCGCCCGCTCCAGCCCGACTCGGTCGCGCACCTGGTCCGCGCGGCCCTGGGCGAGCGGGCCGAGGACGCCTTCTGCCGGCACGTCTGGGCGGTCACCGCCGGGAACCCGTACGAGACCGCGGCCCTGCTGCGGGAGGTGGCCGACCAGCGGCTCGACCCGGTCGAGGAGAGCACCGGGCAGCTGCGCGAACTCGCCGCCACAGCAAGGGGGATGACGCTGCGGCACTGGCTGGAGCGGCTCGGCCCCACCGCGCTGCGCTTCGCCTGGGCGGCCTCGGTGCTGGACACCGACATCCGCCCCGACCTGGCCGCCGCCATCTGCGCCCAGGGCCCGGAGACCGCCGCCCAGTCCGTCCGGGAGCTGCGCCGGCACCGGGTGCTGACCGGCACCCCGGCGGGCCGGCTGGAGTTCGTCCACCCGCTGGTCGCCACCTCGGTCTACCAGTCGATGCCGCCCGCCGCCCGCACCGGGATGCACGGGGTCGCCGCCGTCGAGATCGAGAACGCCGGCCTCGGCCTGCCCGCGGCCTCCCGCCACCTGCTGGAGATCCTGCCCGAAGGGGACGGCCTGATCGTCGACAAGCTGCGCCGGGCGGCCCGCGAGCACCTGGCCATCGGCGCGCCCGGGGCCGCGCAGCGCTGCCTGCGCCGCGCCATCAGCGAGCCGCCCGCCGACCGGGACCGGGCCCCGGTGCTCTACGAGCTGGGCTGCTCGGCGCTGCTCACCGACCCGTCGACCACGGTCAACCAGCTGCGGCTGGCGCTCGCCGACCCGTACGGGCTGGGCCCCGAGCTGCGGGTGGACGCGACCTTCCGGCTCGCCCAGGCCCTCGCCCACAGCAACCGGCTGGGCGAGGCCGCCGCGCTGTGCGCCGAGGAGGCCGCGCGCACCCCGCCCGGCCCGGGGCGGCTGCGGCTGGAGGTCGCCGACTTCATGTTCGCGACGTTCCGGTTCGAGGACCCGGACGGCCCCGGCCGCTCCCGGCGGCTGGCGGAATTCGGCCGGATGCTGGGCACGGTCGGCCTGGCCTTCACCGACGACGGTCCGGACGGGGCGGCCGCGGGCGAGGCCGTGTTCGAACGCGACGGCCTGGCCCAGGCGGTGGCCGTGCTGCGCTGCTGGGACCTGACGCTGCGCGGCGTCCACCGTACGGAGGCGATCGCCCTGGCCGAGTCCGCGCTGCGGGGCGGCCGGCTGCCCGTCAGTCTCGGCTGGACCAACACCACCTGGGGCTTCGAGCTGCCCGGGGTGCTGGGCCTCAGCTACCTGTACGCCGACCGGGTCGACCGGGCGCAGGAGCTGTTCGAGGAGGCGGTGCGCAGCTACGAGGTCGCCGGGTGGAGCGGTGGCCACCTGGGTTTCGCCTACCTGCTGACCGGCATGCTGCGGTTCCGCTGCGGCGAGCTCGCCGCAGCGGAGGACTACCTGCGCCGGGCCCTGCGCATCGCCGGGCGGATCGGCCCGGGCACCCCGTTGCACTGGGACGCCGTCGGGGCGCTGGCCGAGACGGTGGCCGCGCGCGGCCGGCTGGAGGAGGCCCTGGAGCTGGCGCGCGAGCACGCCTTCGGCCCGCCGTACCCGACGGTGATGGTGCTGCCGGACGCCCCGACGCTGTACGGGCGGCTGCTGCTGGCCCGGGGCGACGCGGCGGGCGCGGCCGCGGCGCTGGCCGCCGCCGGGGCGGCCCTGGACGCGCGCGGGTGGCGCAACACGGTGTGGGCGCCGTGGCTGGGGCATCTGGCGCGCGCGGTGGCCGCGGTGGATCCGGAGCGGGCCCGCGGCCTGGCCGAGGAGGCGGTGGGCCGGGCCCGGGAGTCCGGGACGGACTCGGCCGTCGGCAGCGCGCTGCGGCTGTGCGCCGCCGTGCACGAGCCGCCGCGGGCGGCCGAGTTGCTGGCGGAGGCGGTCCGGTGCCTGGAGCGCTCGCCGGCCCGCTACGAGCACGCGCTCGCCCTGGTCGACCTCGGCGAGGTGCTGGGCTCCGGGGTGCTGGGCTCCACCGCGGCGGCGCGCACCGCGCTCACCCGGGGCCTGGAGCTGGCCGCCCGCTGCGGCGCCGACGGCCTGGCGGCCCGGGCCCGCGACCTGCTGGCCGCGGGGCCGGAAGGCTGAGGCGCGGAAGGCTGAGGCGCGGGCCGGGGCCGGGGCGGGCGGCGCTCAGACGGACAGGGCCGGCCCGCCGGGCACGCGGCGCGGGACCCGGCCCAGGGCCAGGGCGCCCGGCCCGACCGCGGCGATGAGCAGGAAGGCCCAGCAGAACATCACCGAGGGCTCGCCGCCGTTCTGGATCGGCCACAGGCCGTTCTCCTGGTGCACGCTGAAGTAGGCGTAGGCCATCGACCCGGAGCAGAGGAGGGCGGCCGGGCGCACGACCAGCCCGACGAGGACCAGGATCCCGCCGGCCAGCTGGATGGCGGCCGCCCACCAGCCGGGCCACTGCCCGAACCCGGGCGCCTTGCCGTGCGCGCCGCCCAGGACGCCGAAGAGGGTCGCCGCACCGTGGCACGCGAACAGCAGGGAGACCACGATGCGGAACAGCCCCAGGACCAGGGGGCGGGCGCGTTCGGCGAACGGCGGCAGGTCGACGGACACGGGGAACTCCTCGATCGGACGGGCGCGGGGGAGGGCGTCCGGGCGGCCGGCGCCGGGCCGTACGGACGGGCCCGGCCGCGCTTGACGCGACAGCGCCAATTCTGTCGCCGCCTCAGGCCCGGTGGCACGGGTGTGGGCTCTGAGGTTCCTCTGAGTTCCGCGGGGGGGGTCCTCCGAGTTCCGCGGGCGGACCCGCCCATTAAAAGTACCGTCCCGTGCAACTATTGTTGTGACACGTAAAGCGCATCAGCAAGCGCCTGCGCCCTGGCACCTGCGTCCTGGCACCCGGAGCCCGGCGCCGCCGACCCCACGGGAGTCCGACATGAGCACCACCCTCTTCACCCCGTACGCCCTGCGGGAGCTGACCGTTCCCAACCGGGTCTGGATGCCGCCGATGTGCCAGTACAGCGCCGCGCCGGCCGGTGAGGGGGCCGGGGTGCCCAACGAGTGGCACTACACCCACCTGGCGGCGCGGGCCGCCGGCGGTACCGGGCTGATCATCGTGGAGGCCACCGCGGTCAGCCCCGAGGGGCGGATCAGCCCGTACGACCTCGGACTGTGGAACGACACCCAGCTGGAGGCGTTCCGCCGGATCACCGCCTTCCTCAAGGAGCAGGGCGCCGTCCCCGCGATCCAGCTCGGCCACGCCGGGCGCAAGGCCTCCACCGAGCGACCCTGGGTCGACCGCGGGCGCGCCCTGGCCCCCGAGGAGGAGCACGGCTGGACCCCGGTCGCCCCCAGCGCCGTGGCCTTCTCCCCCGAGCACACCACCCCCGACGAACTGACGGCCGATCAGATCGCCGGGATCGTAAGGGAGTTCGCCGACGCCGCCCGGCGCGCGCTGGCGGCCGGCTTCCAGGCCGTCGAACTCCACGGCGCCCACGGCTACCTGATCCACCAGTTCCTCTCCCCGCAGAGCAACCACCGCACCGACGGCTACGGCGGCTCCTTCGAGGGCCGGATCCGCTTCGCCCTGGAGGTCGTCGACGCGGTGCGCGCGGTGTGGCCCGAGGAGCTGCCACTGTTCTTCCGCGTCTCGGCCACCGACTGGCTCAGCGAGAACCCGCAGGACGGCCGCGAGGGCTGGACCTCGCAGGACACCGTGCGGCTGGCCAAGGAGCTGCAGGCGCACGGCGTGGACCTGCTGGACGTCTCCACCGGCGGCCTGGTGCCCGACGCCCGGATCGAGGCCGCGCCCGGCTTCCAGGTGCCCTTCGCCGAGGCGGTGCGCAACGAGGCGGGCCTGCCGGTGGCGGCCGTCGGCCTGATCACCGAGGCGGCCCAGGCGCAGGAGATCCTCGCCGACGGCCGGGCCGACGCCGTCCTGATCGGCCGTGAGCTGCTGCGCAACCCCTTCTGGGCCCGCCACGCGGCCCGCGACCTCGGCGGCGAGGTCCACTCCCCGATCCAGTACCACCGCGCCTGAGGGCAACGACCCCGCCCACCTGCGGGCGGGGTCAGAGCCGGTCGCCGGCCCGCAGTTCCGCGGTGAGCCGGCGCCGTCCGGCGACCGCGGTCTCCAGCACGACGGCCAGGCAGACCAGCAGCGCCAGGCCCGCCGTGGGCAGCAGCACCGGCAGCGCCGCGGGCCGCAGGGCGTCGCCGACCCCGGCGCCGACCAGGGTCGACAGGTCGAAGGCCGGCCCGAGCAGGGCCGCCGCCGCGAGCGCGGCCAGGCCCCCGCCCACCGTGGCCGTCAGGGCCTGCGGCAGCGCCTCGACGGTGATCAGCGCCAGCCCCTGACGGGGCCGCAGGCCCATGGTGCGCAGCCGGGCGAGGACGGCGGCGCGCTCGGGCGCGGTGCGCAGCAGGGTCAGCAGGACGGCGAGCAGGGCGAAGCCGGCGGCCGCGGCCGCGGCGTAGCGGAACAGGTGTCCGGCGGCCTGCTGGAGGGGGTCGTCGGCGAGCTGGGCGGCCAGTTCGCGGCTGCTGTGGACGGCGTAGCCGGGCGGCAGGCCGTGGGTGGCGCGGCCGGCCGCGGCGTCGTCGTCCTGGATGAGCTTGAGGATGCCGGTGGGCTGGGTCAGGCCCCGGTCCCGGAGCAGGGCCCGGACCGCTTCGGGGTCGATGTCGCCGACGGCGAGCCACCGGTTGGGCTTGCCGAGTTCCGGCAGGCGCTCGGCGGCCGGGCCGGCCGGGACCACGACGAAGGGCAGGCCCGGGTCCGGCAGGGCGGGGGTGGCGGTGAGCGCCCCGGCGACGGTGGTGCGCAGGTCGTTGCCGCTGGTCAGGTGGAGGGTGGGCGGGCCGGCGGCGAAGCGCTCGGCCAGGTCGGGGCTGACCAGCGCGGGCACGGGGGTGCCGGGGCCGGCGGCGGTGAGCTTCGCCGGGTCGAAGCCGCCGGCGCCGGTGCCGGCGGCGATCCGGGCGTACTGGGCCGGGTCGGCGACCACCACGGTGACCTTGGTGTAGTCCGAACCCGTGCCCAGCAGCAGGGCCTTGGCCTCGACCCGGACGGCGGCGGCGGCGCGGACCCCGGGCAGGCCGGCGGCGGCCGCGGTGAAGGCCTCGGGCACGGTGGCGTAGTCGGGGACGACGAGGGCGGTGTCGCCTCCGGTGGCCAGGCGCGCGGCGCGGGTCCGGCCGTGGTCGACGGCGTCGAGCACGGTGGCGCCGAAGCCGGTGCTGGTGACGGCGATCAGCAGGGCGAGCAGCGGCAGCGCGGAGGGCCGGTGGCGGCCCGTGGTGTCCCGGGCGGCGCGGGCCAGGCCGAGGAAGCCGGTCAGGCCGCGGCTGCGGCCGGCGAGTGCGGCGAGTCGGCCGATCAGCGGCGGCGCGGTCCTGGCCAGCAGCAGCCCGGCGGTGACGGCGAGCAGCAGCGGGGCGGCGACCAGCAGCGGGTCGCTCCCGGACCCGGGGTGGCCGACGCCCCGGCGGCGGAGCTCGGCCACCGCCGCGACGGTGACCGCCAGGACGCTGAGTTCGCCGATCAGCCGGCGCGGGCCGCCGGGCCCGCGCGGGCGCGAGCGCGCCAGGACGGCCCGGACCGGGAAGGCCGCCAGGGCGATCAGGGCGGCGGCCAGGGCGGCGAGCACCGCCGGGCCCCAGCGGGGGGTGGGCAGCAGTACCAGGGCGAGGACGGTGGCGAGCGCGGCGGCGGGCAGGACGGTGACCGCGCCCTCGCCGAGCAGCCGCAGCAGCACCCCGGTGCGGGAGGCGCCGCGGGCGCGCAGCAGCCGGATCTCGGCGGCGCGCCGGTCGGTGGAGAGGGCGGCGGCCAGGAAC
This sequence comes from Kitasatospora sp. NPDC058162, assembly GCF_042884005.1. Taxonomy (NCBI): domain Bacteria; kingdom Bacillati; phylum Actinomycetota; class Actinomycetes; order Kitasatosporales; family Streptomycetaceae; genus Kitasatospora; species Kitasatospora sp. NPDC058162. The sequence goes on from NZ_JBHVUS010000014.1 coordinate 57,230, forward strand.
AGCACCACCGTCGCCACGCCCGCGGCGCCGGCCGGGCCGATCGCAGCCAGCGGTGTGGCGGCCCGGTAGCGGTCCCGGGCCCGGGTGAGGGTGTCCGGGAGGGCGGAGGAGGTGCGCAGGTCGGCGCGGCCGCTCGTGGGGGCCAGCGCCCTGGCGTCGGGGCCGTTGAGGAAGGACTCGACGGTGGCGATGGTGCGGTCGAGCCGGTCGGCGCGCAGGGCGGCGGGGTCGACGGGCAGCCGCCAGAAGTCGTCGGCGCCCCCGCCCCAGCGGGCCAGGGCCGCAAGGCTCGCGCCGTCGGTGAAGCCGGTGGTCTGCCACCAGTCGTTGCCCAGGGGGTCCAGGCGCAGGCAGGCGCGGGCCGGGCAGCCGAGTTCGTCCCAGTACGGGTCCAGCGGGTCGTTGACGCGGTAGAGGCCGACGACGATGGTGCGGCGGGCGCCGGATTCGCCGGTGCCGTTGTCGAGGACGTCGCCGGTCCTGATGCCGATGGTGCGGGCGGCCTCGGCGCTCACCACGATCGGCAGCGGGCCGTCGGCGGGGGCGGGGGTCGGCCAGGTGCCGTCGGTGAGGGTGACCCGGTCGGCGAGGCCGTCGAGGTGCAGCAGGTCCAGTTTGGGGGCCGTGTCGGCGGCGATCCGGGCGTAGCCGGGGTTGTTCAGGTCGCCCTTGGCGCGGGCCCGGGTGCCGACGGCCTCGCCCGCCGGGGCGAGCGGCAGGGCGGTTGCCAGGCGCCCGGTGAGGGCGTGGCGCACGGCGGCGAGGTCGGCGGCGGTGTCGGTCGGGCGGGTGCGGGAGGTGTACTGCAGGCTGCTCAGGCTCAGGTCGCGGTGGCTGACGTAGTCCTGGAGGGCGGCGTCGGCACCGCGGTCCTGGAGCCGGGGCAGGGCGGCGGCGAGGAAGACGGTGGTGAAGGCGAGGGCCGCCATGAGCAGCGCGGCCGCCGGGTCGGCGCGCAGCCTGGCGCGGACCCAGCGGGCGGGCCGGTGGGCGGTGCCGGTGCTTGTGCTCCCGGTGCTCGTTCTCGCGGTGCCGGTGCTCCCGGTGCCTGGTCGCCCGGTGCCGGTGCTCCCGGTGCGGATGGTCACGTGTCCTCCGGCCCCGTGGGGGCGTGCTGCGGCCGCACGCGGCGTCCGGCGGGCCGTGGTACGGGGCCGTGGCGGGGGCGCCGCAGGACCGTGTCGTGCGGCGCCCGTCCACCTTTTTCGCTCCCACCGGGGTGACGGCTGCGGGGGCCCGCCGGGTTCAACCGCTCCGGCGGGTCCTCCCGCGGCCGGCGGGGACGGACGGCCCGCGGCCGCCGCCCCAATCCCAGGAGGCGGCGGCCGCAGTGGAGTTGACGGTACGTCAGATCCGTCGGGTCCGTCAGGAGTTGCCGCGGCCGAGGAAGTGGCCGGCGGTGGTGGCGCTGGTGGAGCGGCGGTCGTGGGAGGCGTCCTCGACGACGTGGATCATGCTGCTGTCCGGGTCCATGCCACGGTCCTTGGCCCAGCCGCTGACCAGGTGGGTCATCTCGTTGTTGGCGTCGAGGTAGGTGTCGGAGATCTTGGCGTTGGCGACGCTGTTGTTGTGGTCCTTCATCTGGTTGTCCCACTCCCAGGCCCAGGTGTCGACCAGGCGCTGGGCGCCGTCGCCGACCCACGGGATGGGGGTCAGCGGGGCGCCGACCACGTGGTAGGCGACCTTGGCCTGCCAGTCGGCCTGGAGGTTGGCGTCGTCGCGCTGGCCCATGGCGACGTCGGCGCGGATCGCGTCGTAGACGCCCAGGCTCGCGGCGCCCTTGTTCATCACGTCCTGGATGTCGTTCTGCGAGGGGTTGGGCCCCATCGAGGACAGCTCCTGGGCGATCTTCGCGCTCTCGGCCTGGTGCAGGGTGGCGTAGGCGTCGGGGTTGTCGGACAGTCCGCGCATCACCCGCACCAGGCTGTCCTCGCCGACGCCCATGTGCACGGTGCCATTGGCGTCGGTCCACACCGCGCTGCCGTGGTCCTGGTACTGGGAGTTGCGGCCGTTGAAGATCTCGTGGGTGTCGTTGGTGTAGTCGGCCAGGGCGTTGGCCAGCGGCTGGCGCAGGTTGGCGTTGACCTTGTTGCCGCCCTGGCCCTCGTCCAGGGTGGTGACGGTGTCGTGCATGATCCGGGCCTGGGCCTCGGTGTGGTGGCCGGTGTGCGGGGCGCCGGCCGGCTGGCCGGTGGTCGCGGCCTCCAGGGCCGCGCCCAGGCCGCTCTGGGACAGCGGGTCGGGCATCTTGAACGGGCCGGCCATCGACGTGACCCAGCCCTCGGGCCACTTGCGGTCCTTGAGCAGGTAGTGCAGGTGCTGGTTGCCGCCGCCCGAGTTCGGGTCCAGGTAGGCGGTGGCGGCGTCCGGTTCGCGGCCCATGATCGCGAGCACGTTGTCCAGCGGGTCGGCGCCCAGCGCGGTGCCGTTGTGGTTGGCCTTGTAGCTCCACGCGTCGGGGGTCTTCTTCTCCGCGGCGGTGATGTCGTCGGCCAGGTCGCCGAGCATCCCGGCGGAGTACTTGGCGTCGCCCTTGGCCATCAGGGTGGTGAGGACCTGGTACCCGTACACCGGCTCGGTGTTGGAGCCGTAGTTGTGGTCCTTGTCGCAGCCGACCTTGCTCATGCCGTCGCGCCAGCGGCGGTAGAAGTCGGTGTTGGTGTCCTGGGTGGCGGAGGCCAGGGCGTGGGTGAGGCCGCCCTGGAGGTCGGTGTAGGCGGCCTTCTTGTCGTCGCCGGGACTGCTCAGCTTCCCGGCGAGCTTGAGCATGCCGTCCGGGCCGAGCCGGTCCAGCAGGCCCTGGGAGAAGGCGGGGTGGTCGGCCTTGTCCTTCATCAGGTCCTGCAGCTGGAGCAGCTGGTCCGGGGTCAGGTCGTCCAGGTGGGTGGCCAGGTCGGCGGCGCGCTGGGCGTCGCCGGCGTCGCCGCCGCCCACCGCCCCGCCGTTGAAGGTGGTGTCCAGCGGGTTGCCGGCCTTGGAGGCGCCGCGCAGGGCGGCGGCGATGCGCTGGTCGGCGCGGGTGGCGGCCTGCACGCCGGCCGAGATCGCCGCGGTCCACTTGGCGGCCGCGTCCTGGTAGGACTGCCGGGCCTCCGGGTCGTGGTGCAGCGCCTGGCGGGTCGCCGGGTCGAGCGTGGTCTCGTCGAACACCGCGGTGCCGGTGCCGGTGACCTTGAAGCCGTCCTTGACGGCGCCGTCGGCGGCGTCGCGGGTCTGCTTCTGCGCGGCGGCGAAGTCGGCGTGCGCCTCGTCGAGCAGCGAGGCCATCGCGTTGGCCTCGGTCTGGGCGTCGACGATCTGGCCCTTGGTCGCCAGCAGCGCGGTGTTGGCCAGGTTGGCGGCGCTGCCCGTCCACCAGGGCCCGCCGCCCAGACCGCTGCCGCTGCCCGGCAGGCCGTTGCCGCCCGGGGTGAACAGGCCGCTGCCGCCGATGCCGCCGCCCTTGCCGCTCCCGCCCAGGACGTCCTGCTCCATGGTGGTCTGCATGGTGTGGAAGCGGACGGCCATCGCGCGCCACTGGGTGGCGGCGGCGGTCAGCGCGTCGGGGTTGGCGTTGAGGACGTCTTCGTATCCGAGCATGGTCACGGCACCTGGAGGGACTGGGCGATGGACAGGTTGGTACTGCGGTAGTTGGCGCCGGTGCTCTGCATCGCGGCGGCGTTGGCGTTCAGCCGCCCGGTCAGCGCCTTGACCTGCTGGTGCCACTCGTCCAGCGAGTCCTTCAACGCCCCGGCGCTGTCCCAGCCCTTGAGGCCGGTGACGGCCGTCCCGGTGGCGTCGTCGGCGACCGCACCCGCACCGGGGCAGTCGTGGGCCAGGTTGGTCAGCGTGGTGTGCGCCTTGTCCAGCGCGTCGTGGTTGACCCCGAACCCGCCCGGTGGTGGTGTGCTCATCTTCCGATCCCCCATGTGTGGTGACCCGGTGCTGCGATCACCGGGCACCGATGATCGTATGTCCGCCGAGCGCCGGTTTTCGCAAGGGATCCATCAGGGATTTTTGACGTCCTCCCGGCCCTGAAGGACCGGGATTCCTACCACCGGCACGTGCCGGTCTCGGTGGGTTCCTGCTTCAACGCGCTGTGCCGGAACGGGTCCGGTCTTACCTGCGCTCTGCGAGGCGTTTCGCCTGTCCGCCCGTCCGGCGGCCAGGATGTTGCGTGCGGCGTTGACGTCGCGGTTGTGGGCGCTCCCGCAGTCCCCACAGGTCCACTCGCGGACGTGGAGGGGTTTGGGGCCGTCTTTGGTTCCGCAGGCCGAGCACACCTGGCTGGTGGGCTCGAACCGGCCGATCCTGCCGAAGTGGCGGCCGTGCTTGAGGGCCTTGTACTCCAGCATGGTGACGAACTGGGACCATCCGGCGTCCTGCACGGACTTGGCGAGGTTGGTACGGGCGAGGCCCTTGACCGAGAGGTCTTCGACGTACACCGCTTGGGTATCGCGGATGATCGAAGTGCTCAGCTTGTGGTGCCAGTCCCGCCGCTTGTCCGCCACGCGGGCGTGCTGCCGGGCTACCTTTTTTCGGGCCTTGGCCCGGTTGTTGCTTCCCTTCGCGCACCGGCTGAGGGCCTTCTGCATCCGCTTGAGCTTCTTCTCGGCACGGCGCAGGAACCTCGGGGAGTCGACCTTGCGGCCGTCGGCCAGGACGGCGAAGTGGGCGAGTCCGAGGTCGATGCCGGTCTCGGCGGTGGTCTCGGGGAGGATGTCCGGGTCGGTCTCGACCACGAACGACACCCAGTACCGATCCGTCGCGTCCTTGGTGACAGTAACGCTGGTCGGGGTGGACGGCAGTTGCCGGGACCACCGGACAGCAAGGTCTCCTACCTTGGCTACGTACAGCTTGCCGTTGTCGCGCAGCGAGAAGCCGTTGGCGGTGAGCCGGACACTCTGCTTGTTGTCCCGCTTCGACTTGAAGCGTGGCGGCGCTACCTTCGGCCCCTTGCGCTTGCCGGTGACCGAGGAGAAGAAGTTCCGGTAGGCGGTATGCAGATCCCGCAGCGACTGCACCAGCACCACCGATGACACCTCACCCAGCCACGCCCGTTCCTCGGTGCGCTTCGCGGCGGTGATGACCTGTTTCTGCAAGTCGGTGTCCTTGATGTACGGCAGCCCATCCGCGTGGGCTTCCCGACGGGCACTGAGCCCGTCGTTGAAGACCACGCGAGCACACCCGAACGCACGGGCCAGGCTGTGTGCCTGACCCGGCGTCGGGTACGCGCGGAAGTTGTAGCGGAGCTGCATGACGGTCAACCTACCCGAGGTGACTGACAACGCTCCGCGCTGCGGACCGAACCGGCTAGCCCCGCCCTGAAGGACGGGGCTTGTGCCGGACATGGAGGTCACCGTTTCGTCACCGCCTGGCGGCCGGAGGGCCGTTCGAGTACGGTGCGCCGGCCGGGCCGTCGCACCGTGACGGCCCGAGGGCCCCTCGCCCCCGTGGCGGGGGTGAGGGGCCCTCGGGCGGTCGGGTGGCTCAGGCGAGCAGGTCGCACTGGAGGTCGACCACCTGGCGGAAGGCCGAGACCGGCACGCCGCGGGGGTTGGTCATGGTGATCACGGCGACCACGTCGGAGGCCGACACGTACGCCAGACGGGTCGTCGGCACGTCCTTGCCCACCGTCTCCCGGGACTCCTTGCGGGTCACCTCCACGCCGTCGGGCAGCTCGCTGTCGGAGGCGGCGGTCGTGGTCCTCGCGTCGGGCGCGGCCTTGAGCTGGATCTCCGACCGCATCCGGGAGAAGGTGTCCCAGGCCTCGGCCGAGGAGCCGAAGCGCAGCAGCCGGATCCGGGTGCTGGTGCCGTCCGAGGCGGTCCACTCCCGCACGGTGGCCGCGCGGCACGCGTTCTGCAGCAGCAGGGCGCGCAGCCTGGCCGCGTTCTGCGCGTCGCCCTCCAGCGCGCCGCAGGACACCCAGTTGGCCGGGGCCGCCGCCCCGTCGGGGACCGCGGGGAGGGTGGGAGGGGCGCTCGGGCTCGCGGTGGCCGACGGGGCGTCGGAGGGGGCCGCCGTGGGCGACGCCGGGGCCGTCGGGGACGGGAACACCGGCGCCTTCACCGAGCCGCCGGCCTCCTTGGGGGCGGGCAGCAGCAGGTAGCGCAGGTCGGCCAGGTGCAGGCCAGCGTCCTTGTCCTTGGTCTTGTCCCTGCCCTTGTCCTTCAGATCGGGCGCGGCCTTGCCCGAGGGCAGCGGCGGCAGGGCCAAGGGCGGGAAGGTGTAGCGGCCGTCGCCGGCCGTCGCCAGGCCGGGGATGTCGGTGCGCTCGGGGGCGGTGACGGCCAGCGCGGCGCCGGTGCCGGCCAGGGCGAACACCAGGACGGCGCTGCCCCAGCGCACCGCGGCCTTGCGGCGGCGGGTGCGGCGGGCGGCCTGCTCCTCGGCGGCCTCCGCCGTCGTGGGGGCCTGGGCGGCCTCGGGCTGCGGGTCGTCGACGGTGACGGCGGCCCAGGGGCTCTCGGGCGCGGCGGGGGCCGCGGGGGCCTGGTCGTGCGGCTCCGGCGCGGGCTGCGGCGCGGGGGCGTGGTCGGTCATACGGAGGCTCCCGGGCTGGCGAGGCGGTCGAGCTGCATGGTGAAGAGGGCGACGATCCGGTCCTTGGGCAGCGGCGCCACGCCCTCGGCGCTCATGACCACCAGGAGGTCGCCCTCGGCGGCCGAGCACTCCAGGTAGTCGATCGGCGCGGACGGCGGCGCGGGCATCAGGTAGCAGTGCGCCTCGGGGTGGCCGGGGACCTGCGGGCCGGAGCGGAAGATGCCGGTGTCGCCGGTGAACACCGCGGTGTACTCGTTGATCCGTTGCACCTCCTGCTGGTTGAACTGGCGCAGCCGCAACCCGATCACCAGGTTGTTGTCCTCGTTGCGGTAGGTCCGCACGCCGGTGCCCTTGACGTGCAGGCCCTGCCAGTAGGAGCGGAGCTTGTCGCGCTTGTCCTTGGGGATCTGCTGGAGTTCGGCGTCCATCTCGTCGGTCAGCTGTCCGGCGCCGAGCTCGGTGTCGTTGCCGTAGCCGCCCTCGTCGGGCCCCGGGGCGTAGCCGGCCGGGACGGGCAGCAGCAGGTCGCGCAGCGAGCCGAAGTGGCTGCCGTTGGACTTGGCGCCGAACGGCGTGGGGGTGGCGGTCGGGGCGGGGGCGCCGGTGGGGCCGGCGGCCGCGGCCGGGGCGGGGTCGTCGTACTGGGTCTTGATGATGCCGACGCCGATGACCACCCCGACCAGGGCGGCGGCCACGGTGGCGGCGCCCGCGCGCAGCAGGCGGCGCTGGGCCGGGTTCGGGGCAGGGTTCAACTGGCTTGTGGGGGTGGGCGGTTCAGGAGATGCGGGGACCGTCGGGGCGGCGGGCGTGGAGGTCACGGATTCGTCGGTCATGCCAGCCGCTCCCACTGCTGCTTGGCGAGGGCCTTGAGGTCCCCGGTGTCCACCGGCTTGGGGCTGAAGACCTCCACGCTCATCTGCACCGTGCCGCGCTGGGCGGCGGCGCGGCCGTAGTAGTACTGCTCCTTGGTGTCGGACCAGCTGCTGGGCTCGGTCTCCGCGTAGTAGCCGCCGTTGGCGCCGTCGGCGAAGCTCTTCCCGTAGGAGGGGCCCGCGGCCTTGTCGAGGTGCTCGGGGGTGTACTGGGTGAGCATGACCCGGTAGCGGATGTCGTCCTTCTTCCAGTCCACCTCGGCGGCGCGCCGGAAGCCGGTCCTGGCCAGGTTCTTGAAGACGTAGGCCGCGTCGCCGTTGCGCTCGGCGAGTTCGCCGATCGACATCCAGCTCGGCTCGTACGGGAAGTCGCCCCAGGCGGTGCTGCCGTCGGGGACGCTGATCAGCAGCTTGCGCAGGTCACCGTCGATGGCCGGCGGGCCGGGCTGGGCGGCGGCGAGGGCGGCCGGGTCGACCGCCTCGGCCGGGTAGGCGGGCAGGGCGACCTGGATCGGGGGCAGCGGCGTGGGCGGGCGCTGGGCCTGGATCGCGTAGCCGACGCCGCCGCCGGCCAGCGCGCCCACGACCAGGGCGCAGACGGACAGCAGCACCGGGCGGGGGCGGCGCGGGGCGCGCGGGGCGGTCTCCGGGCCGGCCGACAGGTAGTCGGCGTAGGCGGCCGCCGCAGGGGCGAACTCCTCTGCGGCTGGCGCCTGCTGAGCCTGCTGCGCCGTCGCCTCGGCCGACCAGGGGGACGGGGCCGGGACGGGGGGCACCGGCGGGACCGGCGGCACGGGCGGGACGGACGGGACGGACGGTTCGGCCGGCACCGGGGGTACGGGCGGGACCGGGGGTACCGGCGGCACGGGCGGCAGCGGTGGCTCGGCGGCCGCGGACGGCGGCTGCTCGGGTTCGGTGGTCACGGAAACGACTCCAGAGGAGGAAGTGGGAACGACGTCGTGGGGCGGGCGCGGGCTCAGCCGCCGGAGGCGAGCCACTCGCGCTGGCGCTTCATCAGGTCGTTCAGCAGCGCCTTGTCCGGCGTGCCCTTGACCTCGACGTCGACGGTGTACTGGACGTCGCCCTGGCTCGAGATGCCGGTCATCGAGCCGGTGTAGGACTCGTTCTTGGGCTTGCGGCGGAAGCCGTGGGCGTTGGGGTCGCCGTCGATGTCGATCGACTCCTGCGACTTGACGGTGTAGCCCTGGACGAACCTGCTCGCCAGGTCGGCGGAGCCGAAGTGCAGCAGGGTGACGGTCACTTCGGCCGTGCCGTCGGCCGTCCGGTAGGTGCGGGTGGCGCCGTCCCGGTAGCCGAGCCGGTTGAGGATGGTGTCGATGTCGTCCGGCTTGCCGAACATCTCGGAGACGTCGTCGCGGGTCATCGGTATCCCGTCGGCGGGCCCGTAGGACTCGCCGCCGGCGGGGATCGGGAGCAGGAAGTAGCGCAGGTCGCCGTCGTGCGTGCCGCCGCTGACGGTGCCCTTGACGGTGCTGGCCGGGGCGGGCTCGGTCGGGACGACCGTCGGCACCGGGACGGGTGCGGCGGAGGGCGTCGTGCTCGGGCCGGTGCTCGTCGGGGCGGCGGTGGCGGTGGCGCGCGGCGCGGGTGCGGCGGCCGGGCGGCCGTCCGGCTTGCCGACCGCGACGGTCACCGCGGCGCTGGCCGCCGTGACGGCGAGCAGTCCGGCGGTGGCCAGCGCGATGCCGACGGCGCGCGGCAGCCGGCGCGGGGCGGCAGCGGGCGCGGGCTCGGGCGCAGCGGCGGCTTCCGGCGCGGCTGCGGGCTCCGGCGCGGCTGCGGGCTCCGGCGGCGGGTCGGTGAACGCGGCGCTCTCGTTCTCGGGCGCGGACAAAGGACTCCCCCCATGGGAATGATCGGAATTTCGCACGCGGGCCACCGTCGGAATCCGCTCCCCCTGCGGCCTTCCCGGACCGTCCATCACGTGTCTCAGCAGGCATTATGAGAGTCCGATGACATTCTCGCCAACGAAAAGAATCACCGCACTCCCGCCCAATGCCCGATCAACCGGACACTCCGTGACCCAACCGCAACAGGAACCCCCTGACGGGGTGTCGTTCGGCCGCGGCTCCGGGCCCGGCTTGAGTTGGAGTGCACTCCAAGTCCTACGGTTCCTTCCGTGGTCACGGCCGGTCGGCCGGGAGCACGGCACGGAGAACAGTACGAGGAGAGGACAGGCGCCATGGGTGTTTCGGAGCAGCAGGCCGGGCAGCGGCAGGAGCGGTTCGACCGGGGCATGGAGGTGCTCACCCGGGTCGACGGCGAGGGCGGGCAGCGGGTGGTGGACGCGCTGGCCGACATCAGCCCCGAGCTGGCCCACCAGGTCGTCGCCTGGGGCTTCGGCGACGTCTACAGCCGCCCCGAACTCGCCCCGCGCGACCGGCAGTTGGTGACCCTGGGGATGCTCACCGCGCTCGGCGGCTGCGAGCCGCAGCTGGAGGTCCACATCAACGCCTCCCTCAACGTCGGCCTCTCCCCCGTCGAGATCACCGAGGCCCTGCTGCACTCGGCCGTGTACTGCGGCTTCCCCAAGGCGCTGAACGCGACCTTCGTTGCCAAGAAGGTCTTCGGCGAGCGCGGACTGCTCCCGGTCACGGCGAACTGACGCCCCGCCTCCCGCCGACCCGCCTCCCGCCGGGGCCCGGGCGGTGCGAGGATGCCGGCCATGACCTATTCGGCAGCACGTGACGCGTTGGAGGGCCTGGCGCTCGGGGACGGCTTCGGGGAGCGGTGGTTCCCGCTCTTCCGCGGGCCCGCGGTGGCATTCCGTCAGATCCGGGCCCGGCAGGTGCCGGCGGAGACCCCGTGGCACTGGACCGACGACACGGCGATGGCGCTGTCGGTGTACGGGATCCTCACCGCGTACGAGGCGGTGCACCAGGAGCGGCTGGCGCAGGCCTTCGGGGCGACGTACCTGGCCGACGCGTACCGCGGCTACGGCAACGGGATGAGCCTGCTGCTGCCCCGGCTGGCCGACCGGCCGTCGCAGTGGCGGGCCGAGTCGCGGAAGCTGTTCGACGGGCAGGGCAGCCTGGGCAACGGCGCGGCGATGCGGGTCGCGCCGCTGGGGGCCTGGTTCCACGCGGACCTGGACGAGGCCGCGGAGCAGGCCGCGCTGTCGGCGGAGGTGACGCACGCCCACCCCGAGGGGATCGCTGGCGCGGTGGCCGTGGCGCTGGCGGCCGCGCTCGCCGCCCGCGGGCGCGCGGACGGCGGGACGGAGGCGGTGGCCGGGGCGGGGTTCCTCGCCGAGGTGGCCCGGCGCACCCCGGCCGGTCCGGTGCGCGACGGCCTGGAGCGGGCCGCCTCACTCGCCCCGGAGACCGAGCCCTGGCGGGCGGCGGACCTGCTCGGCAGCGGGCAGCGGGTCCGGGCCGGCGACACCGTCCCCTTCGCCCTGTGGTCGGCCGCCCACCACCTCGACAGCCTCGCCGACGCGCTGTGGACCACCGCCGAGGGCCTGGGCGACGTGGACACCACCTGCGCCATCACCGGCGGCGTCGTCGCCGCCCGCACCGGCCTGGGCGGGCGGGCCGCCCACTGGCTCGCCAGGCGCGAACCCCTGCCGGAGTGGGTCGCCGGCGCCGAGGACGAGACCCCGGTACGCCGCGCGGGCTGAGCCTTGGGCGGCCGCTACTGCCGGGGCGGGGCACGCGCGGCCGGGCGGGAACGCTTCGGTGAAGGTGGCCGAGGCCGAGGGCGAGACCCCCGTACGCCGCGCGGGCCGAGTCTCGGGCGGCTGCCCGGGGAGCCCGCTACTGCCGGGGCAGGGCTGGCGGGGTGAGGGTGGCGCGCAGGCCGCCGAAGGGCTCGAGGGTGAGGTCGAGGCCTTCGTGACGGGCTTCGATGATGGCCAGGCCCAGGCTGTGGCCCCGGCGCACGGGGTCCGCCTGGGCGGTGCGCCCGCGCCCGCGCAGGAACGCTTCGGCGAAGGCGGCCAGGACCGAGGACCAGCCCCCGTACGCCGCCCGGGCTGAGCCCCGGGCCGGCCGCGGGGTGGCGCTACCGCCAGGGTGGAACGTGCCCGGCGCAGCTGCCGGACGCGGCGGGCTAGCGGCTGGGCTGGCGGACGCGGCGGGGCCGGCCGGGTGCCCGGGCGGCGGGTCCTCAGGGCCGGGGGGCGGTGCCGAAGGTGCGGCGGTAGGCGCCGGGGGTGGTGCCGAGCGCGGTGTGGAAGCGGCGGCGCAGGTTGACGGCGGAGGCCAGGCCGACCCGAGCGGCGACGGCCTCCACCGGCAGGTCGGTGCGTTCCAGCAGGGCGCGGGCGGCGTCGATGCGCCGGGCCAGCAGCCACTGGCCGGGGCTGGTGCCGAGCTGTTCGGCGAAGCGCCGGGCCAGGGTGCGGGCGGAGAGCCCGGCGCGGGCGGCGAGGCCGTCCAGGGTCAGCCGCTCCCCGAGCCGCTGCTCGGCCCATTCCAGCAGCGGGGCCAGCGACTCGTCCGCCCGGGCGGGCGCGGGGGCGGCGGCGTACTGCAGCTGGCTGCCCTCGCGGTGCGGGGGCAGCACCATGTGCCGGGCGACCTGGGCGGCGTAGGCGGCGCCGTGGTCGCGGCGCAGCAGGTGCAGGCACAGGTCGATGCCGGCGCCGGAGCCGGCGCTGGTGGCGACGTCGCCGTGGTCGACGTACAGCACGTCCCGGTCGACCTCCAGGGCCGGGTGCTGGGCGGCGAGTTGGGCGGTGCGGCCCCAGTGGGTGGTGGCGCGGCGCCCGTCCAGCAGTCCGGCCTGGGCCAGCACGAAGGCGCCGGTGCAGATGGAGACGATCCGGGCGCCGCGGGCGTGGGCGGCGCGCAGCGCGTCCAGGACGGCGGGTGGGGCGGGTGTGCCGGGCGGCTGCCAGCCGGGGACGACCACGGTGTCGGCCCGTTCCAGGGCGGTCAGCCCTTCCTCGACCAGCAGCGGGACGCCGAGGGTGGTGGGCAGCGGGCCGGGGTGCTCGGTGCACAGCGTGAGGTCGTAGTACGAGGGCAGCCCGGCCCGTTCGGTGCCGAAGGCCTCGGCGGCGCAGGCGAGTTCGAACGGCGACTGGGGTGCGCCGAGCAGGGCCACCACCCGGTGGCGGGGCGGTGTCGCGGCGGGGGCTTCCATGGCAGGAATGTACCCGAGGATGTCTTTCCGGACACTGGGGCGGTGGGGGCGCGGGCGGCCACAGTGGGGGCATGGACGACAACGACGCACTGAACGACGACGCGGACGTACTGGACGACGACGGGCTGAAGACGGCCCTGCTCGCGCAGGAGGTGGACCCGGTCGAGGTCGGGCCGGGGATCGTGCGGCGGCGGCTGACCGCCACCGACCACGCCCGGGCCTGGCTGATCGACTTCGCGCCGGGCAGCCGGTGGCCGGAGGTCGACGTGCACCACACCGAGGAGCGGTACTACGTGCTCAGCGGCGAGGTGATCGAGGGCGCGGAGCGCCACCCGGCGGGCAGTTACGTGGTGTTCGCGCCGGGCAGCCGGCACCGGCCGCGCACCGAGACCGGGGCGCGGATCCTCGGGATCACCCTGTCCGGCTCCTGACGGGGGCGGGCGCGGTCCGCCCGCGAGGATGTCGCGGCCTTGTCACCGCTCGGGGGAAATCCTGGTCACGGGGGCCGGGCGGCCCCAGGATCGGGCAGGAGGACGGTGACGGGCCGTGGCATCGGGGGGCGGGGCGTTGGACGGACGGGTGCGGTGGTGCCTGGCGGTGGCCGCGGCGGCGGTGGTGACGCTGGCGCTCGCGGGTGCGGCGGCGGTGTGGCTGTGGTCGCAGGACGACGCGGTGCCCGGCTGGCTGTGGTGGCTGTGCTCCGGGGCTGCGGTGGCGGGCCCGGCGGCCTGGCTCCCGGTGCGCCGGAGCGGCCCGGACCGGCTGCGCGGGACGGGCACCCGGGCGGCGGGGTTCCTGCTGCTGACGCTGCTCTCGGTGTTCCTGGCGGCGCAGGTCGCCGGCACCGTACGGGAGCGGCTGGGCCACCCGCGCGCCGCCACGGCCCGGGTGACGGGCTGCCGGGTGAGCGGCCAGGAGCCGGGCGGGGAGGGCGGCGGCCTGGGCGCGAAGACGTACGCCTGCACCTTCCGCTGGAGCGTGGACGGGCGGGAGTTCAGCGCGGAGCGGCCGGAGGGGCCGTACCCGGAGGGCCATGAGGTCACGGTGTGGCTGGACGACCGGGGGCGGATGAGCACCGGCCGGCCGAGCTGGCTGTCGGTGCCGCTGTTCGCCCTGCCCGTCCCGTTCACCGCGTACGGCGCGGTGTTCCTGGGCCGCTGGACGGCCGCGGACCTGCGGGAGCGGTACCGGGCAGCACGGGGCTGAACGGGGCTGAACGGGTCGCCCACGGACGGCCGTGGACCGGAAGGGGGCCGCGCGGGACCGGACTTGATGAGCAGTCAATCGACATATGTCGCCAGACTGCCTATGGTGGACGGGCGCGACTGCACCGCCGTGCCGTCGCACCCCCGCACCCGCCCGTGAGAGGACCGCCGTGCCCCGACACCCGCGCACCGCCCGCACCTTGGCCGTCGCCGCCACCACCGTGGCGCTGGCCCTGACCGCACCGCCCGCCCTGGCCGCGCCCCCACCGACACCGGCCCCCGCCGCGGGCGCCGACCCGGTGCCCGCCCTGGTCGAGGGCCGGGACACCGCCGCCCCGCAGCTGGTGACCGGCCTGGCCGAGCCCGCCCCCGGCGACCCGGCCCAGGCCGCCCGGGCCCACCTGGCGGCCCACCCCGAGCGCTACCGCATCGACACCGGCGAGCTCGCCGAACTCGCCACCACCGCGGGCCCGGACGGCCGGCGCACCGTCAGGTTCGAGCAGCGCCACGGCGGGATCCCCGTCCTCGGCGGCCAGTACCTGGTGCACCTCACCGGGCAGGGCGCCGCCCAGAAGGTCGAGTCCGCGGGCGGGCGCTACTTCACCGGCCTGACCGCCCCCACCACCCCCGCCGTCCCCGCCGAGGCCCTGCGCCGCACCGCCGTCGACGCGCTGACCGACCCGCAGCAGCGCACCGGCGCCACCGCCGAGGACCACGGCGCCGTCGTCCTGCCCGGCGGCCCGGGCCGTCTGACCGAGCACTACACCGTGCGCCCCGGGGCCGGCGGCACCGCCCGCGAGGTGTACGTCGACGCCACCGCCGGCACCGTCGCCCTCGCCCACGACGCCCGCGCGCCCCGCCCCGCGACCGACCCCGGCCCCGCCCCCGCCGACGGCCTCCGGCCCGCCGCCGGCACCGCCCCCGACGCCCACGGACGCCCCACCGCCGTCCACATCGCCCAGCGCCCCGACGGCACCTACCAGCTCAGCGACCTCACCCGCCCCGCCGCCATCACCACCTACGACGCCGCCGGCCGCGACGAGGGCGACTTCGACCACACCATGCCCGCCGACGCCGTCCCCGCCTCCTCCCCCACCCCCGACTTTCCCGCCGCCACCGGGGACGACGGCGCCACCGACGCCCACGTCAACGCCGGGATCGTGTACGACTTCTACCGCGACCGCCTCGGCCGCGACGGCCTGGACGGCAAGGGCGGCCCGATCGTCTCCGTCGTCAACGTCAGCGACCACGGCAACCCGTTCCCGAACGCCTTCTGGGACGGACAGAAGATGGTCTACGGCGCCCTCCCGGGCCACTACCCCTTCTCCGCCGCCCTGGACGTCTCCGGCCACGAGATGACCCACGCCGTCATCGACCACACCGCCAACCTGACCTACTTCGGCCAGTCCGGCGCCATGAACGAGGCGCTCGCCGACTACTTCGGCAACGCCATCGAGGTCACCGCCCGCGGCCTGGCCATGGACGACCCCACCGCCCCACTGCTGGGCGAGTCGCTGTGCCGCACCGGCACCCCGCAGGAGTGCGCGAGCCGCCGCCTGGACGACCACCGCACCACCGTGGACGACTACCTGGGCACCCTCGACGTCGACGCCGGCGGGGTGCACCTGAACTCCACCATCTTCGGCGGCGCCCTGTGGGACATCCGGCGCAGCATCGACCCGCTCGCCGCCGACCGGCTCGTCTACCACGCGCTCGCCGACTACCTCACCCCCACCGACGACTTCCTCGCCGGCCGCGACGCGGTCCTCGCCGCCGGCCGCGACCAGGGCCTGGACCGGCGCCAACTGCGCGCCGTCGCCGCCGCGTTCGACGCCCACGGGATCCACGCCGGCTGGCAGCGACGGCTCGGCACCGACGCCCGCACCCTGCTGACGGACATCCCCAACGGCATGTCCAGCCCCGTCGTCGCCGACGGGCACTGGGTGGTCCTGGCCAACGGCCCCGACGGCAACGGCCTGTACACCGGCACCGTCGACGGCCGCGGCGAGCCCGTACGGCTCAGCCCCCAGGACGGGCGCTTCCACAGCTGGGCCGCCACCGACGGCACCACCGCCGTGTGGGAGGCCCAGGGCGGCTCCGGCGGACCGGGCAAGGAGCTCCTCACCGCCCCGCTCAGCGGCGCCGGCCCGGTGCGCAGCCTGCTGCGCACCACCGACGGCATCGACGGCCTCCAGGTCTCCGGCCCGGACATCGCCTACGTGCGCACCGACTCCGCCGCCCACCGCTCCCGGGCCTACCTGGTCCACGACGGCGCCCCGGCGGTCGAACTGCCGCTGCCCGAGGGGCACGGCGTGTCCGGCCTGACCCTGCGCGACGGTCTGCTCGGCTGGACGGAGACCTGGCAGGACGGCGGGCAGCAGGTGTACGCGCCGACCGTCTACTCCCTCGCGGCCGGGAAGGTCACCGCCCAGTACACCGCGCACGCCCCGGCGGGCTCCGGGCCCAGCCGCACCTCCTCCACCCTGCTGGCGGGCGGGCGCCTGGTGTGGCTGGACACCCCCGCCGACCCGGCCGCTCGCAGCTCCATCCGCTCGGGGGCCCTGGACGGCTCGGGCGTCGTGGACGTGGTGCCCGCGAGCTCCCCGCTGGCCCCGCGGTTCACCGCGCTGACCGCCTCCGACCAGGCCGTCAGCTACCAGCTGACGTCGGCGAAGCCGGCCGGCGGCTGGACCAACGCGGCCATGCCCAAGCTGTGGCAGGTGCCGCTGGCGGGCGGTGAGCCGCGGCGGGTCTCCTGCGACCGCGGCGGCCAGTACGCGGTGGCCGCCGACCGGGGCACCCGGGTGGTGTGGCTGGACGCCACGGCGGGGCGGGCGGACCTGGTGACCCGTGAGCGCCCGGCGGGCGGCTGCTGAGCACGGCCTTCCGTCAACTCCGCTGCCGCCGCCCGCGCTCGGCCGGGCGGCGGCTGTCCCCCTTCAGGAGGGCGAGGACCTCGTGCACCGCTGCCTGCCCGGCCCGGCGGTAGGCGTACTCGCTGGTGTCCACGTCGTGCACCACGGTGTGGTGCACGACCAGTGCCAACGCCGGTTCCGTACCGGGCAGTTGCTCGGCCAGCTCGGCGCGCACGCCCTCGGCCAGGGCGGCGTGGTAGCGGGCGAGCTCCCCCGGCTCCGGGTCACCGCGCACGGTGGCGCCGGCGGCGACCTCCAGGTGCACGCCCTCCTCCCACGGCTCGAAGTCGACCGTCGCGTCCGCGACGGCGCTCGGGCAGCCGCCCTGGAAGACGTAGCGGGCCCGCACCCCGCGCACCGGGCGGGGCGGGAAGGCCGCCGGCCCGGGGGTCACGCGTGGGTGATCTCGACCTTGGTGACCACCACGTCCTCCACCGGGCGCTCGTCCTCGGTCGGGGCGGCGGCGATCGCGTCCACCACGGCCTTGGAGGCGGCGTCGGCGACCTGGCCGAAGATGGTGTGGCGGCGGTTGAGGTGGGTGGGGGTGCCCACCGTGATGAAGAACTGCGAACCGTTGGTGCCCGGGCCGGAGTTGGCCATCGCCAGCAGGTAGGGCTTGGTGAAGAACAGCTCCGGGTGGAACTCGTCGGCGAAGGCGTAGCCCGGCCCGCCGGTGCCGGTACCGGTCGGGTCGCCGCCCTGGATCATGAAGCCCTTGATCACCCGGTGGAACGTCGTGCCGTCGTAGTACGGGCCGCTGCCCGGCTCCCCGGTGCGCGGGTCGGTGTACTCCCGGGCGCCCTCGGCGAGTTCGACGAAGTTGCGGACCGTCTTCGGCGCGTGGAACGGGAACAGTTCCAGCCGGATCGGGCCCGCCGTGGTGTGCAGGGTGGCGAACCGGGCGTTGGCCACGGGTGACTCCTCTTGTCGTTCGTCCTGGTCGGTACTCGGATGGGCATCCTGGCACATGGCAGGATTCGTGGCCGAACCGGTGAGGGAGAAGAGGTGTCCGTGGTGGTCGGAGCGGTGTTGGTCGGGGTGCTGGTGCTGGTGCTCGCCGGGTGCGGGTGCGTGGTGTGGGCCGCACGCGGCGGGCCGCGCTGGGCGCGCGCGGTGGCGGCGGTGACGCTCGGCGCGGGCGAGCTGCTGCGCGGCCAGGCGCGCCGCCGTCGGCGGCGCGAGCGGCGGCTCCTGGGCGGGAACAGCGGCAGCGGCGAGGGCGGCGGGGACGGGGGCTGAGGCGTGCCGGACGCGACGGATGTGCCGGGCGTGACGGAGGGTCGGCGGTTGCGGCGCGTCTTCGAGGCGGTGCTGGCCGAGGCCCTGGCCGGGCACGGGGTGGCGACCTGCCTGGGCCTGGACGACCCGACCGAGGAGGCGCTGTGGGCGGTGTACGACGCCGCGACCGGGTACCGGACCGGCCCGGGGACGGTCGAGGAGCTGGTGGCGGCCGCCCGCCGGGCCTTCGAGGGGCAGTTGGACGGCGGCAACGCGGCGCGCTGGCGCGAGCTGCTCGCGCGGAAGTTCGCGGAGAGGCTCGCCGAGCGCGGGGGCTGAGCGCAGGCGCTGGGCGCGGCGCGTCCCCGGTCGCCGTGGTGGGCACGGCGGCCGGGGACGCGACCGGGTGTCAGCTCTGGGTGGAGCGGCGGCGGGAGAGCGCGACCAGCGCCGCGCCCGCGGCGACGGCCGCGGCGGCGCCGCCGGCCTCCCAGCCGAGCCCGTCGGTGCCGGTGGCGGCGAGCGAGCCGGTGCCGGAGCCGGTGGTGCCCGTGGTGGCAGCGGTGGCGGCCGTGGTGTCCTCGGACGTGGTCAGGGCGGCCGGCTGGACGGCCGCCGGCTGCTGGGCGCCCTGGCCCTGCTGCCCGGCGGACTGGTCGGCCGGCTTGTCGGCGGGCTTGTCCGCCGGCTTGTTCCCGGCGGCCTCGTCCGCGGCGCGGGCCGTGGCCCAGCCCTCGGCGAGGAAGGTGGCGATGTCGGCGTCGCTGCCCTCCATCGCCTTGCCGGCCGCCGCGCGCACCGCCGGGCCGCCGGTCTCCATCAGCTGGGAGACCTTGATGCGGTTGTCGGAGGCGCGCAGCTTGGGCAGGTCGCTCAGGAACTGGGCGACGTCGGCCGGGGTGCCGCTGAGCGCCTTCTTGGCGGCCTCGACGGTGTGCGGGCCGGTGTTCTTGTCGGACAGCGCGACGAACACGGCGACCCGGTCGTCCGAGGCCTTGGCCGCGGGGTAGCCCTCCGCCAGCCACTTCGCGACCTCCGCGTCGCCGCCGTCCAGCGCCTTCTGGGCGCCCTCGCGCACCTCGCGGCCGCCGGTCGCCAGCTGCTGGGAGACCTTGACCCGGTTGTCGTCGCCGCGGTTCTTGGCCAGCTCGACCGTGAGGAAGTGCCGCAGCTCGGCCGCGCCGCCCTTGAGCGCCTTCTCACCGGCCGCGCGCACACCGGGACCGGTCTCCGGGTCGGCCAGGATCTTCTGGACCTCGGCGCGGTCCGCGTCCTCGGCCTGAGCGGCCGGCAGGCCCTCCTCGAGGAACTTCACGAGGGCGGCCTCGCCGCCGTCCAGCGCCTTGCCGCCCGCCGCGCGCACGGCCGGGCCACCGGCGGCCATCAGCTGGGAGACCTTCACCCGCAGGTCGTCGCCGCGGTTCTTGGCCAGGTCGATCTCCAGGAAGTGCCGCAGCTCGGCGGCGTCGCCCTTGAGCGCCTTCTCGGCCGCCGCGCGCACACCGGGGCCGGTGTTCTTGTCGTCCAGGATCTTCTGGATCTCGGCGCGGTCGCGCTGCTCCTGCCCCTCGGGAGCCTTGGGGCCGCTGCTGTTGCCCGGGCCGCCGTTGACGCCGTCGTCGCCGGGGGTGACGTCCGGCGCGGAGCCGGAGGCGGTGTCAGGACCGGAGAGCCCGGCGGGCTGCGGGGCGTCGGCCGCCATGGCCGAGGAGGGGAACAGGACGGCGGGGGTCAGGACGGCGGCGGCGACGACGGTGGAGACCCGGGGCAGCTTCATGCAGCGGAACCTTCGTTTTCCTGTGAAGGGATCATGAACGCCCGACAGCATAGATCCTTTTTTGCTATCGCCATACCAGGTATTTGCCAGCCTCCCCGGCGCCGGCCGACCCCCTTCCGCAGCCGCGTCACGACCTGTCAGGGGGACGCTCTAGGGTGGGCGCGTGAGCTTCCATCTCGTCGTCGGACACGGGCCCGCCGGGGCCGCCACCACCCGCCTGCTGGCCGAACAGGGCCACGAGGTCCGGGTCGTCACCCGCACCGAGCACCCCGCCGCCCCCGTCGACGGCGTCGAGCACCTCGCCCTGGACGCGAGCGACCCCGTACGGCTGGCCGAGGCCGCCCGCGGCGCCGTCGCGATCCACGGCTGCGCCGCGCCCCCGCTGCCGCAGTGGTCCGCCCGCTGGCCCGCGCTCGCCTCCGCGCTGTGCGCGGCGGCCGAGGACAGCGGGGCGGTGCTGGTGATGCTCGGCAACCTGTACGGCTACGGCCCGGTCGAGGGCCCGATGACCGAAGATCTGCCGCTCGCCGCCACCGGCCCCAAGGGCCGGGTCCGCGCGGCGGCCTGGGAACAGGCCCGGGCCCTGCACGAGGCCGGGCGGATCCGCGCGGTCGAGGTGCGCGCCTCCGACTTCTTCGGCCCCGGCGTCACCGACGGCGGCCACCTCGCCGCCCGCGTGCTGCCCGCCCTGCTCCAGGGCCGCCCGGTCTCCGTCCTCGGCGACCCGGACGCCCCGCACAGCTGGACCTACCTGCCGGACGTCGCCCGCGCCATGGCCGAACTCGCCACCGACGAAGCCGCCTGGGGCCGCCCCTGGCACGTCCCCACCGCCCCCGCCCTGCCCGTGCGCACCATGGTCGAGCGCCTCACCGCCGAAGCCGGCACCGACCCCGTCCCGGTGCGCCGCCTCTCCCCCGTCCTGCTCGGCGCGGCCGGCCTGTTCTCCCCGCTGCTGCGCGAACTGCGCGAGGTCCGCTACCAGTTCGACCGGCCCTTCGTCGTCGACTCCACCGCCTACGAGAGCGCCTTCACCGTCCGCGCGACCCCGCTCGAGGAGCAACTCGCGGCAACCGTCGCCTGGTGGCGCGAGCGATCGTAGGGGCCGGGGGGTCAGTGCCCCTTGAGGCTGTCCGCCCCCCGGTACCCGGCCGGCACACCCTCGACCAGGATGATGTCGGCCTTCATGTGCCGGGTGCGCAGCGGCAGGATCTCCCGGTAGGCGGGCGAGTCCCACCAGGCGCGGGCCGTGGCGAGGTCGGGGAACTCGATGACGATCGTGCCGCCCGTGACCCAGCGGCCCTCCACCGTCTCGTACGCACCGCCGTGGACGACGAAGCGGCCGCCGAAGGGGTCGAGGGTGGCGTCGATCCGCTCCAGGTACTCCACGATGTCGGGGCACATCTCGGCGGAGTGGACCTGGGCGATCGCGTAGGCGGTCATGTGCTGCTCCCGTTGGCATCGGAGGGGCTTCGTCGTTCTGACGTCTCCGACGGTAGGCCGCGGCGGTACTGAGGCGAATCAGTCACGCATCAGTAGGGGCGACGTACATGCCGATCCTGAGGGGGCGGAATCCGGACAGCCGGCTCTCTCCCCTCGCCGACACCCGCCGCCCTCCTCTGATGTGACTCCGCCTCGCCGCTCCACGCGGCGAGGCGGATTCGCCAACAGCATCAGCGATCGCGACGGGCAGGAACGGGTCTCTCGGCCGTCCCCGGTGCCGCACCGACTCATTCGGTCGAGAAGTCGCTCCACGACCGAGCACCCGACGCGACGTCGAAGACCTCGGACAGCGTCGAGAAGAAGGCAGCATCGCCATTCCCGACCCAGAAGTACCGCTTCTCCGGCGACTCCTCGTCCCACACCATGAAGATCCCCACGGTACCGTCCGCGTTCACTGACAGCGGGGCCAGTACGGCGTCCTCCGTGAGCCCCTCGTCGATGTGGACGTCGATGCTGGTGACGAGGTCACGAAAACGGAGCGCCCGCGAGAGCGTGTCCCCGGACGGCCAGTCGCGCCACCCCAGGAGGGGCATCCCCGAACGGAAGTTGCCCATCCCGTCGGAGAACTCAAGGAACTCGCGGTAGCCCGGCTCGATCGGCTGCCGCAACCACCTTTCAAGCTCCACGATCTGAGCCGCGTCCGCTGGTGGCCGAAGCCCCGGAGGCGCCGAGAGGTCGGATTCGGGATCCGACCGGTGGTCGGCGTTCCTCGCGGCCACGAGCCTGTCGATCCACTCAGCCAAATCGCACCGTTCCCATCGTCATCATGCACCTGCTAGCGAGTGATGTTACAGATCCCGTACTCGCCGCGCGTGACGGACCCATGGACGTGCTCGGTCGTGTAGGTGCTCGGTGTCTTGTTCACGCCGGCATAGATGAACTCGGTGGGTTTGTAGCCTTCGTTGTACTTGTTTGCGTATGCACCCACGAGCGAGTTCACGTCATTGTCCTGCTGGTGCCAGCAGTAGGGGGAGTACTTCCCGGACCATGTGGTGTCGGGGAGGTGGCCAGCCACGTTTCCGTTGTACTGGTACGGAGTTCCCTTCACCTCCTTGATGTGGAGGTCCTTGTACTTCTCCGCCAGATCGGCCAACGTGATCTCCTTTCCCGATCGCGTGAAGTCCACGATCTCCTTACTGGGAGACACCCGACCCGTGGGCGACCAGTAGCTCGACACGGCATTCAGCGCGGCAATGTGGTCCTTGAGTTCGTCGATCTGCTCCTGACTCGCCCCCTCGGGCGCGCGGAGGCAGACGATCCCTGACATCCCACGCTGCTTCTTGGTCTTACTCAGGTGCTTTGTGCAGTCATCCTCCTGCTGGTTGGTCGTGGTACCGCTTCCATTACCCGGATTGGTCCCCGGAGCAGTCTGGGTGCTGGCGTCCTGGTCGGGGGTGGTGTTCTGGTGGGTGGTCAGCTGGTTGAGCAGGTCGGCGGCGTTGTAGATCGCAGAGATGATCTTGATGATGTCGCCGGGCTTCGGCGGCTCCCAGTCGGGCTTCGGCGGGGGCCGTTCGATGGTGGTCGTGCGGGGATCCCAGAGCGGCTTCGGGATCGTGATCGGGACCGGCCGCGTGATCGTGCCGGTCGGCCGGTGGAACTTGGCCGGGCGGACCTTGGTGGGCGACGTTCCGCCGCACCTCGACCAGCAGGTGCCGTCGTCCGCTGCGGTGTCGGGCGCTGCTGCTGCCCCCGCGGCGGCTGCAGCGGCAGCGGCGGCGGCTACCTGGGCGGCCCGGGCGCGGGCGTCGGCCTTGTCCAGCTGGATGTCCCAGGTGCCGGGGATCGTGGTGGCCGGGGCGTACGTGGAGGAGGCGGCGGCGGAACTGCTGCCGGCGTGGGAGGAGGAGCCGCTGAACTTGTCGGAGAGCCAGTTCCACGAGTTCTTGACGCCG
Source organism: Kitasatospora sp. NPDC058162 (assembly GCF_042884005.1). Lineage (NCBI taxonomy): Bacteria > Bacillati > Actinomycetota > Actinomycetes > Kitasatosporales > Streptomycetaceae > Kitasatospora > Kitasatospora sp. NPDC058162. Next base: position 80,246 of record NZ_JBHVUS010000014.1, read on the forward strand.
CTGATCGTGTTGTTGTAGATCTGCCCGCCGGCCTTGGCCATGTCGTTGCACTTCGCCTGACAGGCTTGGTAGAGCGCGACGCCGGCACCGATGACCACTGTCACCTCGATGACACAGGCGTCCTCCAGGCAGTGCCCCGAGGGGTCGGTGCCGTTCAGGGGGCTGGCGTTGCCGTAGGTGTAGCGGTTGGCCTGGGCGGAGGGGCTGGGGTTGAGGAGGTAGGAGTCGCGGGAGGTGAAGGCGCCGGTGCCGGGGCGGTACCAGCGGGAGGCCATGTTGACGTCGCCGGTGGCGGGGTCGGTCCAGCCGCTCTGGTAGCCGAGGCTGGTGCCGGTGCCCTTGGTGGCGGTGGGCTTGCCGTAGGGGTCGTAGGTGGTGGTGCCGGTGACGGTGCCGCCGTTGTTGTCGAGGGTGGCGGTGACGTCGGTGTGCTGGTCGGTGCGCAGGCGCACGCTGCTGGTGCCGTTGCCTGCGCCGAGCAGGTTGCCGGCGGTGTCGCGGGCGTAGGTCCAGGTGCCGTCGCCGGTCAGGTTGTTGGAGCCGCCGTCGTAGCTGAAGCGGGCGGCGTTGCGGGTGGTGACGCGGTCGAGGCCGTCGTAGGTGTAGTTGGTGGTGCCTTCGGTGATCAGGCGGCCGAAGGCGTCGTAGGCGAGGGTGTCCTCCTTGCCTGCGGTGGTGACGCCTGCCAGGGTGCCGCGCGCGGTGTAGCGGTAGGTGCTGGTGCCGTCCGTCAACAGGCGGTTGCGCTCGTCGTAGGTGGCGGTGGCGCTGCCGTTGCCGGTGCGGTTCCCGGCCGCGTCCCAGGTGTACGCGGTGGTGGCGGTGCTGTCCGCGGTCCAGGAGGTGAGGCGGCCGGCCTGGTCGTAGCCGTAGCGGTTGTCCTTGACGGGGTCGGTGGCGCCGCCGCTGACGGTCTTGCGGGTGAGGCGGTTGTCGAGGTCGTACTCGTAGGCGGTGCCGGCCAGCGGGGTGCCGGTGCCGCCGACGGCGAGCAGCTGGTCCCCGGCCAGGCGGCCGAGCGGGTCGTAGCTCAGGCGCCGTTCGGAGACGGCCTTGTCCTTGGTGACGTCGACCGGGTCGGCCTGGATGTACCACTGCTTGCTGGGGCGGCCGTCGCCGTCGTAGCCGTACCAGTTCTTGATGTTCAGCTTGGGGTTGTTGGCCCAGTCGAGCTGGCCGTCGGCCTTGTAGCCGAGGACGGTCTCACCGGTGTCCTTGTCGCGGCGCTTGGTGACGCGCCCGTCGGCGTCGTACTCCCAGGTCTGGTCGGGGGCGGTCAGGTCGGGGCCTGCCTTGATGAGCAGGCCGCGGTCGTTGTACGCGTAGTTCTGGCCGCTGACGGACGAGGAGTTGTGCCGGATCAGGTGCCCGGCCTTGTCGTAGGTCAGTTCGCGGTCGGTGGTGGCGCTCTCGGCGCCGGTGCCGCTCTCGCGCACCAGGCGGCCCAGCGGGTCGTAACTGCTGGTGCGCACCACGCCGCCGGGCTCGGTGGCGCGCACCGCCTGGCCGGCCACGTCGTAGGAGGTGGTCCAGGTGCGGTCGGCGGCGGCGGGCTGGGCGGTGGTGGCCGGTTCGACGGTGGACTCGGGCAGGCCCCAGGTGTTGAAGGTGTAGACGGTGGTGTTGCCCTTGCCGTCGGTCAGCCGGGTGCGGCGGCCCAGGGCGTCGTAGCCGAGGGTGGTGGTGATCGCCTGCCCGGTGGCGACCGGCTCGGTGAGCTTGACCGTGCGGCCCAGCGCGTCGTAGTCGGTGCTGGTGACGGCGCCGGTGGCCGGGCTGGTGCTGGTGAGCGGCTTGCCCTCCAGGTCGAAGGTCGCGGTGGTGGTGCGCAGCACGGTGCCGGCCGGGTCGAGGTTGTCGGTGGCGGCGGGGTTGCCGAGGCCGTCGTAGCGGGTGCGGGTGGATTCGCCGAGCGGGGCGATGGCGCGCACGGCGCGGCCGAGGCCGTCGTACTCGACCTTGCTGACGCGTCCGACGGGGTCGGTGCTGGTGACGGTCTGGCCGGCGGGGTTGTAGGTGGCGGCGGTGCTGCTGCCGGCCGGGGTGGTGACGGCGGTGCGGTTGCCGGCGTCGTCCCAGGCGAACTTGGTGGTCAGGTTCTGCAGGGCGGGCTGGCGCTCGACGACGGTCCCGGTGAGGATGCGGCCGAGCTGGTCGTAGGTGGCCTCGGTGCGGGCGCCGAGCGGGTCGGTGGTGGACAGCTGGAGGCCGGTGGGGGTCCAGGTGGTGGCCCAGGTGGGCGGGGTGTCGTCGGTCTGGGGCTGGAAGGGGCCGGTGGAGTTGGGGGCGACGCGCTGGTTCTGGTGGCCGAGGCGGTCGTAGCCGAAGGTGGTGCGCCGTCCGGCCGGGTCGGTGGCGGCGGTGACCCGGGAGAGCTTGTCGTACTCGGTGCGGCCGACGGGGTTGAGCGCCGCGGTGGCGCCGGGCGGGGTGTAGGAGGGCAGGCGGGTCTCGGTGACGCGGCCGAGCGCGTCGACGGTGGTCTTGGCGATCTGGCCGAGCGGGTCCTTGGTGGAAACGGCCTCGCCGAAGGCGTTGTAGCCGGTGGTGGTGGTCGGGCGGACGGTGGTGGCGGCCGCTCCCCCGCTCTCCGCCGAGACGGGCGGGGCGGTGGCCGAGATCCGTCGGCCGAGGACGTCGTACTGGTAGCTGGCCGTGTAGCCGGCCGGGTCGGCGCCTGCGGCGTTGCCGTTGGGCGAGGTGGCGGAGGTCAGCAGGCCGCGCTGGTCGTAGCTGAAGGTGCTGACCGCGGTGGGGCCGCCGGTGGAGGAGGCGAGCTGGCTGCGGGTCAGGCGCCCGGCGGTGTCGTAGGTGCTGGTCTGGACGCTGTTCTCGGTGTCGCTGACCTTGAGGGTGCTGGTGGTGACGCGGTCGTCGGCGTCGTAGCCGAGGGTGGTGGTGCGTGCCAGGCCGCCCGGGTCCAGGACGGTCTGGGTGACGCGTCCGGACGGGTCGAGGGTGCGCACCGCGGTGGTGCGGCCGCCGCCGGTGGTCTGCTTGACCAGGTGGCCGGCGCCGTCGTACTCGTCGGCCTCCAGGACGATCGAGCGGGTGGTGCCGTCGGCCTGGGTGACGTTCTCGGCGGTGGTGGTGGCGGGCAGGCCATCGTCGAAGTAGGTGTAGCTGGTGACGGCGCCCATGGCGTCGGTGCGCGAGGCCAGGCGGCCGGCCGGGTCGTAGGCGCGGGACTCCGCGGTCAGGTCGCGCACGCCCTTGCCGTCGCCGTTCCAGCCCTCGACGACGGTGGTCGCCGGCTGGCTGCGCGGGGTGTAGGTGTAGCGGGTGACCTGGCCGAGGGCGTCGGTGACGGAGGCGCGGCGGCTGAGCGCGTCGTAGCCGTAGCGGGTGACGCCGCCCATCGCGTCGGTGTCGCTCTCCAGCCGGCCGGCGCTGTCGTAGCTGCTGCTGGTGGTGCGGGTGCCGTCGGTGCCCGCGATGTCGGCGGTGGTGCTGCCGGTCGGGCGGCCGTCGGCGTCGAAGGCGGCGGTGGTCCTGGTCTGGTGGGTGTCGCCGGTGACGGCGTCGGTGGTCTTGGGGCCGGTCTGGGCGGTCTGGCGGCCGAGTTCGTCGTACTCGTAGGTGGTGGTGACGCCGTCGGGCTGGGCGTCGGAGGTCTCCTTGGACCAGACCCGGCGTCCGGCCAGGTTGTAGCCGTAGGTGACGGTCAGTCCGCTGGGCAGGGTGGTGCGGGCCAGGTCGCCGGTGGAGTAGTAGGCGTACGCCGTGACGGCGCCGGCCGCGGTGGTCTCGCTGGCGAGCAGCCCGGCGGGGGTGGTGCCGCCGCTGAAGGCGGGCTCGGTGCCGGCGGTGTAGGCGGTGCGGGTGGTGCGGCCGTCGGGGCGGGTGGTGGATTCGGGCAGGCCGAGGGCGGTGTAGGCGACGGTGGTGCGGTAGGTGGTGTCGCCGGGCCCGGCGGAGCGGGCGTCGCGGGTCTCGGTGGGCTTGTCGTTGCGCGGGTCGCGCGGGTTGTCCTTGTTGAGGTAGTAGCCGGTGTAGGAGGTCCAGCAGGAGTTGACGTCGCGGCAGGTGGTCAGGGAGAGGGTGTTGCCGCGGGCGTCCTGGCCGCTGACGGTGGAGTGGCCGTTGGGGTCGGTGACGGTGTGGACGAAGCCGCCGGTGTCGTAGGTGTAGGTGGTGGTGTTGCCGCCTTCGTCGGTGCGGGAGATGAGGCGGTTGCCGCGGGTGGCGTCGTGGACGTCGGTGGTGGTGTTGCCCACCGGGTCGGTGAGGGTGACGCGGGAGGCGAGTTCGGTGGCCGAGGAGGCGGAGCGCGCCTGGTAGTGGGCGGCGACGCGGTCGGCGGACAGCGGGTGCTGGTAGACGGCGGCCTCGTCGATCTGGCCGGTCAGCCAGGCCCAGCCGCCGTTGCCGGCGGGCCAGTTGCCGAGGTAGCCGCCGCCGAGGGTGAGGCGGTCCATGTCGAGGTGGTTGATGCCGCCGGAGGCGGTGCCGACCAGGGTGCCGTCCAGGTAGAGGGACTGGGTGCCCTGGGTGGCGCTGATCACGGCGTGGTGCCAGGAGCCGTCGGTGACGGTGCCCGCGGAGGTGATCGGGCCGCCGTTGAGGCCGTAGAACCCGCCGCGCAGCTTGCCGTCGGTGCCGACGTACAGGTCGGGGACGGTGTTGCCGCTGGTGTTGTTGGCCTGGTTCAGCAGGATGCCGGTGCCGCTGGTGCGGAACCAGAGTTCGGCGGCCAGGTCGGTGGTCTGGCTGCGCACGATCTGGGCGGGCAGGTCGACGTAGGAGGTGTTGGTGCCGTTGAACTGGACGGCGTTTCCGTCGCCGGGGCCGAAGACGCCGGTGGTGCCGGGCTTGGCGGCGGGCGCGTAGGTGCCGTTGCCCTTGATCGCGGCGACCTCGCTGGCGGCGGTGGTGCCGCCGGTCTCGTCCAGGCGCCAGTAGCCGCCGGGCGAGTCGGCGACGACGGAGCCGCGGTAGCCGGTGCCCTGGCCGCCGACCTGGGCGCTGCGGGCGCGGTAGTGGGCGACGACGTCGCGGTCGCTCAGCGGGTGCTGGTAGACGGCGACTTCGTCGATGCTGCCGGTGAAGTGGCTGATGTCGTCGGTGGGGGCGGCGGGCCAGAAGCGGGCGATGCCGGCGCCGAGGTAGGTGTGGGCGTTCTGCTGGTGGTCGACGCTGCCGTTCTGGACGCCGACGATCTGGCCGTCGAGGTAGATGGTCTGGGTGGTGCCCTGGACGGAGAAGACGGCGTGGTGCCAGGAGCCGTCGGTGACGGCGTTCGGGGACGCGATGGTGGCGTCCGCGGTGCCGAAGAAGCGGTTGCGCAGTTTGCCGTCGGAGCCGATGTACATCACTGGGGTCCAGGTGCCGCCGATGCCGTTGGGGTCGTCGATGGCGCGGCTCTGGTCGCCCAGCAGCACGCCGGGCTTGGTGGTGTTGAACCAGAGTTCGACGGCGAGTTCGGTCTTGGCGTGCAGGACGTCCTGCGGGATCTCGATCTGGGACTTGGCGGAACCGTCGAAGCGGGCGGCGGTGTCGTCGGTGGGGGCGAAGACGCCGGGGGCCTTCTTGACGACGGCGTCGCCGTAGGTGCCGGCCAGGCCGTTGCCGACCTCGCTGGCGGCGGTGGCGCCGTCGCGCTCGCCCAGGCGCCAGTAGGCGGCCGGGGCGGAGGCCTTGACGGCGTTGCTGTAGAGGAAGGAGCCGCCGCTGTAGGTGGGGTCGGAGATCTTCCAGTCGCCGCCGGTGGCGTCGGTGACCTTGGTGACGCGCTCGGTGGTGGCGTCGTAGGTGACCTGGGCGCTGGTACGGCCCGAGGGCAGGGTGGTCTTGGTGAGCTGGGCGCTGCCGGTGCGCAGGGCGTAGTGGTCGGCGACGGTCTGCTCGGTGAGCGGGTAGTCGTAGACCGCGGCCTCGTCGATCTGGCCGTTGAACCAGGACCAGCCGCCGTTGCCGGCGGGCCAGTTGCCGGTGTAGCCGCCGCCGAGGTAGGCGCGGTCCATGTTGAGGTGGTCGATGTCGCCGGGGGTGGTGCCGACCAGGGCGCCGTCGAGGAACATCGCGGTGTTGTCGCGGGCGCCGGCGAGCACGACGTGGTGCCAGGCGTTGTCGGTGACGTCCGCGGTGGAGGTCACCGGGGGGTTGGGGCTGTTGAACTTGCCGCGCAGCTTGTTGTCGGTGCCGACGTACAGCGCCGGGACGACGTTGTACGGGGCCTCGCCCATGGCGCGGTTCTGGTAGCTGAGGATGACGCCGGGCGCGGCGGTGCGGAACCACAGTTCGACGCTGCGGTTGACGGAGGCGCTGATGGTGCGGTTGGGCAGCTCGACGTAGGAGGTGGCCCGGCCGTTGAAGGTGACGGCCTTGTTGCCGCTGGCGCCCAGGGCGCCGTCGGCGCCGAAGGTGACGTCGTTGGCGGACGCCGGGGAGCGGTCGCTGACCTGGGCGTCGTTGGTGAGGGAGTTGCCGTCGGCCTGGCCGAGGCGCCAGTAGCCGGCCGGGGCGGCGTCGCGCACCGCGGTGCGGTAGCGCGATCCGGTGCCGTAGTCGTAGCCGGTGCAGCCGGTGGGGGCTGCGGGAGCGATGCCGGGCGGGCAGACCTTGGTGAGCTTGTCGCCGTCGTACACGTACTGCCAGCCGCCGGTGGAGCCGGATGCGGTCACCGAGGCGACGTGCTTGCCGGACCAGCTGAAGTTCAGGAAGCGGCCGGAGGCGGAGTCCTTGACCTGGACGAGGGTGCCGGAGGCGTAGACGAGGTCCTGGGTGTGGCCGGCGGTGTCGGTGATGCGGGTGAGCTTCCCGTCGGCGCCGAAGGTGTGGACCCGGCCGGTGCGGTCGGTCAGCGTCCAGCCGCCGCCGTCGGCCTTGCGCAGGTCGACGGCCATGCCGCCGCCGGGCACGTAGGCGTTCTTGCCCGGGTCCCAGCCGAAGCGGGCGCGCGAGCCGTTGGAGGCGGTGAGCAGCACGTTGCCGGGCAGGGTGAGCCAGTTGCTGGACTCGACCTGGATGCGCATGTCGTAGGGGGTGGACCAGCCGGCGCCGAAGGCTCCGTCGGTGCGCGGGTCGAGGGAGTTGTAGCTGCGGGTGACGGAGAGTTCGGGGCCGACGACGGGCAGGGCGGCGTCGGTGGCGGCGGTGGTGTAGTTGCCGGCGGCGGTGTTGACGCTGCGTCCGGAGTCCGCGGCGGTGGTGAACTGGTTGGGCTGGGGCAGGACGGTGCGGATGTAGGAGGCGTCGGTCCAGGGGCTGGCCGCGGCGCCGTCGCCGGCCATGGCGTACCAGGCGTACTGCTCGTTCCAGGTCAGCCAGCCGGACGGGACGACGAAGCGGCTCTGGCGCTTGAGCCAGCCGCTCTGCTTGCAGTCGACGTGGGTGTCGCCGCCGACGACACGGCAGACCTGGAACTGGTAGTCCAGTTCGGGGTTGGGCGCGCGGTCGGGGTCGATGCCCTCGGCGGTGAGGGTGGGCTGGAGCTGGTAGACGACGGCGCCCGAGGGCGGGGCGAGGCGGGTGATGTACGGGGGGACGTTGACCGAGGAGATCTGGATGTTGACGGTCGGCACGCCCGCGTCGGCGTAGAAGTTGCTGACCTGGAACTGGTCCATGGTGAACGCGACGGTGTAGGCGCCCTGCGGGAGGGAGCGGATGTGGGCGTCGACCACGGCGCTGCCGCCCGGCGGGACGTCATTGGGCATCGCCGTCCAGGCGATGTTGCTGCCGTAGTTGGTGATGTTGTTGCCCCACTGGTCGAACAGCAGGTACGACATCTTGTAGTTGTTGGTGGGGGTCCAGGTGTCCATGCCGCGGTTCCACACGCGCAGGCGGACGATGCCCTCCTGGGTGGCGGTCACCGGCTGCTGCAGGCCCCAGAGTTCGTAGTCGGCGCCGTAGCGGGACCAGGTGACGTCCAGGACCGGCTGGCCGCCGCCGTTGTTGGCGCTGCCGAACTGCTTCCAGGAGTAGTTGTCCCAGACGTCCGTCTTGATGGCCAGGCCGTAGTTCGCGGTCCAGTGGTGGGTCCAGGAGTTGACCAGGTTGCGGCCGTCGGCGCCCAGGTCGATCGACTCCCAGGCCTCCGGGCAGGCCCAGGCGCTGGAGCTGCTGGGCCGCCAGCCGTGGGCGAAGGAGGGGGCGGCCAGCGCGGGACCGGTGGAGGGGGCGTTCGAGCCGCGCACGCCGCTGGGCGACCACCAGGAGGTGACCTGGTGGATGGTCACGGTGCGCGGGGTGCAGCTGTAGGACCAGCCGTTGTAGAGGCTCAGCTTGGCGCCGAGGATGGTGGCGTTGCTGAGGGAGTCCTCGATGCCGGTGAACTTGATGAACGACGTGGCCTGGTTCTTGCCGCCGTTGTTGGTGCCGACCTTGAGGACGGTGTCGCCGGAGAAGTCCTGCTCGTGTCCGGTGTAGGCGTAGGTGGTCTCCACGGCCCGGACGGAGGAGAGCTGCGGGTCGACCTTGACGGGGTAGACGCGTTCGGGGGCGTGCAGCCAGGCCTCGTCGAGCTTGGCCTTGAGGGCCTGGCCGCCGGTCGGCAGCTGGACGAGCTCGTAGGTGACGCCGCCGGTGATCACGCCTTCCTCGGTGTTGGGCGCGAAGTTGGAGTCCTGCATCCAGCCGGCGGGCATGCGCCCGCGCAGGGTGCCGGCGGCGTCGGTGAAGTGGACGGAGCCGTCGGCGTCCAGGGAGGCGCTCACGCCCTGCAGGCGCAGCGGGAAGACCCATTCGGTGGGCGCGGTGGCGTCCTTGAGGACCAGGTTCTCCTTGAAGGAGGAGTTCCCGGCGAGGATCACCACGTCGGCCTTGGGGCGGGCCTCGGGGTAGGTCATGGAGTTGCCCTGCGCGGTGCCCTGGACGGGGGCGGCGCCCTGGATGCTGTAGCCGGCGGAGATGCCGTCGCCGAGCTGGAGCTGCACCAGCGGGTCGGCGTCGGCGGTGAGGCCGAGCTTGAGCTTCTGCTCGGTGGAGGTGGTGGTCCAGGAGTTCTGGACCGGGGCGGCGCGGCCGAGGGTGGCGGTGCCGTCGGGTATCAGGGTGGTGTCGATGGCGGCCCAGGAGCCGTTGGAGCGCTGGAAGTTGACCGGCTCGGGGTAGCTGCGGGTGGTGAAGGTCCCGTCGGCGTTCTGGAAGGTCCGTTGTTGCGCGGTGCGCTTCTCGGGGAGTTCCTTGCTGGTGGCCTCGTTGAAGCTCTTGGCCGGGTCGACCTTGGGGGTGGGCAGCGCGGCGGGCTTGTCGGCGGGCTTGGCCTCGGTGGCGGGCAGCTGCCCGGGCTGGGGCGTGAGGGTCTGGGCGGGGGCCTCGACCGGCTTGTCCTCGGGCAGTTCGCCCGGCGCGGGGGCCGCGCCCGGGTTGCCTGAGCCGTCCTTCGCGCTGGTCGCGGCGGTGTCGGCGTCATGGCCGCGCCCCTCGGCGCTGCCCTGCTGCTGCTTGGGGCGGGGGCCGGGGTCGGCGGGCGCGGCATCAGCGGCCTGGCGCAGCACGGACTCGGCGAAGGCTGTCCCTTCGGCTGTACCGAGGATGACCAGGGTCATCGCCAAGAGGATTGCCAGAGGGCGGCGCAGCACGTGGAACCCACCAGAGAGTCAAGGAGAGGCAAACGAAACGCCAGTAGATATATCTGATGGTCAGTAGGCAGATAAAGAGACTTTTAAGGTGAGTGACGAAGATCACGTGGGAAACACGGCAGGCAGGGAACCGGGCACCGGGAGTGACGACACCGGCCCGGTCGGAACGACGTCAAGGGGCGCCGGAATGAACACGGCGCCCCTTGACGGACTTTGATCGAAGGTCAATTCCCTTACTGGCAGCCGATGATGGTCAGTCCCACCAGAAGGTCCACTGGTGGGAGTCGACCAGCTGCTCGGCGTAGGCGGTGAGGGTGCCGGCGCCCTGGTGGACCTGGTCGGGGCACAGGGCGGTGTGCTCGGCGGCCAGCGGGAGGGCCTCGGCGAGGGTGGTGGGCGGTAGGGGGACGCTCAACTGGAGGGTGTCGAAGCCCACTTCGACGACCTGGGCGCCGAAGCGGCGTTCCCAGTCGGCGAGTACGGCGGCGATCCTGGCGGGGTCGCCCTCGTGGTTCACCGGGCCGCTCCAGCCGCACACGGCCAGTGCCTCGGCGCCGCTGCCGGCCCGCACCAGGCCGAGCCGGAAGTCCTTGAAGGAGACCAGCGCCTCGGCCAGGCCCCGGGCCTCGGCGGCGGCCGCGCCGTCGGGGAGGGGGACGGCCGGGGCGGGCCCGGGCCAGTCGGGGCCGTAGGGGGCGAGGGCCTCGGCGTCGTCGCCGTCCTCGGTGGCCGTCTCCCACCAGGTGCGCAGCAGGGCGGCCGGGTCGTACGAGGCGGGGTCGGAGGCCTGCTCCGGGAACAGTTCCCCGGACAGCCACGGGCGGTAGTCCGGGTCTCCCCCGCTCAGCGGGCTGAGCAGCAGCGGCCACAGCCCGCTGAGCGGGTGGGCGCGGTGCAGCGCGGCCCACAGGCCGGCGGGCGCGGGCCCGTCGCTGATCCACAGCAGCGGGTGCGCCGCCTCCTCCCCCTCGTTCCCGGTGACGGGACGGCCGGGCGGCAGCGGGACGGGCGGGGCGGCGTCGAAAGGCCAGGTCATGCGGCCCACCGTAGGGAGGGGCACTGACAGGCAGGGGCGGCGGAACAGGAAGTCGGCGGGCCCGACTTCCTGTTCCGGGGGCCGTTCCGGCGACTGCCGGTCAGCTGCCGGTGGGCAGCAGTGCGGCGATCTCGGCCAGGACCCGGGCCGCGGGCTCCGGCGCGACCAGCCACTTCAGGTGGCTGCCGGCGAGCGTGCGGACGTCGTAGGGGTTGTCCGGCGTCAGGGCGTCGCCCTCACGGATCATCCGGTCCTGCATGGCGAGCGGCACGCTGACGTCCTCGGTCAGCCGGACGTACGACTTGGGGATCCGCCCCCAGGTGTCGCGGTGCGCCCGGTCGTCGGGGGTGCCGACGTCGAGGTTCTCGTCGGGCTGGAAGGTGTTGAGGAAGGCCAGGAACTCCTCGTCCGTCCCGTCCGCGAGGAAGGCCGCCTTGAACGCCGCGAGGGCGCCGGGGTCGGCGGTGCGGAAGTTGGAGCGCAGCAGCCCGAGTTCGGCCGGGTTGCCGACGATCGCCGAGGCCAGCGCGGCGGCGTCGACTGCGGCCATCTCGGGCTCGGCGTAGTAGGCGCTGACGTCGAGGTCGACGGGGCACCAGGAGGAGACGTAGACGATGCGGTCGATCAGGTCGGGCCGCCGGTTGGCCGCGACGGTGGCCGTCATGCCGCCGCGGCTGTGCGAGACGAGGATGACGGGCCCGTTGCGCTTGGCCCGCTCCAGGATCCCGATGAGGTGCGCGGCGTTGTCGGCGAGCGTGACGCCCTTGATGACCCCGGGGGCGGTGGCGAGTTCGGCGAGGTCCTGCGGCGCCTGGTAGGCCCGCGGGTAGGTCGCGGCGAACCCGTGCCCCGGGAGGTCGACGGCGACCGAGCGGTGCCCGAGGAGGCCGAGTTCGGCCTGGAGCGGGGCGAAGGAGAAGGAGTTGGCGAAGGCTCCGTGGACCAGTACGAACGTCGGCTGCATCTGTGGCTACGACTCCCTTTCCGGGGCTTCTGCGAGGTCGGCGGGCGGGCGCGCGGCCACCGGGGTGGTGTGCGAACGGCCGCCCGCCGCGGGGTGGTTCACCCTACTCGGTGAAGATCATCCGCACTACCCGGACCGGACGGACGGTCAAACGGACGGGGCGGACCGGGGTTCGGTCCGGCGTCGGCCCGCGCCGCCGAGCGGGCGTCAGGCCCAGGGCAGGGAGGAGCGGGTGCGCCAGTAGGCCTCGGCGGGTTCGGGCATGGCGGCCAGGGCGGCGAGGTCCTGCGGGGTGGGCCGCAGGTCGGCGGCGGCCAGGTTGGAGGCGAGTTGGTCGGGGGTGGCGGCGCCGGACAGGACGATGTCGGCCCAGGGCTGGGCGGCGGCCGCCGCGAGGGCGAGGGCGTCGGGGGTGGTGGCGGTGCGGGCGGCCAGGGCGCGCAGGGCGGCGGTGTCGTCCCCGGTGGCGTTGCGGCCGGCGAGGCGGCCGTTGGCCATGCCCTCCTTGACCACGACCAGCCAGCCGGCCCGGTGGGCTTCGGCGAGGGCGGGGGCGGCGGAGGTCTCCAGCAGGTTCCAGGTGGCCTGGACGGCGCTGAACAGCGGCCGCCCGTCCACGGTGACGGCCAGCGCCCGGCGGATGGCCTCGGCCTGGGCGGGGCCGCTGGTGGACAGGCCGACCCGCACGCCGTCGGCGGCGAGGGCAGCCAGGCGCCGGTACAGGGCGGGGTCGGTGAGGGCGGGGCTGTCGACGGTGACCGAGTGGACCAGGTAGACGTCCAGGCGCGGGCCGAGCAGGGCGCGGGTCTCGCGGATCTGGCGGTCGTACACCGCCGTCGAGTGCTCCTTGACCTCGTGCGCGGTGACGCCGGTGGTGCGCCAGTCGGCCGTGTAGGTGTAGCCCCACTTGCTGCCGACCGTCACCTCGGCGGCGGCAACGGGGTGTTCGGCCAGCCACTGGGCGAGGAACTCCTCGGCGCGGCCGTAGGAGCGGGCGGTGTCGAAGTAGCGCACCCCGGCGGCGTACGCGGCGTCGAGGAGGGTGTGGGTGCGCTCGCGCAGGGCCTCGACGGTGCGTTCGGCGGGCAGGTCGGCCGCGCGCCCGAGGGTGATGTAGCCGGGCCGGCCGACCGCCGCGGTGCCCAGGCCCAGACGCGCGGGCTGCGGACGGGCGGGGGCGGGTTCGGTCGGCATGCTGGTTCTCCTCGGGCGGCGCGACGGTGCTCACCTGGGACTTTAGGGGACCGCCCGCAGGCCCGTCGGCAGCGGGTCGGGGGCCGGGCGGGTCGCCGTCGGGGCGGCCGGCTGGTCCAGCCGCAGCACGAAGTTGACGTAGGACGGCGGCTTCCCCGGCCAGTGGCGGTCGTTGCTGGTGAGCAGCCGGCTGCGCACGCCGTCGCGCTCGGTGAGCGGCCCGGAGGTGGTGCGCAGGTTGGGCTGCCAGGCGCGGCCGCGGGGGCGGTGTTCCAGGGTGAGCGTCCAGCTCTCGCCGTCCACCTCCAGGACGGCGCCGGGCCGGCCGGGCAGCACCCGGGTGCCGTACGGGCCGCGGACGACCGCCCGTTGGTCGAAGTCGGTGTTGCGGCCGACCACGGTGATCCGCCAAGCGCCGTGGAACCTGAGCACGTTCGCCTCCCGCCCTCGCGGCGCGCCGTCCGGCGGACGCGCCCCTGTCGGGGTCAACGGACGCGGGGCACGGGGAGGATCAGACGGACGGTGACCGGGTGGCTCCGGGGCGTGTCGGCGGGGCGGGGCGGGCGGTGCACGCGGTGTGGTCGGCGTGCGCGGTGTGCGCGGTGTGCGCGGTGTGGGCGAGGGCCGGGTAGCCGTGGGCGGTGAGGACGGCGTCGGCGTAGCGCGGGTCCTCCAGCGGGACGCCGTGGCGGCGCAGCAGGTCGAACAGCTCGGCCAGGTGGCGGGGTTCGGTGCCGCGCGGCAGTCCGTCGGGGGTGGTGCCCAGGGCGCCGAGGACCGGTCCGTGGATGCGCCGCTCGCGTTCGCTGCGGGCCGCGGCGGAGCGGGGGGCGGGGGCCAGGCGCAGCAGGAGGACCAGGCGGGCGGCGCCGGAGTCGGGGTCCTCGTCGGTCTCCATGGTGAGGCCGACGATGTCCTGCCAGGGGTAGTGGCGCGGGAGCAGGGCCCGTACCAGGGTGAGGCCTTCGGTGTCGGCGCGCAGCCAGAAGCCGTAGGGGACGGGCAGGGCGACGCCGAGGACGGCGGTGCCGGAGAGCAGGAGGGCGGGGACGGCGCCGAGGCGGCCGGCGACGCCGGTCTGGGCGAGGACGATGCCCATGGCGAGGGCGAGGAGGCAGCCGACGGGTGCGCCGGCGGCCCGCCACAGGAAGGCCAGGCGGACGGTCTGCGGGGCGGCCGCTGTCGGCGGTGGCGCCTGGGTGCGCGCTCGCGCCCGTCCCGCCCGTTCCGCCCGTCCCGGCGGTGCGCTCTGCCCGCGCGGTGTGGTGTCCACGGGTGCCCCCTTCTCGCGTCGTGGCGTCGGGGGTCCGGCCGGTCGGGCCGTTCCCGCCGGGCGGCGGTACGGCGCTGCGGCAGGTGCGGTGCGGCGGGCGTGGTGCGGGTGCCCGGGCCCGGTGTGCCGGCGCCGTGCGGTCTCACGGGAGTCGGCCCCTCCGGCCGGGGCGCCGAGGTCGTTCGGGCGGTCCGGTGGATTCGTCAAGTGCCGCCATTGCGACCTGATGTGACGATGCGTCAGATCGATGCGGCGACGCCTGCGGGCCTGCCCGTCCAGGATGTCAGCCGACGCTACGCGGGTCAACTGGCGTTGATTGCGGGTATCTTCTGATCCACGCCAGCTGATGCCGTTCGGCTATCGTGACCTGGCCGGCCCTGTCCGTCCGCCGAGGTCGCGGCGCGGAGGGCCCGGGCATGAGGAAGGTGGGGCATGACGGAGTCGACGGGGGACGGCGTTCAGGTGGGACCGGAGGGTGCTCCACCTGAGCTGGACGGGCACGCCGGGGACGGGCTCGCGGGCGACGGGCACGCGGACGCGGACGGCCCCGTGAGCGCGGAGGCCACTGGACTGTCGGCCCGGATCGAGGCCCTGTTCCACACCGTGCGCCGCCCCGACCGCGAGCAGTACACCAACGAGGAAGTGGCCCGGGCCTGCCGCGAGGCGACCGGGGAGTCCTTCTCCACCACCTACCTGTGGCAGCTGCGCACCGGCCGCCGGGACAACCCGACCAAGCGCCATCTGGAGGCGCTGGCCCAGTTCTTCCAGGTCCCGCCCGCCTACTTCTTCGACGAGCAGCAGGGTGCCGAGATCGCCAAGGAGCTGGCGCTGCTCGGCGCGCTGCGCGACGCGGGCGTGCGCAGCCTGGCGCTGCGGGCGGTGGGCCTGTCGCCGGAGGGCCTGGACACCGTCAGCGAGCTGGTCGACGTGATCGCCCGCCGGGACGCGGCGCGCAAACCCCGCTCGTCCTGAGGGTCGCGGGCCACCGGACCGCGGGGCGCGGGGCGGGACCGTCGGCGCGCACGTGCGGAGGCGTCGGCGCGGGACCGTAGGAGTGGAGCGGTGAGGGGAGTTCGGCTTGTGGGCTGACTTGTGGGGTGGCCGGGGCTACCGGTCCACGCTGCGGCGCTGTCGCCGGATGGCCGAACAGCTGGACGTGCCGCGCCCGTTCGACCCGGTGGTGCTGCTGGAGCAGCTGGCCGTGCGGCGCGGCCGGCCGATCGAGCTGCTGCCGGTGCCGGCCCGCCCGCACGCCCCCTGCGGACTGCTGGTCTCCACCCTGGAGGCGGACTACATCCTGTACGCGGCGGACACCGGCGTGCTGCACCAACGGCACATCCTGGTCCACGAGATCGCGCACCTGCTGCTCGACCACGCCGGCTCCGCCCCGCTGGCCCCGGCCGCCGCGCTGCTGCCCAACCTCTCCCCCGCGCTGGTGCAGCGGGTGCTGGGGCGCACCAGCTACGACGAACCGCAGGAGCGGGAGGCGGAGCTGCTGGCCTCGCTGATCCTGAGCCGCGCGGACCGGGCCGACGCGGCCGACCAGCCGGGGACCGGGGCGGGGACGGGGACGGCCGGCGGGTCGCTGGACGCGCTGGGCGTCCTGCTGGCCGCCCGCCCCCTGCCCGGCGCCCCCGCCCGGGGGCCCGGCAAGGGGCCCGGCAGGGGGCCCGGCGGGGAGCCCGCCCGGGAGCACGGCGGGGAGTCCGGCGGTGGACCGCGGGAGGGCCGACCGTGAGCGAACTGGCCCTCTACCCGGTCGGGTTGTTCTTCGTGCTGAGCTCCGCCCACTTCTCCCGCAGCCGGATCGACTCCCGCGCCGCCGCCCGCTTCACCTGCTACGGCACGGCCCTGCTCGGCGCCGCCCTGCTGGTGCTCGCCCCGCCGACCGTACGGGCGGTGCAGGGCACGGGGGTTCCGCTGCTGGCGGTGCTGGTGATCGTGCTCGGCGACGGGCTGCGCGACGGCGCGGCCGCGGCGATGCGGCTGCTCGCCCCGGCGCTGCGGGCGGCCGACGCGGGGCACGCCGCCGGGCGCGGGAGCCCCGTCGCGCAGCCCGTCGCCGAGCCCGTACGGCGGGAGGTCCGGGGCGGACTGGCCCTGCTGGCCGGAGTGCTGGGGCTGCGGCTGGCGCTGATCACCGCCGCCGCGCCGGGCCTGGCGGGCGAGGACCTGACCGTCGGCCCGGAGCTGTCCGCGCGCCTGGCGCTGGCCGGGTATACCGCCGTGGGCATGCTGCACACCGCCGTGTGCCTGACCGCGCTGCTGCGCGAACTGGCCCGGCGCGCCCGCGCGGTCGGCCCCGGACGCCTGGGCACCGGGCTGCGGCTGCTGACCGGCGGGCTGGTGGCCGGGCTGCTGTGGAACGCCTGGAGCATGGACGACGTGCTGCGCGCGGCCGTCACCGGCAGCCAGGACGGCCCCGAGGACCTCCTGTGCGCCGTGCTGGGCGGGCTGTGCGCGGCGCTGATCGCGGCCGGGCTGGCCAGCACCCTGTGGCCGGCGGCCGCCGGGGCGGTGCGGGGCTGGCTGCGCGCCCACCGCCGCTACCGGGCGCTCACCCCGCTCTGGCGCGACCTGCACACCGTGCTGCCGGAGATCGCCCTCGACCCGGCCCGCCGCCTGCCGCTGCCCCCGCGCGACCCCCGGTTCGCGCTCTACCGGCGGATCATCGAGATCCACGACGCCCGCCTGATCCTGCGCCAGCACCTGGACCCGCGCACCGCGCAGTGGCTCGACCACGCCACCCGCCGCTTCCCACCGCCCGCAGCCCACGCCGCCGCCACCGCCGAGGCGGCGGCGCTGGCCGCCGCCCTGGAACTGGCCGCGGCCGGCACCCGGCCCGAGTCCGGGCCCGGGCCCGGGCCCGCGGAAGCGGCCGTGGAAGCGGCCGTGGGCGTCGCGGACAGCACGGACACCATGGACGGCGAGGCCGACCACCTCGCCCACCTGGCCCTGGTCTACGCCACCTGCCCGGCCGTCGCCGAGGTCCGCACCCGCGCCCGTACCGAACGGACCCTCGCCGCCCGCACCCGGGCCGGGGCCGCCCGGCGGTGACGGCCCCCGCCGTGAACCGCCGGACGGTCCCCGGGTTCCACCGGAAGTGCAGCCTGAGCTCGCCCGGAGCGGTGCCCACCGAGTCCAGGAGCAGCCGCCGGTCCACCCTGTTCGTGAAGCGCGGCCCCGCCCAGTGCACGTCAGCCCGACGAACCAGTTATCGTCAATCTGACACAAATCTCCCGATGGAGACCCCGCCACCTGCTCGGCGAACCTTGTCGACCGCGGCACCGGCCCGCCCGTCAGTCCCACCAGAAGCCCCAACTGCCGGCGCCGACCAGCTCCTCGGCGTAGCCGGCCAGACTCTCCTCCTCGCCCTGGAAGACGTTGTCCGGGCAGAAGGCAATGTGCTCGGCCGCCACCAGCAGCGCCTCCTCCCGGTTCGTCGGCGGCGCCGCGACGCTCAACTCCAGCGAGGCGGATCCCACTTCGACGAGGCGGGCGCCGAAGCGGTCCTGCCAGCTGTGCAGCACGGCGGCGATCTCGCCGCTGTCGCCGTGGCCGTTGGTGCCGTTCCAGCCGCAGGCGGCCAGTGCCTGGGCGCCGCCGTCCGCGCGGACCAGGCCGATCCGCAACGAGGGCCGGGCGCGCAGCAGTTGGCGGGCCAGGCGGTCGGCTCGCTGCTGCGGGTCGCGCTGCGGCGCCGCGGCCGGGGCGGGGCCGGGCCAGGTGTC
Organism: Kitasatospora sp. NPDC058162; assembly: GCF_042884005.1. NCBI lineage: Bacteria > Bacillati > Actinomycetota > Actinomycetes > Kitasatosporales > Streptomycetaceae > Kitasatospora > Kitasatospora sp. NPDC058162. The sequence continues at coordinate 97,965 of NZ_JBHVUS010000014.1, forward strand.
GCCGAAGGGCGCCAGCGTCTCCAGCAGGTCGGCGCGGTCCTGCGGGTCGCCCGACGGGCACCACAGCACCGACTTCTCCCACCACGCGCGCAGCAGGGCCGCCACGTCGTACCGGTCCGACCGGAACTCCCCCGACTCCCCCGGGCCGACCGGTTCGAGCCCCAGGTCCCGCGCCTCCGGGTGCGGGACGTCGTTGCCGGGCGCCAGCAGCAGCGGCCACAGCCCCGACCGCGCGTGCTCCCGGCGCAGCCGCTCCCAGGCGCCCTCCGGCGCCGGCCCGTCGCTCACCCACAGCGACGACACCACCTGACGCCCCGGCAGCAGCGGTGCCGTACGGCCTTCGGCACTGCGGTCGTGGAAGCGTCGGCGCAGGTCACGGAGCAGCTGGGAATCGATCATGCGCCCCACGGTAGGGGTACGCACCGACAACTTCCCCGGCGGGCCCGCCCCCGGCCCCGCTCGCCGTGGGGCCGTTCGATCGAATCTGTTGGCGGGCCGTTCCCGGACGATCCGGGTGGCACGGGGCCGAGGCTATGAATGGGACGCCTGACCCCTCATGGACATCGACCACATGGAGAGACATGATGCGCCCCATCGCAAGAACCGGTCTCGGCGCGGCCGCCGCGCTGATCGCCCTTCTCACCGCCGCCCCCGCCGCGACCGCCGCGCCGGCCACCGGATCCGCCGGACCCGCCGCCCGGGACCGGGTCATCACGCTCATCGGCAAGCTCGCGCAGCAGTCGTTCTTCCCCGTCAACCCCGGCGGCGCCCCCGCCCAGGGCGACCGGACCGTCTTCCGCTCGGTGCTCTCCGACCTGGACGGCAACCAGGTCGGAGAGACCGGCGGCTCGTGCACCACCACCCGCACCGACAACGGCGGCGCGGAGGAGTGCACCGTGACCTACACCCTCCCGGGCGGCCAGATCACCGCCCAGGGGATGGTCTTCGGCCAGCTCAACCCGGGCCCGCCGCCCTCCTTCGACAACGCGATCACCGGCGGCACCGGGGACTTCGACCGCGCCCGCGGCTCGATCCACGCCGACACGATCGCTCCGGGCACGAGGCGCTTCATGATCGACCTCGACCGCTGACCGTCCGCGGCCGTTGAGAGTTCGCCGGACGGTCACCGCGACCGTCCGGCGAACTGCTGCCGTGAACGTCGCGTTCCGGACGCCGGCCTGCTCGGCCGCCGAACTGACCGCCCGTCACATCCGTAGTGCGCGGCGCAGGGCCCCGCCGTCCGGCGCGCGGGGGTCGGGGTGGCGGATCTAGGCTGGTCGGAGGAGTGCGGCGGCCGGTCCGTCGTGTCCCGGGGGTCTCCACTGCGTGCCTGGAGGTGGAGCATGGGTGGCGCATCCGGTGGGCGTCGGCTGAGGGTGCTGGCGGTGGCGGTGCTGCTGGCCGCGGGCGGGGCGCTCGTGCCCGGGGCGGGGGTGGCGTCCGCCGCCGGGAGGGCGCCGGTGCGGGCCTGTCCGGCGCAGGCCGGCGTGCCGGGGCCGCCGCCGGGGGCCGTACCGGCCTCGGTGCCGGTGCCGGACGGGGTGGACGTGCCGACGACGGCGGCGGTGTACGGCGCCCGCTACCCCGGTGAGGTGCACTTCCTGGTCGCGCCCGCGGGCTGGACCTGCGACGCGGTGTTCTTCGCCGGGGACGGCGGCGAGCAGGCGTACGTCCACCCCGGCGCCCCGGCCGCCGACCCGGCGGGCACCCGCTTCGACGCGGTGGTGCAGGCCGTCTTCGTCAGCGGCGGCGCGCAGACCAACGTCGACCTGGCCTGCGGGCTGCTCCCCGCGGCGGGGGCCGCCCCGAACACCTGCAACGCCCCGCAGCGCTCGCCCGCGACCCGGGTGCACCCCGTCCCCACCCGGGCGCCGGGCCTGCTGCTGGCGGCCGTCGGGGTCCCGGCGAACACCCGCGAGCCCAACCTGCCGACCACCGGCGGGCCGAACCGCACGGTCGCCCTGGTCACCTTCCAGTCCCCCGGCGGCCCCGCCCAGGAGATCGGCTGCACCCTCCCGGCGTCCGCCTCACCCGTCCCCACCTGCCAGGCCGCCCTGGGCCACCTGCTGGCCACCGGCGCCGCCGCCAAGCAGCTGACCCGCGCCGACCTGGCCGCGGCCCTCACCGACCTGGACGCCTTCACGGCCGGCTACCTCGCGCCGCAGCCGTAGTGGTGTGACCCCCAGGACCCTCAGGACTGCCCGACGACCAGCCGTACCAGCGCGACCGCGTCCCTGAGGCTGAGGCCGGGGTGTGCGCGGCGCAGTTCCCGGACGGCCTTGACCTCGGCCGTGCGGGGGTCGATCCCGGCGTGTGCCAGGACGCTGCGGGCCCAGTCCACCGGGGTCGGGGCGGCGGCCGGGACGAAGTCCTCGACGATCTGCAGGGCCCGGCGCAGGCCCTGCTGTTCGACCTGGTCGGCGGTGTCCAGGGCGGCGCGCAGGGCGGCCTTGAGCGGTTCGAGGGCGGCCGGCTGCGGGGAGCCGGGGAGGGGGACGAGCATGGTGGTACCTCTTTCTTCCTACTTCGGGGTCAGTACGCGGTCTTGGTCAGTACGCGGTCCTGGTCAGTACGCGGTCTTGGCCAGCCGCTTGCGCTCGCGCTCGGACAGGACGGAGCCGGACTCCTTGCGGGCCATCCGGCGCAGCAGGCCGGGGGCCAGCAGGAAGCCCGCGACCGCCCAGCACAGCAGCACGCCGGTGATCGGCAGGTGCTGCCAACTGCCGGACACCTCAAGGGCCTTGGCGCTGTCGGGCAGCAGGGCAGAGCGCACTCCCTGGGCGATCCAGCGCAGCGGGAAGACCGAGCCGACGGCCTGGAGGGCGGTGGGCAGGTTGCGCAGCGGGGCGAAGGCGCCGGAGATGAACATCAGCCCGAGCATGGGCATCATGTACAGCGCGAGGGCCTCGCGGGCCGGGGGCAGCAGGGCGCCGATCGCGGCGCCCATCGGGACGACGGCGGCGGTGCCCAGCAGCAGGGTCCAGGCCAGGGTCAGCCACTGTCCGGGGGTGGCGGGCAGGTCGGCGTGCAGCAGCAGTGCACCGCCGACCAGCAGCAGGAGGATGGAGGCGCCCATGGTCACCAGGACGAACAGCGCCTTGGCGACCAGGTAGGCGGGCATGGCCCCGGGGACGCCGCGCAGGCGCAGCAGGGTGCCGTCCTCCCGGTCGCCGGAGAGGAACTGCGGGACGGTCATCAGGCCGAACATGAAGACGGTGGAGGCGATGCCGCCGGCCAGGCTCAGCTGGGTCAGGCCGTTGCCGGAGCCGTCGGTGCCGCTGGAGCCGGAGCGCCAGTAGGAGACGGCGAGGAAGACCAGCGGGGTGGTCAGGTAGGAGTAGAAGTCCTTGCGGCTGCGCAGGAGTTGGCGCAGTTCGACGGCGCCGCGGCGCAGGCCGAGGAGGTAGGGGTTCACGGGGTTCACGGGGTTCACGGGGTTCACGGGGTTCACGCGGCCTCCGCCGGGTCGGTCGAGGGAGTGGCGGCGACCATGCCGAGGTAGGTGTCCTCCAGGCTGGGGCGGCGCACCTCCAGGTCGGGGATCGGTCCGCCGAGCCGCTGGTGCAGGTCCCAGACCGTCTGCGAGGGGTCGGCGGTGCGCAGGCTGCGCGGGGTGCCGTCGTGCTCGCTCCAGCGCACCTCGGACTCGGCGCGGGCGGCCTCGGCGAGTTCGGCCAGGGTGCCGCAGGCGGTGAGGCGGCCGGCTTGCAGGATGCCGACCCGGTCGGCCAGTTGCTGGGCCTCGGTGAGGTCGTGGGTGGTGAGCAGGATGGTGGTGGCGCGTTCGTCGCGCAGTCGGCGCAGCAGGGTGTGGAAGTCGCGGCGGGCCTCGGGGTCGAAGCCGGCGGTGGGTTCGTCGAGGAAGAGCAGTTCGGGGCGGCCGACCAGGCCGAGGGCCACGTCGAGGCGGCGGCGCTGTCCGCCGGAGAGGGTGGCGGCGGTGCGGTCGGCCTGGTCGGTGAGGCCGACCCGGGCCAGCAGTTCGGCGGGCTCGTAGGGGTCGGGGTAGTAGCGGGCGAGGTGGCCGAGCAGTTCGCCGACGCGCCAGCGGCCGTGGTCGCGGCTGGACTGCAGGACGATCCCGATCCGGGCGCGCCAGGCGGGGTCCTCGCGGGCGGGGTCGCGGCCGAGGACGGTGGCCTCGCCGGCGGAGCGGCGGCGGTAGCCCTCCAGGATCTCGATGGTGGTGCTCTTGCCGGCGCCGTTGGGGCCGAGCAGGGCGAAGAGTTCGGAGCGTTCCACCCTGAGGTCCAGGCCGTCCAGGACGTCCCGGCTGCCGTAGCGCATCCGCAGTCCGGACGTCAGGATCGCCGGTTCTCCCCCGGGCCGTTCGTCTCCGGACCGGTTGGCCGCGCTCTCCTGCGGCGGCGTCGTCACGGTCATGCCTTTGCCTCCCCCTTGCACATGCCCGACACGCTAGTACTTGCCCGGCGGGAAAGTAAATGCCAGGATCTCCGGTGCGGTCAGGAGCCTTCCGGGAACGGGGAGTTGGAGCACCAGGTGGACGTTCACGACATCGCCCCCGAGGACGCCCTCGCGTCCCTGCGCTCCGCGCACCGGGCCAGGGCGGCGGCCGGGCGGCCCAACCCGCTGCCCGCCTGGTACCCGGCCGCGGCCGCCGGACTGTTCGGGGCGGGGTTCGCCGGGATCGGCCTGTCGGTCCTGCTGCCGGAGCGGTTCTGGCTCGCGGCCGCGCTCCTGCAACTGCTCGCGGCGCTGCTGCTGGTGGGCCACGTCGTGGTCAGCCACCGGGTCGAGCACCGGCCGGGCATCGTCCCGGCCCTGTCCTACCCCGGAGCGGTGCTCCAGCTGCTGCCGCTGACCGCGGCCGGGGCGCTGGCCCTGCCGTTCGGCCTGCCCGGGTTCCTGCTCACCCTCGGCCTCACCGGGGGTCTCACCCACTTCCTGCTGCTGCGCCGCAAGCGGGCGGCCGGGGCGGGCGCCGAGTGAGCGCCGACCCGCCGCCCGCTCCGGCGTTCGACGAGCTGATCCACCAGCCCACCCGGCTGACCGTGGTGGCCTTCCTCTCCGGCTGCGCCGAGGCGGAGTTCCGCGCCGTCCGGGAGGGCTGCGGGGTCTCGGAATCGGCCCTGAGCAAGCTGGTCAGCACCCTGGAGGCCGCCTCGTACGTCAAGGTCCGCCGCGGCTACGTCGGCAAGCGCCCCCGCACCTGGCTGCGCCTGACCCCCGAGGGCCGCCACGCCCTGGCCGCCCACCTCGCCGAACTCCAACGCATCGCCGCCTCCGCCACCGCCCTCGGCGCCGCCCTGGAACAGACCCCGGCCGGGGGGTAGCGGGAGGCTTCCCCAGGCAGCATCGACCGGCCCTGCCGCGTAGGAAGTCGGCTGGGCCGACTTCCTACGCAGGGAGGCGGGGGATGCCGTTGCGGCGTCGGCCCCGGCGCAGCCCCCACCGGGCCTCCGCGCGGGGGGTGTTAGGCCGCGCCCCCCGTGGGGGCCCGGGCCCGGGGGGTCGGCGGGGGCCCCCGGGCGCCGGGGGGGCCGGCG
>NZ_JBHVUS010000014.1:103481-121279 GCF_042884005.1 Kitasatospora sp. NPDC058162
CCCGCCCCGCACCGGCCGGGTCGCTCGGGGGCTGTCCCCAGGTCCCCCGCGGGTCGTGGGGGGTTGGGGGGGGGGTTGGGCCCCGGCCCACGCCGCAACGGGGCATCGGAGCGGGTGCTGTTCGGCGGCCCGGCCGGTGCTGGCCGGGCCGCTGTTGTTCGGCGGGTCCCCCGGTCGCCCGGGCGTACGGGCGGCGGGGCGGGCGGGGGGTGTCGGTGGGAGGGAATATCGTCCGTCTTCGTCGAGGGTGTCGATCCGCGGGGGCGCCGTTCGACCTTGGGGTGGAGAGGGTCGGGAGGCGGCCCCCGTCGAAGGAGGTTCGTGATGGCGAAGTACATGCTGATCATGCGGGGCACGGACGAGTCCGTGGCGAAGATGATGGAGACGCCCTTCGAGGAGATGCTCGAGACCGTGGGGCGCTTCAACGAGGAGCTGATCCGCGCGGGCGTGCTGGTGGCCGCCGAGGGGCTGGACGACCCGTCGCAGGGCGTGGTGGTCGACTTCGGCGGGGAGGCGCCGGTGGTCACCGACGGCCCGTACGGGGAGACGAAGGAGCTGTTCGGCGGGTTCTACCTGATCGACGTGGCCTCGAAGGAGGAGGCGGTGGAGTGGGCCAAGCGGCTGCCGGCCCTGCCCGGTTCCAAGTGCGAGGTGCGCCGGGTGCCGGGCATCGAGGAGTTCCCGCAGGACAACGAGTGGATCGTCAAGGAGCGGGCGTGGCGCGAGCGGACCGGCCAGCTCTGATGCCCGCGGCCACCGACGGCCCGCCGGGCGCCGAGGCCGCCCGGCGGGCCGTCGAGGCCGTGTGGCGGATCGAGTCCGCGCGGATCATCGGCGCGCTGGCCCGCTACACCGGGGACTTCGCCCTGGCCGAGGACGTCGCCCAGGAGGCGCTGGCCGAGGCCCTGGTCGCCTGGGCGCGCGACGGCGCCCCGGCCGACCCGGTGGGCTGGCTGCTGGCCTGCGCCCGGCGCCGGGCCATCGACGCCTTCCGCCGCACCTCGGCGCTGGACGAGCGCTACACCGCGCTGGCCGGCGCCCTGGCCGAGGGCCAGTTCAGCGCGGGCTCGGCCGGCGGGCCCGCACCGGCGCCGGACGACCTGCCGTTCGACCCGGACCGGGTCGACGACGACGTCCTCGCCCTGATGTTCACCGCCTGCCACCCGGTGCTCTCCCCCGAGGCCCGGGTGGCGCTCACCCTGCGGGTGGTGGGCGGCCTGTCCAGCGAGGAGATCGCCCGGGCGTTCCTGGTCCCGGTGCCGACCGTGCAGGCCCGGATCACCCGCGCCAAGAAGACCATCGCCGCCGCGCACGTCCCCTTCGAGCTGCCGCCGCAGCGCGAGCGCCGGGCGCGGCTGGGCGCCGTCCTGAGCGTCCTGTACGTGGTGTTCACGGAGGGCTCGACGGCCACGGCCGGCACCGACCTGCTGCGCCCCGACCTCGCCTACGAGGCGCTGCGGCTGGCCCGGACGCTGGCCGCCCTGCTGCCCGACGAGCCGGAGGTGCACGGGCAGCTCGCCCTGTTCGAGCTCACCGCCTCGCGCTTCCCGGCCCGCACCGGCCCGGACGGCGAGGCGGTGCTCCTGGAGGACCAGGACCGGCGCCGCTGGGACCACTCGGCGATCCGCCGCGGCCTGGCCGCCCTCGGCCGGGCCGCCGCCCTGGGACGGGGCCTGGGCCCGTACGGCCTCCAGGCGGCGATCGCGGCCTGCCACGCGGCGGCGCCGTCGGTGGCCGACACCGACTGGGAACGGATCGTGCTGCTCTACGAGGCGCTCGGCCGGGTGGCGCCGTCCCCGGTGGTCGAGCTCAACCGGGCGGTGGCCGTCGCGATGGCCGAGGGGCCGGGGCCGGCGCTCGCCCTGGTCGACGACCTGGCCGTCTCCGGGCGCCTCGCCGGCTCGCACCTGCTGCCGGGGGTGCGCGGCGAGCTGCTGACCCGCCTGGGCCGCACCGCCGAGGCCCGGGCCGAGCTGGAGCTCGCCGCCCGGCTGTGCCGCAACGCCCGCGAGCGGGCGGTGCTGCTGCGCAAGGCTGCGGCGCTCGACTCCGCAGGGTGACCGAATGTATGGCCCCGCGTCCGACGTGCGGACGCGGGGCCGTACAGCTCGACCGCTCACCTGCTCAGCGGCTCACCTGCTCAGCACTGGGGCCGGCGGCCGTGGTTGGCCCCGCGCCTGGCCCGGGCCTTCTTCTTGCGACGGCGCTTCGACGACATGGCGACTCCTCTCGCAGCCGGGACCCTGATCCCCTGGCCTTCCACCGTTCCACACCCGGCCCGCCCCGGCCCGTCGAGCGGCCGGGTCGAACGGTCAGGCCTGGCCCGCCAGGGCGGCGCGCCAGGCGGGGCTGTCCACGTAGTGGTTGTCGAAGCGCTCGGCGGAGGCGGCGATCGCGCCCGGGTCGGTCTCGCCGCGCATGACGGTCCCGAGCAGGCGCAGGTAGTCGAAGCGGTCCATGCCGGGGGCGAACATGAACAGCACGTCGGCCTCGGCGCCCGGGGCGGCGGCGAAGGCGTGCGCGGTGTGTGGGGGCACGGCCAGGAAGTCGCCCCCGTTCAGGACGGTGACCTCCTCCCCCACCAGGACCCGCAGCGAGCCGCTGATGACGAAGAACAGCTCCCACGCCCGGGTGTGGAAGTGCGCCGGGGCCCCGACCGCGCCCCGGGCGAAGGCGGAGCGGTAGACGGTGAAGCCGCCCTCGCCGGGGGCCGTCTCGGCGAGCAGGGTCATGGTGGCGCTCGGGTCGGCGCAGGTCTCGGCCTCCGCGTGGCGGGCCAGGACGGGGGCGGCGGGGGCGGGGGCGGTGTTCTTCGTCGTCGTCATGTGACCAGACTAGGAGCGGAAAGACCCATGATCCTGGGGCAATCCAGCACCGTTTCCATGGGTCAATTCCGCTCGCGGGGCCCGTGGCAGACTGGCCCGATGACGACCGCCGCACCGAACGGCGCACCGACCGCCGCGCCGACCGACGACGAACTCCTGGACCGACAGCGCGCCTTGCAGGCCGAGGCCGACGAGGTCCACGCCGATCTGGGCCTGGACGCCCTGCTCGGCGCGCTCGGCACCCCGGTACGGGTGGGCAGTTCGGCCCTGGGGCTGATGGTGCGCCGGGACCTGGACGTCACCGTGGTGTGCCCGCGCCTGGACGCCTCCGCCCACGAGCGGGTGGCCGCCGCGGGGGCGCGCCTGGCGCTGCACGAACGGGTGTGGCAGGTGCGCTTCCGCAACGACACCGGGGTCTGGAACCAGGAACCGTACGACTACCCGGACGGCCTCTACCTGGGGCTGAACTACCGCTCACCCGCGGGCCTTTCCCAAGTCGGCCGGACCTGGAACGTCGACCTGTGGTTCGTCGACGACCCTGACCGCCAGCCCGACCTCGCCCACCTGCGCGACCTGCCCCCGCGGCTGACCGAGCAGACCCGCCTGGCGATCCTGCGGATCAAGGACGCCTACGCCGGGAGCCCGGAGTACGGTCGGGGCGTGCGCAGTTGGGAGGTCTACCGGGCGGTCCTGGACGAAGGGGTGCGCACCCCGGAGGAGTTCGAGCGCCACCGCACCGGGCTCTCCTGAGGCTCTCCTGAGGCCGCCAACGCCCGTGCGGAGGAGGGACTTTAGGGTGGGCGTCATGAAGCCCGCCCTGGTACTCGCCGCCGCCCTGGCCCTGTCCGCAGCCGCCGCCCCTTCCTCCGCTGCCACTCCCACGGCCGACCCGCTGGAGCGCTTCCACCACCAAAGCCTCGCCTGGGGCCCTTGCCAGGACGCGGAGTTGGCCGCCGCCGGCGCGGAGTGCAGCACGCTCACCGTCCCGCTCGACTACCGCGCGCCCGACGGCCGCACCCTCCCCATCGCCGTCTCCCGGATCCGCGCCGCCGACCCCGCCGCGCGGCACGGCATCCTGCTGTCCAACCCGGGCGGCCCCGGCAACCGCGGCCTGGCCCTGCCGGTCGCGCTGCGCGCCCAGCTGGCCCCCGCCGCGGCGGGGGCCTACGACCTGATCGGCATGGACCCGCGCGGGGTGGGCGCCAGCGGCGGCCTCGACTGCGGCCTGAACCACGGCAGTTGGCTGCGCTCGAGCGGCAGCGGCCCGGCCGGCTTCCGGGAGAGCTGGCGCCTGGCCAAGGCGGACGCCGACGCGTGCTGGGGCAAGTACCCGGACCTGCTGCCCCACCTGACCACCCTCAACACCGCCCGCGACCTGGACGTGCTGCGCGCGGCCCTGGGCGAGCAGCGCACCTCCTTCTTCGGCCAGTCCTACGGCGCGCTGCTGGGCGCGGTGTACGCGCAGCTGTACCCGGGCCGGGTGGACCGCCTGGTGCTGGACAGCGCGCTGGACCCGGCCCGCTACGGGGTCGGGGCGTTCCAGGACATGGCGGCCGCCAACGAGCGGGCGCTGGACGACTTCGCGGCCTGGGCCGCGCCGCGCGACGACACCTACCGGCTGGGCGCGACGGCGGCGGCGGTGCGCGCCACCGTGCAGGGCCTGGTGCGCCGCGCCGAGGCGGCGCCGATCGCGGTCGACGGCTTCCGGCTCGACGGCGCCGTGCTGCCGTTCCTGCTCACCCTCTGCCAGGGCGACGACCGCGACAGCGCCGACTACGCGGGCGTGCTGCGCCAGTTGCTGGACGCCGCCGACGGCAAGCCGGTACAGGCGGGCCCGGCCCTGCACGCGCTGCTGACCGCCGTCCTGGCGCCCGACCCGGCGGCCGGCGCCGACCTCGCCGCCGCGATCGGCTACCTGTGCGACGACGTGGCCATGCCGCGCTCGCCGGGGTGGTACGCCGCCGCCGTCGAACGCTCCCGCGCCACCCGGCCGGTCTTCGGCCCGGTGTTCAACGGGCCCATCCCGTGCGCGAGTTGGCGCAGCTCCCCGGAGGAGCCGCTGGTCCAGGTGCGCAACGCGGTGCCCGCCCTGCAGATCCACTCCACCGGCGACACCCACGCCCCGTACCCGGGTGCGCTGGCCCTGCACGCCCGGCTGTCCGGCTCCCGGCTGCTCACCGTCCCGGGCCGGATCCACACCGTCCTCCTCAACGGCTACAGCCCCTGCGCCCAGCGGGCCGTCGACGCCTACCTGTCCACCGGCGTACTGCCCCCGGCCGACGCCACCTGCTGACCGTCCGGCCGGCGCTCCTCCAGGTGGCGCCGGCACACGTCACGGAAGCGCGGGTGGCGCTCGGCGATCGCGGTGAGCGCCACCCGCATCTCGGCGGCCGTGGGCAGCGGGTACGCCTCGTGGTGCAGGGCCAGGTGCAGCCGGACGGGGTCGTCCGAGTGCCGCACCCAGTCGTCCAGGGTGAGCTTCATGGACGTGCCGTTGTCGGTGCCGGACCACGCGGCGACGTTCAGGAAGACGGCGCCCTGCCCGGCCGTGGCCCATCCGGCGTGCACGGCCCGGGCAACGGGTTCGGCGATGTCGTCGGCGCCGTGGGCGGCGATGAAGTCGTCCACGGCGTCGAACAGTTCGTCCGGCAGCTCGGCCGCGTCCGGCGGCAGCGGCACCGCGCACAGCCGCCGCAGCGCGGCCCGGACCTCGGCGGAATCGGCGCCAGCAGCCCTCACGTCACTGGCCCACGCGGCCGTCCACGCACTCGCGCAGCAGGTCGGCGTGGCCGCAGTGGCGGGCGTACTCCTCGATGCGGTGCACCTGGAGTTCCCGGACCGAGAGCCGCTGCTTGCCGAGGCGCTCCCCCAGGTCCAGGTGGGCAGCCAACTCGGCGTCCAGGGCGGCCTGTTCGCGCTCCAGGTCGCGCCAGGCGGCCTCGACCAGGGCCGGGTCGGCGAGCGCGCCGTCGAAGTCGGCGTCGCGCGGGCCGTACAGCTTGGGCAGCGGCTCGTCCGCGCGGATCCAGTTGTGCCAGTCGCGCTCCACCTCGGCCAGGTGGCGCACCAGGCCGAGCAGGGACATCGTCGAGGGCGGCACCGAGCGCCGGGCGAGCTGCTCGGCGTCCAGGCCCTCGCACTTCATCCGCAGGGTGTGGCGGTAGTTGGTCAGGCAGTCCTCGAGGGTGGCGGCTTCGCCGTCCGGGGCGGGGCCTTCGCTGTTGCGCGGGTCGTCGGCCGGGTCGGCCCACATGTCGGGGTAGACGGTGGCCTGGGTCCATCGCTCGGGTCGCTCGCTCATCCCCGCATGATCGCCCGCAACCGCCCTGCCCTTCAACCGAGTTCCCACCGCGCTCGGCTACCCTGGCAGCGGGCCGTGACTGGCGCTGGGGTGGAGTACCACCGGGGAGCGGCCTGACATCCGTCGATGCCGTGCGCCTGGGCGACTCGTACGAGCTCAGGAGCACCCCCGTGACCGACACCCCCGTGACCGATCGCCGGCAGGCCCGTCTGATGGACGGCACCGGCCCGGCCCGCCGGATCACCGGGACCAGTGCGGCCGCGGCCGCCGAGCTGCACCGGCGCACCGGGACGGCGCCCTGTCTGGCGACCGTCCTGGTCGGCGAGGAGCCGGCCTCGGTGACGTACGTCCGCATGAAGCGCGCCGCCTGCGCCCGGGCGGGCATCGCGTCGCGGCACGTGGCCCTGCCCGCCTCGGTGAGCACCGCCGAACTGGTGGACGTGGTCGGCGGGTTGTCCGCGGATCCGGGGGTGCACGGCATCCTGGTCCAGCACCCGGTGGGCCCGCACCTCGACGAGCGCGCCGCGTTCGAGGCGATCGCCCCGGAGAAGGACGTCGACGGGGTGACCACCCACTCCTTCGCGGCGATGGGCTTCGGCCTGCCGGGCTTCGTCTCCTGCACCCCGGGCGGGATCGTGCGGCTGCTGGACGAGTACGGCGTCGACCTCGCGGGCAAGCACGCGGTCGTGGTGGGGCGCAGCGCCATCCTGGGCCGGCCGGCGGGCCTGCTGCTGCTGGGGCGGGACGCCACCGTGACGTACTGCCACTCGCGCACCGCGGACCTGCGCTCGCTGGTGCGGGAGGCGGACGTGCTGGTCGCGGCGGTGGGGCGGCCGCGGTTCATCGCGGGGGCGGACGTCAAGCCGGGCGCGGTGGTGGTCGACGCGGGCTACCACCCGGGCCCGGTGGGCGATGTGGACTTCGAGACGGCCCGGCTCCGGGCGTCCCTGATCACCCCGGTGCCCGGTGGGGTGGGGCCGATGACGATCGCGGTGCTGCTGGCCCAGACGGTGGAGGCGGCGGAGCGTCAACTCCGGTGAACGCCGACTCCGGTGAGCGTCAGCTCCGGTGACTCCCGGCCGCCGCTTGAGCGTCAGCCCCGGTGAGCGTCAGCTCCGGTGAGCGCGCGCCGCCGCCCGCAGGAAGCCGAGGAAGCCGGCCACCGCGGGCGGCACCCGCTGCCCCCTGCGGGTGGCGGTGGCGACGTGCCGGACGGGGGTGTCCTGGGGGTGGAGGGGGACCAGGACGATGTCGGGGCGGGCGGCGCGGGCGGCCAGCGACGGGATGAGGGTGGGGCCCAACCCGGCGGCGACCAGGCCGAGTTTGGCGGCCCAGGCGCCGACGGCCCACTCGATGCGGGGCTGGAAGCCGCTGCGCAGGCAGGCGGCGAGCAGGGTGGATCCGGGGTCGCGGCGGGCGGCGATCCAGGGTTCGTCGGCGAGTTCGGCCAGGCGCAGGCGGCGTCGGTGGGCGAGCCGGTGGCCGCGCGGGAGGGCGACCAGGACGGGGTCGGCGAGCAGCGGTCGCAGGTCGAACTGGTCGGTGTCGTAGGCGTCCTGGGGGTCGTCGGCGTAGGAGGCGACCACGGCGAGGTCGATGGTGGCGTCGGCGAGGCGGTCGAGCAGTTGGACGGTGAGGCCTTCGGTGAGGGTGGTCTCGACCTGCGGGTGGGCGGCGCGGAAGGCGGCGAGGGCGCTGGGGACGAGTTCGGCGTTGGCGCTGTCGAAGGCGCCCACCCGCAGGCGTCCGGTGTCCAGTTCGGTGAGCGCGACGAGGTCGCGGCGGGTGGTGTCGAGGCGTTCCAGCAGGGCTTCGGCGTGCGGGAGCAGGGCCCGGCCGTGTTCGGTCAGCCGGACGCCGCGGGCCAGGCGGTCGAACAGCGGGGCGCCCAACTCGGCTTCCAGGGTGGCGATCTGGCGGGAGACGGCGGACTGGGTGAAGCCGAGGCGCTCCCCGGCGGCGGTGAAGGAGCCCAGGTGCGCGACGGTGCGGAAGACGTCCAGCCAAGCCATGTCCATTCTGCATGAGTACCATGCGAGACATTCGTTTGTCGCCTGGCTCGTGGGTGCCTAGCGTGGTGGCCATGGAAAAGATCGCCTTTCTGGGCCTGGGCCGGATGGGGCTGCCGATGGCCCGCCGCCTGGCCGCCGCCGGCTACCCGCTGACCGTCTGGAACCGCACTCCCGGCCGCGCCGACGGCCTCACCGAGGCTTCGAGCCCGGCCGAGGCCGTGGCCGGGGCCGGCATCGTCGTCACCATGCTGGCCGACCCGCAGGCCGCGGCCGAGGTCGCCGGGCAGTTCACGGCCGCGCTGGCGCCCGGCACCCTGTGGATCGACATGTCCTCGATCGGCCCGCGCGCCGTGGCCGGGCTGCGGGAGCAACTGCCGGACGGCGTCGCCCTGGTGGACGCCCCGGTGCTGGGCAGCGTCGGCCCGGCCGCCAGCGGCGGGCTGACCGTCTACGCGGGCGGCGAGGACGCCGACCTGGAGCGCGCCGAGCCCGTGCTGTCCCACCTGGGCCGGGTGCGCCGCTGCGGCGGCCCGGGGACGGGGGCGGCGCTGAAGGTGGTGGTGATGGGCGCGATCGTCGCCTCGGTCGCCGTACTGGACGAAGTGCTGTCGGTGGCGGGCGAGTTGGGCGTGCCCCAGGAGCAGGCGCTGGAGGTGCTGGCGGCCGGGCCGCTCGCGGGGGTGGTGGCCCGGGCGCGCAGCGCCGAGTCGGACTTCCCGGTGCGGCTGGCCGCCAAGGACCTCGCCCTGGCGGGCGGCGGCCCGCTGCTGGCGGCGGCCCGGCAGGCCCTGCTGGCGGACCCGTCGATCGCCGAGCGGGACCTGTCGGCGGTGGTGACGGCGCTTCGGGAGGACTGACGCCCACCGCCGTGAAGGGCGGGCCCGGCTCGGAGGAACGTCCAGCGCCGCCCCGCCCGCGGCGCGGCCCGCTTGGTGCCGCCGCCGATGGCCCGTCCGGCGCGCCGTCCGGTGTAGTGGGGTGTTCCCACCGCCACCGATGAAGGGCGTCCCTTGTCCGCTCGCAGCGCCGTGCTCGGCGTCGTCCGACTGGCCGGGCCCCGGCTGCCCGTCGTATCCTTCCTCGCCCGGCTGCCCGCCGCGCTGTGCCCGACCGGGACGCTGCTCATGGTCACCGCGCTCGACGGGGTGGGCCGCGGCGGGGCGGTCTGGTCGGCGATGGGGTTGGCATCCTCCCTGCCCCTACCGGGCGGGGATTCCTCCCGCGCCTGCGGTACGGATGTCCGTGGTCCGCTGGTCGCCGAGGTGGGTTCCCCGTTCAACGGGCCGTGCCTGGCGTGGGATCGCCACGCCTGGTCTTACCGGCCCTCCAGGGGCGTTTAGCCTGTCCGTCTGCCCGGCGGCCAGGATGTTGCGAGCAGCGTTGAGGTCACGGTCGTGCACCACACCGCACACCGAACAGGCCCACTCCCGGACGTGCAGGGATTTGGGTCCGTCACGGTGCCCGCACTCCGAGCACAGCTGGGAGGACGGGAACACCCGGTCCACGATGCCGACGTACCGCCCGCACCGGGCTGCCTTCTCCTCGAGCAGGCGCCGGAAGGTGGCCCATCCGGCGTCGTGCACCGACTTGGCCAGACGGCCCCGGGCGAGGCCGCGCACGTTCAGGTCCTCCAGAAACACCGCTTGGGTCTCGCGGACGATCCTGGTGGTCTGCTTGTGCAGCCAGTCCCTGCGGCTGTCGGCCACCTTGGCGTGCGCCCTGGCGACCTTCTCGCGGGCCTTGGCCCGGTTCTTCGACCCCTTGGCCTTACGGGACAGCTCCCGCCTGCGCCGCCTTGAGCTTCTTCTCCGCTGTGCGCAGGAAACGCGGGTTGTCGATCACGCTGCCGTCGGAGAGGACGGCGTAGGTGGTCAGCCCGAGGTCGATGCTGACCTCGGCATCGACCTCGGGCAGGTACTCGGGTTCCACCTCCACCACGAACGAGGCGTGGTACCGGCCTGCCGAATCCAGCAGGACCGTCACCGATGACGGGTCAACCGGAAGCCCGCGGGACCACTTCACCCGCACATCGCCGATCTTCGCCAGATTCAGCTTCCCGTTCGAGCGGATGCGGAACCCGTTGCGGGTGAACCGCAACGACTGCCGGGCATCACGCTTCGACTTGAACCGTGGCAGCCCGACCGGCCGACCGAAACGTTTCCCGGACACCGAGTCGAAGAAGTTCCGGTAAGCCGTATCCAGGTCCCGGAGGGACTGGATCAGCGGGTCCACCCCGACCGAGGCGAGCCACGCGCGTCCAGGGGTCCTCTTCGCCGCCGTAATGACCTGCTTCTGCAAGTCGGTGCTCTTGGGGTAGGGCAGGCCGCCCTTACGGGCTTCCTTCCGCGCCGCGAGAGCGTCGTTGAACACCACCCGAGCACACCCGAACGTCCTGGCCAGCAGAGCGCGCTGACCTGACGTCGGATAGAGGCGATACGAGTACCGAAGGTGCACATCATCAACCTACCCGGGGTCACTGACACTGACAGTCGCAACTGGGTCCCGATGGGAGTGGCTCGGCCTCGGACTGACGCCCTGCTGTCCTGCGGCGCCGGGGCGCTGGCCCTGCTGCTGGTACTGGCGCTGGTGCGCCCGCGGCGCTTCCCGCCGGCCCGGGCGGCGGCGCCGCTGCCCGCGGTGGCGGCCGTGTCCTCCTGAGCCCCGTCCCCTGAGTCCCCGTCCTCCTGAACCCCCATCCCCTTCCTGAGCCCCCCGGGGCCGTCAACCGCGCGCCTCGCGTTCACCCGGTCAGGGGGGCTGGTGTGCGGGCCGGGGTGCCCGGCACGTAGCGTCGTGGCGGCGGACGGCTACGGCCCGGGGAGGGCGGCAGGAGTGCAGGTCATGAGGGCTGGACGGGGTGCGGCGGCGTTGGTGCTGGCGGCGGTGGTGCTGGCGGCTTCGGCGTGCGGGGCGTCCCCGTCCGGAGGCGGGGGCGGCGGGAACGGCGCCGCCCGGGCGGAGCAGGCGCCCCCCACGGGCGGTCCGGACCCGCAGGGCCGTCCGGTGGCCCTGGTCTACCGGGGCCCGGCGGCCTGCGAGGGCTGCCCGGAGGCGGCGCACGACCTGCTGGAGCACGACGGCTACGCGGTGCGCTACATCGGGCCCGGGGAGCAGGTCCGCTTCGGCCCGGACGCGCTGTCCGGCGCGGCGCTGTACGTGCAGCCGGGCGGCACCAACGGGCAGGAGGTGTCCACCGCCTGGCGCCTGATGCAGCGCGACCCGGGCTTCTCCCCGGAGCTGGTGCGCGCCTACGTGCGCGGCGGCGGGCACTACCTGGGCCTGTGCATGGGCGGCTACCTGGCGGGCCGCGAGCCCGGCTTCGGCCTCCTGCCGGGCGACTCCGGGCAGTACATCAGCTCCGGGGGCGCCACCGTCACCGACGAGCAGGACCACCTGGTGGACGTCTCCTGGCGCGGGCAGCCGCAGCGGATGTACTTCCAGGACGGCCCGTACTTCGACGTGGACGGCCCGGGCGCGGACGTGCTGGCCCGCTACACCAACGACCGGGCCGCCGCGGTGGTGGCCGGCTACGGGGCGGGCCGGGTGGCGGTCAGCGGGCCGCACCCGGAGGCGCCGGCGGACTGGTACCGCGACTACGAGCTGTCGGACGAGTCGCGGACCGGCCTGGCCCTGGGCGAGGACCTGCTGCACACCCTGATGGGCACCGCGCCGAAGCCCTGACGCCCCCGCTCCCACCCCTGACCTACCCCCGACCCGACCCTGAGCCGTCCCCGACCCGTCGGCCCGCCCCCGCGCGCACTAGTGCACCCGCGGACGCCGCCCGCCTGCGCAAAGCCCTCCCCACAGCCCCGGAAGTGCCCTAGTGCACTAGTGCATCAGCCCCAAATAACCGCAGAACACGGCTTGTTGAGCGCCATGCGTACGGCGTACGGTTGCGGACATGGAGAACACCGACATCCTCATCTCCGGCGCCGGCATCGCCGGCCCCGCCCTCGCCTACTGGCTGCGCCGCCACGGCTTCAACCCCACCGTCGTCGAGCGGGCCCCCGCCCCGCGCCCCGGCGGGCAGGCCGTCGACCTGCGCGGCGCCGGACGCACCGTCATCGAGCGGATGGGCCTGATGGAGCGCGCCCGCGCGCTGTGCGTGGAGCAGCGCGGCATCGCCCTGGTCGACAGCCGCGGCCGGCACGCCGCCCGGATGCCCGTCGAGCTGTTCGAGGGCGAGGGCATCGTCTCCGAGGTCGAGATCCTGCGCGGCGACCTCGCCGAGCTGCTCCAGCAGGCCACCGACGGCGTCGAGTACCTGTACGACGACACGATCACGGCCCTGGCGGAGGACGCCGACGGCGTCACCGTCCACTTCGAGAACTCCCCCGCCCGCCGCTTCGGCCTGGTCATCGGCGCCGACGGGCTGCACTCCGTGGTGCGCCGCCTGGCCTTCGGCCCCGAGCAGGACCACTACCGCCCGCTCGGCGGCTACCACTGCTGGTTCACCGTCCACGACCCGGCGCTCGCCCGCGAGTTGGACAGCTGGTTCCTGATGTACAACGCCCCCGGCGGGCTGGTCGCCGCCGCCCGGCCGGGCCGGCTGCCCGGCGAGGTCAAGGCCTCCCTGGCCTTCCGCTCCGAGCCGCTCGCCCTCGAGCGCGGCGACGACGCCGCCCGGCGCCGCCTGCTCGCCGCCCGCTTCGCCGGCGCCGGCTGGCGGGTGGAGCGCCTGGTCGCCGGCATGGCCACCGCCGAGGACTTCGCCTTCGACTCCTTCGGCCAGATCCACCTGGAGCGCTACAGCCGCGGCCGCGTCGCCCTGCTGGGCGACGCCGGCTACAGCCCCAGCCCGCTCACCGGCCTGGGCACCAGCCTGGCTCTGGTCGGCGCCTACCTGCTGGCCGGTGAACTCGCCGCCGCCGCGGGCGACTTCACCACCGCCTTCGCCCGCTACGAGGAGCGGATGCGCCCCTACGTCACCCGCGCCCAGGAGCTGCCGCCCGGCGGCGTCAACGGCTACGCCCCCGACAGCGCCCTGATGATCCGCCTGCGCGCCGCCTCGATGCGCTGGATGGGCCGCTGGCCGCTGCGCACCATCCTGGCCGCCCAGTTCGCCAAGGCCGGCGACATCGCCCTGCCCGACTACCCGCTGCCCGCACCGACCCGCACCCACCCGGGACTTGCACCTCACGCGGCGTGAGGAGGGATGCTCGTGCCATGCCCTCCGTTGAACAGACCTGGAAGGTCGGCCCGCTCGCCGAGGCGAGCGGCCTGACCGTACGCACCCTGCACCACTGGGACGAGCTCGGCCTGCTCTGCCCCTCCCGGCGCACCGCCTCCGGCCACCGCGCCTACACCGAGCCGGACGTCGTGCGCCTCTACCAGATCCTCGCCCTGCGCCGCCTGGGCCTGGGTCTGGAGACCATCGCCACCTGCCTGGACGCCGGCGTCGACCCGAGGCGGCTGGTGCGCGAGCACCTGGCCGCCACCGAGGCCTCGCTGGCCGCCCTGCGGGACCTGCACGAGCGCCTGGGCCACCTGGACACCGAGCTCGCCGCCGAACGCGAGCCCGGCACCGCCGACCTGCTGCGCCTGGTCCGGGCCGTCGGCGCCACCGGTCCCGCCGCCGACGAGGCCCTGCGCCGCCACCTCGACGAGGACCAGCTGCACGCCCTGGCCGACCACGCCGCCGCCCTCGGCCCCGCCGCCCACTACCTGCTGGAGGTCGAGTGGCCCCAGCTCTACCGCCGCGCCGAGGCGCTGCGCACCGCGGGCGCCGACCCCGCCGACCCCCGGGTGCGACGCATCGCGGCCCGCCTCGACGAGCTCTCCCGCCTCTTCAGCGGCGGCGACACCGCCCTGTCCGCCGCCGTGCGCACCGCCTGGCGCGAGGAGCCGGCCGCCCTGTCCGGCGACCCCGACGCCCCCGCCGACGCCTGGGCCGACCTGCGCACCTTCCTCGACCGGGCCCGCGGGGCCGCGTCGTGATGCCCCGCCAGGCGCGGCTGCGCATCGCCCTGCTGAGCACCCTGCCCGTCCTGGCGGTGACCGTCCTGGCGCTGTTCCCGCTGGCCCTGGCCGGCCTGTTGCCGTGGTCGGTGCCGCCGGCCGTACTGCTGGCCCAGGGCGTCCAGGCCTGGCTGGTCCTCCACCGCCTGGGCCGCCCGACGAGCAGCGGCTGACGGCTACTCGGCGCGCGGCTGGTTGAAGCGCAGCATGTTGCCCGCCGGGTCGCGGAAGGCGCAGTCGCGCACGCCGTAGGGCTGGTCCATCGGCTCCTGGAGGACTTCGGCGCCGGCGGCGCGGATGCGCTCGAAGGTGGCGTCGCAGTCGTCGGTGCGGAAGATGACGCCGCGCAGCAGGCCCTTGGCCAGGAGTTCGGCGGCGGCCCGGCGGTCGTCCTCGGAGGCGTGCGGGTCGGCCAGCGGGGGCTCCAGGACGATCTCCACCCCGGGCTGCTCGGGCGAGCCGACGGTGACCCAGCGCATCCCCTCGAAGCCGACGTCGTTGCGCACCTCGAAGCCGAGCACGTCGCGGTAGAAGGCGAGCGCCTTGTCGTGGTCGTCGACGGCGATGAAGCACTGCGCGAGTTCGATGCTCATGGCATCAAGTTACGGGAGGGGGCCCGCCCTTCGCCTCCGTACGGCGCACCGGGCGGGTGCGGATCTTGGCGATGCAGGCGGGGATGGGCTCGCCGTCGGCGTGGTCGCGGGAGCGGTAGGCGCTGGGGCTCTCGCCGACCAGTTCGGTGAAGCGGGTGCTGAAGGAGCCCAGCGAGGTGCAGCCCACCGCCATGCACACGTCGGTGACGCTGAGGTCGCCGCGCCGCAGCAGCGCCTTGGCCCGTTCGATCCGGCGGGTCATGAGGTAGCTGTACGGGGTCTCCCCGTAGGCGGCGCGGAAGCTGCGGGAGAAGTGGCCGGGCGACATCAGCGCGGTACGGGCCAGCGCGGGCACGTCCAGCGGCTGGTCGTACTCGCGGTCCATCCGGTCGCGGGCCTGGCGCAGCCGGACGAGGTCGGCGAGGGGTACTCGGGTGGGCACACCGGAAACCGTACCGGGCGCCTCGGACGCTCTCCCCCGCCCGGCGGCGACCCGCTCGCGCCCCCGGCCCCCGGCTGCGGCCCCCGGCTGCGGCTCCCAGCAGCGGCGATCTAGGGTGGCCGCATGATCTCCTCCCCGATATCCGGTCCGATATCCGACCCCGCCGAGGCCCTGCGGGTGCTGCTGGACGGCAATGCCCGTTTCGTCG
Organism: Kitasatospora sp. NPDC058162; assembly: GCF_042884005.1. Lineage (NCBI taxonomy): Bacteria > Bacillati > Actinomycetota > Actinomycetes > Kitasatosporales > Streptomycetaceae > Kitasatospora > Kitasatospora sp. NPDC058162. Next base: position 118,821 of record NZ_JBHVUS010000014.1, read on the forward strand.
CGGGCAGCCCCGAGCACCCCAACCAGGACGCCGGGCGGCGGGCGGCGCTGGCGCCGGCGCAGAAGCCCTTCGCGGTGCTGTTCGGCTGTTCGGACTCCCGGCTGGCCGCCGAGATCATCTTCGACCGGGGCCTGGGCGACCTGTTCGTGGTGCGCACCGCCGGTCATGTGACCGGCGCGGAGGCGCTGGGCAGCGTCGAGTACGGGGTGGCGGTGCTGGACTGCCCGCTGGTGGTGGTGCTCGGGCACGACTCGTGCGGCGCGGTGGCGGCGGCGCTGGACTCCCTGGAGCAGGGCAGGCTGCCCGGCGGCTTCGTGCGGGACGTGGTGGAGCGGGTGACGCCGAGCGTGCTGTCGGCGAAGGCGGCGGGCATCGAGGACCCGGACGCGATCGTGGACGAGCACATCCGCCAGACCGTGGACCTGCTGCTGGAGCGCTCCCAGCTGCTGGCCGCCCGGGTCGCCGAGGGGCGGGCCGCGGTGGTGGGCCTGTCGTACCGGCTGACCGACGGCCAGGCCCGTACGGTCGCCGTGCGCGGCCTGGGCTGACCCCGGCGCGCGGGTAGCGGGTACGGGAGCGCCGTGTCCGATCTCCGCCAGCGCCGGGGCGCGGGCGGGGGCAGAGTCGGTGTCCGGCCGCGGATCATCCGGTCCGGGCCGGCGACTCACCAGATGCGAGGACGGCTCTTCCCGTGCACAAGGTCACCGATCTCAAGGTCCTGTACTTCGGCACCCCCGTGGTGCTGATCGGCTCGCGCAACGAGGACGGCAGCGCGAACCTGGCGCCGATGTCCTCGGCCTGGTGGCTGGGCCAGTCCTGCGTGCTGGGCCTGGGCAACAGCTCCCAGACGTCGGCCAACCTGCGGCGCGAGGGCGAGTGCGTGCTCAACCTGCCCTCGGCGGCGCAGGTCGACGCCGTGGACGCCCTCGCGCTGCTGACCGCCAACCCGACGGTCTCCGAGAACCGGCGGGCGCAGGGCTACCGGCACGAGCGGGAGAAGTTCGCCGTCGCCGGGCTGACCGAGCTGCCCGGCGAGCTGGTGCGGGCGCCGCGGGCCGCCGAGTGCCCGGTGCAGCTGGAGTGCCGGCTGGAGGAGGCCAGGCCGCTGGCGGGCAACCCGGGGTGCACCGCCTTCGAGGTCTCCGTGGTGCGTGCCCACGTGGACGAGCGCCTGATCGTGCCGGGCACCGACCACTACGTGGACCCGGTCGGCTGGGACCCGCTGATCATGAAGTTCTGCGAGTTCTTCGGCGAGGGCCGGCGCCTGACCCCCTCGCGCCTGGCCGAGGGCTGGCGGATGCCCGGCCGCCTGCCGGCCGCGGTGTGAGGCGACCGGCCGCTGCCGTGCTCAGGGGGCGACGGTGGCCCCGCAGGAGTCGCACACCCTCGTCGCGGGCAGTTCCAGGAAGCAGTTCGGGCAGATCGCCGGCGGGCGCGGGACCGTCGCGGCGGCCGCGGCGGCGGTGGCGCCCTTCGCGGTGCTGCCCTTCGCGGTGGCGGCCTTCTTGCGGGTCACCGTGGTGGTGAGCCGCGGGGCCAGCGCCGGGATGCCGCCGTCGGCGGGCAGGTCGGCGCCGAAGTGGCGGTAGCAGGCGAGCCGGGCGGCGGCGGCGTGCTGCTCGCGGTCCATCTCGTCGAGGATCGGCGGCTGTCCGGCGACCTCCAGCACGTCCTGGTAGCCGGCCCCGACCATGCCGTCGGTGGCGTGCACGACCAGGGCGGTCAGCGGCGGGTCGCCGCGCCGGTGGGCCTCGCGCACCACCAGGGCCAGCACCTTGCCGATCCAGTGCCGCTGGTTGACGCTGGTGCGCACCCCGGAGGCCTGCTGGACGGCCTCGGCCAGCTCGGCGTAGGTGATCACCGCGTGGTAGCGGTGGGCCACGTCCACCAGGGCCGGGTAGGCCGCCCTGGTCCATACGATGTGCGCCTGGCTGACGGCGACGGCCGAGCCGTCCGCGTCCCGCCAGTAGCCGCGCTGCTGCTGCGTCATCCGTCCGCCCCTTGTCCCGTGGCGCCTGTCGGCCCCCGCCGGGAGCGAGGCTACCCCGCTCCGGTGTCCGGTTTCCTGTCGGGGGCGCCCCCGGGGGCTTGACTTCAAGTGCTGTTGAAGTCGTCAAATGGGTGCCGACCGCAGCCGTACGGGCTTCCGCGGTCGATGCCCCGCCCGTACGGGAACGGACCGGGGCCGGGGCCGCCTCCTTCCGATCGTGCCGTTGGCGGCCCCGGCCCTTGTCACCCGGGCCTTGTCATCCGGCCGTACGGGCCCTGTCCGGCCACGGTTGCCGGTCACAGCCCTTCACAATTGCCGTGTACACGCCCACAGTCCCCCAAGTCCGGGCAAAGCAGAAGCGGGGGGGGGCCCCGGCGCCGCGACTGGGCGCCCCCCGGGGGGGGCCGGCGCGGGGGGGGGGGGGGCAAACAGGCGGGCCGCGCGCCCCCGCGCGCCGCGGGCGGCGCGG
>NZ_JBHVUS010000014.1:121289-151291 GCF_042884005.1 Kitasatospora sp. NPDC058162
CCCACGGTCCAATCCGTGGGCGCACCGCTTCCGTTTCCCGCCGGGGGAAGTGAGCTACATCACCGCGGCCCGGCGCCGTCCGCGGGCCGCGCGGCGGCCGGGGGGCGGGGTGGCGTCGGCGTTCCAGGCGGCGACCGGGTTGCCGAGCCAGCGGGTGGCGCCGGGGACGTTCTCGCCGCGCATCACCAGGGAGGCGGGGCCGACCGAGGCGTTGTCGCCGAGCGAGGAGTTGAGCAGCACGATCGAGTGCGGCCCGGTGGTGGAGCCGGCGCCCAGGTGGACCGGGCCCAGCCGCATCACCCGGTCGTGGAACAGGTGGGTCTGCAGCACGGTGCCGCGGTTGACGCTGGCGCCCGCCCCGACGGTGACCAGGTCGCTCTCGGGCAGCCAGTGGGTCTCGCACCACGCCCCGCGCCCGATCTTCGCGCCGAGGCTGCGCAGCCACAGGTTGAGGTAGGGGGTGCCGGTCATGGCGCCGCCGCCGAAGGGCATGGCGAGTTCCTCGACGAAGGTGTCGTAGAGCTCGTTGCGCCACACGAAGGGGGACCACAGCGGGTGCTCGGAGACCCGGAAGCGCCCGACCAGCAGCCACTTGGCCAGGGTGGTGACGGCGCAGGCGACGACGGCGGCGGCGACCAGCACCAGGCCGGCCGCGCCCAGGACGGTGCCCAGCCCGTAGCCGTCCCGGATGGCCTGGAGGGCGGCGAAGACCAGGTCGGCCAGGATCGCGGCGACGATGACGGGCAGCAGGCGGCAGACCTCGACGCCGGCCCGGGCCCACATCAGGCGCTTGGGCGGGTTGTAGGTGCGGTCCTCGCCGCCGGTGTCGGCGACCCGGGGCAGGGCGAAGGCGGGCCGGCCCAGCCAGGAGGAGCCCTCGGGGGCGTGGGCGGGGGTGTCGGAGAGCACGCCGACCAGGGAGTTGTCGGGCAGCGAGCGGCCGGGGCCGACGATGCCGGAGTTGCCGACGAAGGAGCGGCGTCCGACGTGGGCGCGGCCCAGGTGCAGCCAGCCGCCGCGCAGCTCGTAGGGGGCGACGAGGGTGTCGTCGGCGAGGAAGGCGCCGTCGTCGACCCGCATCAGGCCGGGCAGGGCGAGCACGGTGGAGGCCTCGACCCGGCGGCCGATCTTCGCGCCGAGCAGGCGCAGCCACACCGGGGTGAAGAGGCTGGCGTAGAAGGGGAAGAGGGTGCGCCGGGCCCCGTCGCTGAGGTGGGAGACCCCCCAGGCGCAGAACGCGACGCCGCCGGTGGCCGGGTGGAAGCCCGGGCGCAGCGGGAGCGAGAGCAGGCGGATCAGCAGGGCTATCAGCGCGGCGTGGCAGAAGACGGTCATGACCGCCAGCGGCACGGTCAGCGGCAGCAGCTGGAGCAGGGCGGCGAGCAGGGTGCGGTCGGTGTCGACCATCGGGTAGACGATGAACAGCGCGGGCAGGGCGGCGAGGACGGGGACGAGGCCGAAGAGGGCGAAGGCGGCGCCGTAGGCGAGGTTCCAGGCGCGCGAGCGCTTGGCGGGGCCGGCCGGCCAGGGGGTGCGGGCCTCGGTGGAGGGGCGGGCCGGGGAGCCGTGCCAGTGCTCGCCGGCCGGGACGGTGCCGGTGACGCAGGAGCCGGGGGCGATCTCGGCGCCGTGGCCGATGCGGGCGCCGGGCATCAGGGTGGCGCGGTGGCCGATGCTGGCGCCTTCGCCGATGTCGATGTGGCCGAGGTGGAGGGTGTCGCCGTCGAGCCACCAGCCGGCGATGTCGGCCTCGGGTTCGAGGCTGGCGCCGTTGCCGATCCGGGCCAGGCCGGTGACCGGGGGCGCGGTGTGCAGCTGGACGTCGCGGCCGACGCGGCAGCCGAGCATCCGGGCGTAGCGCGGGGCCCAGGGGGTGCCGGAGAGGTTGCCGGTGCCGAACATGGCGGTGTAGCGCTCGGCGGCCCACAGCCGCAGGTGGACGTGGCCGCCGCGGGGGTGGCTGCCGGGGCGGATGCCGGCGGTGATCAGGCGGGCGCCGCCGGCGGCGAGCAGGGTGCGGCCGGGGGCGCTGTAGAAGAGGAGCGCGCCGGCGGCCACGGGCCACCAGGAGCTGTGCGGGGCCCAGGGGATGTTGCTGCCCATGAGGTTGTCGACGGCGATCAGGACGATCACCCAGCGCAGGCCGGAGAGGCCGAACATGGCGAGCAGCATGAGGGTCTGCCACAGTCCGGCGCTGCGCGGGGTGGGGCGCACCGGCCGTACGGGCGTGGCGGTCGCGGCGGCTTCCGGCCCTGCCGCGGCCGCGGCCCGGGGGGCCGGGGCGAGGGAGTCGAGGTAGCCGGCGAGGTCGCCGAGCACCGGGTGGGCGTAGAGGTCGGCGACGGAGACGCCGCTGTGGCGGGTGCGCAGTTCGGAGACGAGGCGGGCGGCGGTGAGGCTGGAGCCGCCGAGGGCGAAGAAGTCGTCGGCGCGGCCGGGGGCCATGCCGAGCAGACGCTCCCACTGGCCGGCGAGCCAGCCGGCGGTGCCCTCCAGGGTCTCGGCGGGGCCGGCGGCGCCGCCGGAGCCGCCGGTGGTGGCCAGCGGCCAGGGCAGGGCGCCTCGGTCGACCTTGCCGGAGGTCTTGGTGGGCAGGGAGTCGACGAGGGCCAGGACGGGCACCAGGGGTTGGGGCAGGCGCTCCAGCAGCTGCTGGCGGGCGGTGGCCAGGTCGGGGGTGGCGCCGGGCTGGGCGACCAGGTAGCCGACCAGCAGGTCGGCGCCGGCGGGGGTCTTGCGCACGGCGGCGGCCGCGGCGCGGATGCCGGGCAGGGCCTGGAGGGCGGCGTCGATCTCGCCGAGTTCGATGCGGCGGCCGCCGAGTTTGATCTGGTCGTCGGCGCGGCCGAGGAAGACCAGGCCCTCGGGGTCGTTGCGGACCAGGTCGCCGCTGCGGTAGACGCGGGGGGAGGCGATCGCGGGGTGGGGGCTGTACTTCTCGGCGTCCTTGGCGGGGTCGAGGTAGCGGGCGGTGCCGATGCCGCTGATCAGCAGTTCGCCGCTCTCGTACCAGGGGACGGGGTTGCCGTTCTGGTCGACGACGGCGATCTCCCAGCCGTCCAGGGGGGCGCCGATGCGCACCGGCTCGCCGGGGAGCATCCGGGCGGCGGTGGCGACGACGGTGGTCTCGGTGGGGCCGTAGGTGTTCCAGAACTCGCGGCCGGGCACGGCCAGGCGCTCGACGAGTTCGGCGGGGCAGGCCTCGCCGCCGACGATGATCAGGCGGACCTGGTCCAGGCACTCCTGGGGCCACAGGGCCAGCAGGGTGGGGACGGTGGAGATCGCGGTGATGCGGCGGCTGACGAGCCAGGGGCCGAGGTCGGTGCCGGCCTTGACCAGGGAGCGGGGGGCGGGCACGAGGCAGGCGCCGTGGCGCCAGGCCAGCCACATCTCCTCGCAGGAGGCGTCGAAGGCGACCGACAGGCCCGCGAGGACGCGGTCGCCGGGGCCCAGCGGCTGGGGGCGCAGGAAGATCCGGGCCTCGGCGTCGACGAAGGCGGCGGCGCTGCGGTGGGTGACGGCCACGCCCTTGGGGCGGCCGGTGGTGCCGGAGGTGAAGATGATCCAGGCGTCGTCGGCCGGGGTGGGCCAGGCCGGGCGGCCCGAGGGGCGGGCGGAGGGGCCGGCGAAGAGGCGGCGCTCGGCGCCGATGACGGCGCAGACCTGGGCGTCCTGCCAGATCATCTCGGCGCGCTCGTCGGGGTCGTCGGCGTCCACCGGGACGTAGGCGGCGCCGCAGCGCAGCACGGCGAGGATGGCGACGTAGAGGTCGGCGGTGCCGGAGGGGATGCGCACGCCGACCCGGTCGCCGGTGCCGATGCCGTGGCCGGCCAGGACGCCGGCGAGGGCGTCGACCTCCTGGAGGAGGGTGCTGTAGTCGAGGACGGCGTCGCCGGTGTCGAGCGCGGGGGCGTACGGGTGCGCGTCGGCCGTGGCGGCGATGACGTCCAGGAGGCTTCGGGGGTGGGCGGGCTGGGCCACCGGCCAGCCCGCCGCCTGCCCCGGGTGGGGGCGGTTCAGCGTGACTGGGCCGGCCGTGTCGTGGCGTGCGTCCATGGGGGTGGGTTCCTCGGCTCCGTATTCCTGATAGGGCGCGTGTCGCTTGCTACGTGCGGTGACCCGGTCGTCACCTGGTGGGACGCGCCCACTCACCATGACTCCACTGGGAGTCGGCTGGATGCAGCGAAGGTGCGGTCAAAGGAAATTCTCATCATCGATGCCGTTTCCTCAGGCAGCGATGCGATTCGAATGTCATTTTGGGTGTTTTCGATTGTTTTCGCTGGTGAAGCGTAATCGGCGAAAACCGGAGGGGCGTGACGGCGGAGGGAAGAGTGATGAACACCATGGCGTCCGGAACGGTACCGGTAGTGAGGGTGTGGCTACCGAATCGGGGGGTTTCGAGCGGATCGTCGACCTGTCCACGTCAATCTCATGTTTGTGTGGGAGTCTGCCGCCGCTCTTTTCCGTGCGGATGTTTCCTGTGAATTCGGTGTGCGCCCCGGCCCGCGGCTGCGGCCCCGACGGCCGGGAACAGCTCGTCTGGTACGCGGCGTACGGGTCCAACCTGCACGCCGCCCGCTTCTCCTGCTACCTCTCCGGGGGTCGCCCGGACGGCGGAGCGCGCGACTGCCCCGGCTGCCGCGACCGGCGCGCCCCCCGCCGCACCGCGGCCCTGACCCTGCCCGGCACCGTGTACTTCGCCGGGCGCTCGGCCACCTGGGGCGGCGGCAGCGCCTTCTACGACCCGGCCGCGCCCGGGCGGGTGCCCTGCCGCGCCTACCTGGTCACCCCCGGCCAGTTCGCCGACGTCGCCGCCCAGGAGATGAACCGCTCCCCCGGCGCCGACCTCGACCTCACCCGGGTACTGGCCACCGGGCGCGACCGCACCGGCCCGGGCCGCTACGAGACCCTGCTGCGGGTGGGCGCGCTCCAGGGTCGCCCGGTGCTCACCTTCACCTCCCCCAGCGGCCTGGCCGGCGCCGTACTGAGCGCCGCGTTGAGCGCCCCCTCCCCCGCCTACCTGCGCACCCTGGCCGCCGGCCTCGCCGAATCCCACGCCTGGGGCCCCTGGCGCACCGCCGGCTACCTCGCCACCCGCCCCGGCGCCGCCGGCCACTGGCGGGTGGGGGCGGTGGCGGCCCTGCTGGGCTGAACGGGGGACCCGGCGGGTTCGGCGTGCCCGGCGCATCAGCCGACCGACTGCTTGCAGGGGGCGCCGTTGGACGGGCACACCCTGACCTCGTCGCCCGGCGACGGATGCCCGTGGGCGTAGGAGTACTGGACCAGGGTCACCGACCTCCCGCCGCCGAGGTCGACCGCCCGCTGGTGCAGGGGCCCGTAGGTGTCGTCGTCGGCGGCGTACCTCCTGACGACCGTCCCCGCGTCGCCGGGGAAGGCCGAGAGGATGGAGATGCGCTTGGACCCGCCGATCCAGACGGGCTTCTCCCTGGCCGCGAAGGCATCGATCGACTCCCCGTCGATCGACTTGTCCAGCCCTGCGTCGCCGCGGGTGAGCGTCCCGAAGCACACGAAGGAGTCGTCCTCCAGCCACGCCACGTCGGCCTGGCCCGGGCCGTCCTCGCCGTCGTCGAACACGATCATGTTCGCCAGCGCGGGAACGGGGCAGCGGGACGTGTCCTTGCGCATCCCGGCCAGCTCGTCCGCGATCCACTGCGCCGACGCCGGGGCAGGCCTGGGCAGCACCACCCGGCGCACCCCCGCGGTCGGCTTCGCCGCCCCTCCGCCGCCGTCCTGCCCCGTGCAGGCCGCCGCCCCCAGCGCCAGCACCGCCGCCGCGAGCGCCGCGCCCGCGCGCCGCGCCGTACGACCCGTCAGCCCCATCACGCCTCCCCCGTCGACGCCCCCCTTGGAACGTTCGCCCACATCCTGCCCGCCGGGGCGGGCACCGAGTGCAACAGGCGTGTACCGAAAGGGCGTTGCGACCTCAGGCGGCCGGCGGGGCGGGGACCAGGCCGGCGGCGATCAGGCCCTCGAAGACCGCCGCGCCCAGGGCCTGGACGGCGGACTGGGGGCGCACCATCACGGTGAACTCCTTGATCAGACCCTGCTCGTCGACGTGCAGCAGGTCGATGCCGTGGATCTGCTGGCCGCCCGCCACCGCCCGGAACATCAGCACCGCGGAGGGCGCCTCGGTGCCGTCCGTGCTGGTCTGCGCGGCGCCCTCGTACTCCCCGACGTAGCGGAGGTCCTCCAGGGTGCGCAGCAGCACCCCGAAGAGGCCGAGCACCATGGGCTTGCCCTCGAAGGGGGTGAACTTGACGGGGCTGTAGAAGCGGATGTCGTCGGTGAACAGCTCGTCCAGCGCGGCGAGGTCGCGGGCGTGGACGGCGGCGCGGAAGCGGTCTGCGGTGGTGGCGGCGGCGGTCATGGCGGCACTCCCGGGATAGTCATGAATGTGACTAGTCAGTTCCATGAGTACTACCATGGAGGGCGTATCCGGCAACACCCCGACACCAGGAGGGAGAGCGATCCGATGGCCCTGCGACACGCCGTGCTGGCCGCGCTGCTCGACGGGGAGACCAGCGGCTACGAGCTGGCCAAGGCCTTCGACCTCGGCGTGGCCAACTTCTGGTACGCCCAGCCGCAGCAGCTCTACGCCGAGCTGACCCGGCTGGAGCGGGACGGGCTGGTCGCCGGACGCGAGGTGGTGCAGGAGAACCGCCCGACCAAGCGGCTGTTCACCGTCACCGCGGCCGGCCTCGCCGAACTGGACGACTTCGCCGCCGCCTGCGCCAAGCCCTCCTTCGTGCGCGACGACCTGATGGTCAAGGTCCGCGCCGCCGACCACCTCGACCCCGGGGTGCTCGCCGAACAGCTCGCCGAGCGCGCCGAGTTCGCCCAGGCGAAGATCGACCTGTTCGAGCGGATGCTGCACGGCATGCGCGGCGGGCGCGAGGAGGCGGACTTCCTGCGCGAGGGCGAGCGGATCGGCCCGTACCTGACCTGCCTGCGCGGCCTGGCCTTCGAACGGGGCAACCGGGACTGGTGCCGGGAGGCGATCGCCGTCCTGGCGCAGCGCGGCGCGGCGGTCGCCGAAGGCCGTCAGGCGGGCACCGAAGGCCGTTAGGCGGCCGCCGGGGGCCGCAGGCCGAGCCACTGCTCGGCGTCCCAGGCCTCGAAGCGCTCGACCTCGGTGAACCCCAGCTTCGCCGCGAGCCGCATCGAGCCGGCGTTGGCGCTCTGGGTGGTCAGCACCACCGGCTCGCCGGGGAACGCGCCGGCCAGCCAGCCCAGGGCCGCCGTGCACGCCTCGGCGGCGTAGCCGGACCCCCACGCCCGGGGCAGGAACAGGTAGCCGAGGTCGAGCCTGCCCGCGGCGGCCGGGCGGCGGTGGCCCGTCCCCCTCCTGAGCAGGACCAGGCCGATCATCGCCTCGTCGAGTTCGGCGACGAAGGTCCCGGGCCGGCTCTCCGGCGCCCCGGGCAGCTCGCGCTCGACCTCCTCGCGCGGGCGCGGCCCGCCGAGGTAGGTGTGCACCTCGGACGAGGAGAACAGGTCGACGAACGCCGCGCGGTCCCGGGCCTCGGGCCCGCGGAGCACGAGGCGCTCCGTCCTGATCGGTGCGGGCGGCCAGGTCACGGACTCCAGGTCTTCCATCCGCGCACCCTAACAAGGGGGTTCGGGCGCAGCCCGGGGCCGCGGCGCGAAACCGGCTGTCCTCGCGGGGAGTTGGGGCTACCGTCGATCCTCGCTCGCGGCCACCTTCGCGGGCGCCAACGCCGTTCCCGCCGCCAATCGACCAGCGGTGGCCGGGCCGTTGACGGCCCGTCTCAGCCGAGGAAGGACTCCGGGCCCAGGCGCCCCCAGGCCACGAACGCGGCCAGCAGGAGGTAGACCAGGTCCGCCGCGACCAGCCGGTACTCCCCGCGCCGCGCGCGCACCGCCGCCGCCCCGGCCATCAGCAGCACCAGGCCGAGCGCGGCCAGCGGCACCAGCACCGGCGCCACGTGCAGCAGCGCGGGCAGCACCAGCCCGAGCGCGGCCAGCACCTCCAGCGCGCCGATCGCCCGAACAGCGGCCGCGCTGAAGTCCTCGACCCAGCGGCCGCTGCGCCCGACGGCGGCGATCCGTTCCTTCGGCACCAGCACCTTGAAGGCGCCGCCGAGCAGGTAGGCGGCGGCCAGCAGGGCGGTGACGGCCCACAGTGCGGGATTCATGGTGTTCTCCTCGGTACGTTGTCCGCTGCTGCCCTCTGGGACAGGGCAGCCGGGCGGCCCGTGACAGCCGCCCGCGGTGACGCGCGCCACCCCGCCGGGGCGGGCGCCGGGGAAGGGACGGGGTTGGCCGTGGAACAACTGGCAGGCGCGGCGGAGGCGGCCGGGTACCGGCCGCTGCTGTTCTCCATCGCCTACGGCATGACGGGATCGGTCGGCGACGCCGAGGACCTCGTCCAGGACACCTTCCTCAACCTGACCCGCGCCGAGCGGGCGGGCACCACCGTCACCAACCTCAAGGCGTACCTGACCACTTCGGTCACCCGCCTGGGCATCAACCACCTCGGCTCGGCGCGGGTGCGGCGCGAGACCTACGTCGGCGAGTGGCTGCCCGAGCCGGTCGTCGCCTTCGCCGAGCGCCCCGGCGACGCCCCCGCCGAGCACGCCGAACTGGCCGACTCGCTGTCGATGGCCTTCCTGCTGATGCTGGAGGCCCTCTCCCCCGTGGAGCGGGCGGTGTTCCTGCTGCGCGAGGCCTTCGGCTACGGCTACCCGGAGGTCGCGGAGCTGACCGGCAAGTCGGAGGCGAACTGCCGTCAGATCCTCGCCCGGGCCCGCAAGCACCTGGCCTCCGGCGCGGCCGACCCGGCGCCGGCGCAGCGGCGGGCGCAGGGCGAGGAACTGGCCCGCCGCTTCTTCGAGGTGGCCGCCGGCGGGGACCTGGCGGAGCTGCTCGGCCTGCTCGCCCCCGACGTGGTCTTCCACGGCGACGGCGGCGGCAAGGCGCAGGCGGTCGGCAAGTCGGTGGCCGGCCGGGAGCGCGTCGCCCACCTGCTCGCCTTCGGCTTCGGCCGCGGCCGCGAGCTGGGCATCACCCTGCGCCCGGCCCTGGTCAACGGCCGCCCGGGCGCGGTCTCGTACGACGCGCAGGGGCGCGTCGCCAGCGTCCTGGAGCTGGACATCGTCGACGGCGCGATCCGGGCGCTGCACTCCGTGTCCAACCCCGACAAGCTCGGCCACCTGGGCGAGGTGTCCGACATCGGGCTGCGGCGGGTGCGGGAACGGTAGGCATACGAATCCCGTTCGAGTGAACTGCCGCGCCCCGGCGTGGGGATGGGGCCGGGCGGGGGTAGCCCGTCACCGGGAGTCGCAAGGCCCGTACCGGTGCGGGCCTTGCGGCTCCTGGAATCCCGCCCCGGGCCGCGGGCGGCGTCTGCCTCAACCGCCCTTGGGCGTCCAGTAGTCGGCCAGCCGCGCGGCGCCGGGCCGCAGGCGCCGCCAGGGGCCGGTGAAAGCGAGCACGGCGACGGCGGCCGTCGGGAAGCGCTCGCGCATCCGGGCCGCCTGCGCCGGGCCGTCGGCCCCGCCGGCCAGGGCGTCGGCCGCCTCGTGGAGGACGGGGTTGTGCCCGAGCACCAGGACGGTGGCGACCGGCTCGGGGGTCCCGGCGAGGAGGGCGATCAGCTGCCCGCCGGTGTCCAGGCCGTAGAGGCGCTCGTCGTGGACGGTCTCCGGCCGGATGGGGAGTTCTGCGGCCATCAACTCCCAGCTCTCCCTGGCCCGTTCGGCGGTCGAGACGAGCGCGAGGTCGGGGACGGGGCCGTGCTCGGCGAGCCGCCGCCCGGCGAGCGGGGCGGCCCGGCGGCCGCGCGCGGCGAGGGGGCGCTCGTGGTCGTCGACGCCGTCCGGCCAGGCGGACTTGGCGTGGCGGACCAGGACGATCCGGTGCTGCTGCTCCTCGGACACGGGGCTGCTCCTCCGCTGCAAGGGTTCGGCCCCATTCTCCCCGGTCCGCGCGCGCCGGGAAAACAGTAGCCATGGACATAGTAGCCATGTACGGTATCCGTCATGAGCGAAGCAGCCGAGGGCGCGAGCGCCGGTTTCCTGGTCTGGCGCCTGTCCATGAAGTGGCGGGTCGCCGTCGACCGGGCGGTCGCCCCGCTGGGCCTGACCCACGCCCAGTACGCGCTGCTGGCCTCGCTGTACGGCCTGGCGCGCACCGGGCAGCGCCCCAGCCAGCGCCAACTCGCCGACCACACCGGCCTGGAGGCCCTCTACGTCTCCAAACTCGCCCGCACCCTGGAGGCCGCCGGACTGGTCGAGCGCACCCGGGACCCGAAGGACCCGCGCGCGATGCAGCTCTCGCTGACCGAGCAGGGCCGCGAGGTCACCGGCCGCGCGATCACCGTCGTCCAGGGCCTGCTGGAGCAGCTCCTGGAACCGCTCGGCGGCCGACGCGGCCCGCGCGCACGGGAGTTCACCCGCGAGCTGGCGGCCCTGCTCGACGTCCCCCTGGACCCGGACCCGGCCCCGGCCGCGCACACCGACACCGACAACGACGAGGAGCAGCAACAGCCATGACCACCACCGAGACCGCCCCCGCCCTCAACCCCCGCTCCATCGCCCTGGCCCACTACGCCGCCCGCGCCCTCCTGGAGGGCGTGCTGGAGCGCCACGGCGCCACCTTCGAGCAGAGCGTGACGCTGCGCGCCGTCACCGCCGCGGGCGGCTCGGTCGGGCTCGGCGAGCTCGTCGCCGACGTCACCGGCTCGCTCAAGGCCCCGGAGGCGGCGGTGCGCGCCGTCGTCGACGGGCTGACGACCGCGCGGCTGCTGGCCGAGCAAGACGGCGAACGGATCGAACTCACCGAGGCCGGACGGGAGTTGCACGAGCGCACCACCGCCGAGACGGCCGGGATCTCAACCCGCCTGTACGCCGGCATCCCGCCCGAGGACCTCGCCGCGGCCGGCCGGGCACTGGCCCTGATCACCGAACGCGCGAACGCCGAACTGGCCCGTCAGGCACGGTAGCTGCGGCGGGCGCGGCAGCCCGGGCAGGCGCGGTGGCTGCGTCGCGGGCGGGTCCCGGCGGGATCCCCCGGCCGGGGGACGTGCTCGGCCCCGGGGAGGACGTGGTGCCCACGCCCCGACGGTGAACCTGGAGGTGTGAGAACTCGCACCGACTCCCCTGCCCCCGCGCCCCGTTGGGCCGTCCGCGCCGCCCATGCCGCGGCCCTCACCACCGTGCCCTCCGGGCTGTGGCGAATCGCGTTGGGCCTCGGCCTGCCCGTCGGCTACAGCGACCAGGTGCTCCGCCAGGACTTCCACATCCCCGGCTGGGGCACGGTCTACGTGATCGGGCTGAGCGTGGTCTCCGAGGCCCTCGCGCTGCTGACGCTCGGCCTGGTCCGGCCCTGGGGCGAGGTGGTGCCGAGCTGGATCCCGCTGCTCGGCGGTCGGCGGGTGCGCCCGCTCGCCGCGGTCGTCCCGGCCGCGCTCGGTTCGGTGGCGCTCGTCCTGGTCTGGAGCGGCTTCGCGTCCTGGTGGACCACCGAGGAGCATCCGGCGATGCTCGGGCCCTGGCACACCGTCGTCGGCGTCCTCTACCAGCCCCTGGTCCTCTGGGGTCCGCTGCTGGCCGCCGTCACCGTCTCCTACTACCGCCGGCACCGCTGACCGGCAATGTCTCAACGGGCCACATCCGGGGGCAGGTTGTCCAGGTTCACCGCGACGGCGGCCGCCGCGCCGTCCGCCACCCGCACGCTGCGGTCGGCGAGGGTCACCTCGAAGCGGCCCCGGCCCAGTGGCCTGGTCCGGGGGAAGTCCCCGGTCACGGGCTGCGCGGCCAGGCGGCTGAGGGTGAACCACCACATCGACTTGCCCGGCGACAGGGCGCGCAGCCGGGGCTGCGCGAAGGCGGCCCGCACCAGGTCCCGGAAGTCGGCGTCCCGTTCGGGCACGGGGCCCCGCTGCATCATCCGCCACCGGGCCTCGACGGCGTCCGCCTCGCCGCGCTCGTGGGCCTCGGCGAGCTCCCAGGTCCGCAGGAAGGGCCACCGGGCGGTGAGTTCACGCACCCCGGCGCCCTGCACCCAGGCGTGGAACGCCCCGGCGACCTCGGCCAGGTCCCGGGCCCTGCCGGTGGCCATGTGGATCCCGCCGACCCAGCAGTCGACCGCGAAGTGGCGCTCGGCGCCGTTCAGCATGATGACGTCCGCCGAACGCCCGCCGCCGGCCTCGACCTTCGCGGCCACGTGCCGCCAGCCCGGCGAGGACGTCAGCTCGACGGCGAGCCCCAGGCCCGCCCGGTCGGCCGCCGCCTGGAGGGCGCCGCGCACCGACCCGGCCGCCACCACCTCGGGGTAGCGGGCCGCGTACTCGCGCAGGGCGTCGGCATCGGCGTCGGCGCCGTGGACAAGATCGTCGGACATGTGATCGAGTGTGCCGGAACGACCCTCCCCCACGGCCCACTTGGCGACGACGCCGCCGAGTCGGTGGCACGCCGGACGGCTGTGGGGGACGATCACGAGGGGCACGGCACGGCACGTCCGCGCCGGGCCGAAGGGGGCGCACATGTCACTCACTCTTGAAGATCGCCTGGCCATCGGCGAACTGGTCTCGCTGCACGGCCACCTCGTCGACGACGGCAGCCTCGACCGGCTGGAGGAGGTGTTCACACCCGATGTCGTCTACGACCTCACCGACTTCGGCCAAGGGCCGCTGTTCGGGGTGGAGGCCGTCCGGGCGGCGGCATGGGCGCTGGGCGGCGCCAACCCCGTCGCCCATCACGTCACCAACGTCGTCGTGACGGCGTCGGCGGACGGCCGGGTGCTCGTCCGCTCCAAGGGACTGGGCATCAAGGCGGACGGCTCCTGCGGTTCCGTCTCGTACGACGACACCGTCGTACGCACCGCCGGCGGCTGGCGGATCAGTCATCGCAAGGTCTCGCCACGACGCGTTCCGCTGGGCGGGATGACGGAGTCCCGCTGATCGCCCCCGTCCAGCGCGGAACGCCGCCGCCGCAGCCAGGGTGGGCGCCCGGCGGAGGCAAACCCGTGTGCGCCCGGGCCGGGGGCGTGCGATCCTCGGGGCCGTGCCCTCCCGTAACCGGCGGCTGCCGCGCGAGCTGTCGTGGCCGCTCACCCCGACCGACGTCCGCGCCGTGCTCGGCGCGCAGGAGACGGACGCCGTCGACCTGTACTTCTCCGACTCCACGGCGCCGGACGGCACGCTACTGCACGCCGAGTGGGTCCCGCCGCTGCGCTCCAACTACGGGGTGGGCGGCTTCCACCCCGCCGTGTGGTCCAGCGTGTGGGTCCGCGTCACCCCGCTCCCGGCCGCCGAACGGGCCGCCGCCCGCCTCGCGTTGCGGCACAGCGCCCTGCCCGAACTCGCCGCCTGGATAGCCGCCGTCCGCACCGCACCGGAGGGCTGGACCCTGTCCCGACACAGCCGCTCCTGGCGCCTCGCGGGCGGCACCACGGCCTCCCGCGACGACCGCGAGCCCTGGCGCTGACGTCGCCGACCCGGCGGCGGAACCCGAAGAAATCTCTCCTGGGACCGATGAGTTCCGGCGGTGGCGGCAGTCAGACCTGGGAAAGCAACGACAGCCGACCCGGGAGACCCGCAATGTCCAGCAACGCCATCACCGCGACCGCCACCACCACTGCCGGGAAGTCCGGCAGGACCGCGCCGCGCGTGGTCCTGACCCTGCGGATCCTGCTCGCGCTGTTCTTCGCCCTGGCCAGCGCCCTGCCCAAGCTGCTCGCCCTGCCCGCCGCCACGACCGTCTTCGACGCCATCGGCGCGGGCCACTGGTTCATGTACCTGGCCGCGCTGGTGGAGCTCGCCGGGGCGGTCGGCCTACTGGTGCGCCGCCTGGCGGGAGCGGCCGCGACCGGGCTGATCGTCTTCCTGGTGTTCGCGTTCGTCGCCCAGCTCACCGCCCTGCACGGCGAGAACGCAGGAACCCCGTTCCTCTTCATGGTGCCGCTGGCCGTCATCGCCTGGAACCGGCGCACCGAGACGGCCGACCTGCTGCGCCGGGCAGTGGCGCGGGGCTGACACCGCGCCCGCCCCGACCCTCCCCACCTGAACCGACAAGTCGGCGGCTCAGAGGACGAAGTAGCTGGCCCCGAAGACCTCGACGCTCTGATCGGGCCCCACCTGGGCCGTCACCGGGCCCCGGCAGTTCGCGGCGGAGTGCACCAGGACCGTCGAGTCGGTGAAGTTCTCCAAGGAGACCGGCGAGGTGGCCGGGTAGCAGCCGCGCTGCGGGTTCTCGTGCGGCACGCCGTTCACCACCAGGAGCCCGGTGGCGGCCTGGGCGGGGACGGCGAGGGCGAACATCACGGCGGCGGCCAGCAGGACGGTTCCGACGATCCGACGGCGCATGGAACGACCTCTCATCTCGGGCGCACCGCCACGAGGCGGTGCTTCTGCGGAGGATCCTCCCGATGCCTGCCCGGATACCGCAATCCCCCGAACCAGCGACGGCAGAGCGGCAGTTGAGCGCCGTCCAGAGCTGTGACCGGGAAGGTTCACCGGGTGGGTGCGATCAGTCGGATCGCGCTGCTTTCCAGATCCACGAGGTTCGGCGGGGCAGGCCGTCCAGTTCCTCGCGGCCGGTGCACCAGAGGAGCACCTGGACGGGGTCTCCGGGAGGGGCGTCGGGGAACAGCCGGGCGAGCACGGCCGTGCACAGCGGTGCGGGCGGCTGCCAGTCCACGGCCAGTCCCCGCGTGATGTCGTGGGTGTGCAGCAGGACTTCGGCGACGCCCATGGCTGCGAAGCCCTCGGGATCGCAGGGACCCCAGTGCCAGGCCCGCGAGGTCGGAGCGGCCGCGGCCAGTACGGAGCTGAGGAGGCGGCCGCAGGCGGTGACCGTCTGGAGCACCTCGGCCGGGGAGGCGGTGGGGCGGACGTTCAGGTCGAACGGGAGGTAGGAGCCGGCGGGACGTGCTGCCACCTGCCCCGCGTAGGCCAGCAGGTCGTGCCCGATGTGCGCCGCCGTCTCCCAGCAGCTCCACTCCAGCGGACCGGCCGGCACCGTCCAGTCCTCGTCGGCATGCGGTCCCAGGACCTTCAGCGACTCTGCCAAGGCCGTGTCGACGTCCCGATGGTCCATGTGGAGCTCCTCGTGGGGTTCGTGCGTGCAACTGGGCTGTGCCCGTGGCGGGCGTTGGCATTGTGCCAGCGCAAGATCTTCTCGCCGCGGCACTAGGGTCGTTCGCATGGCTGACGAATGCTTCGGGCATCCACGGCTCGCCGCCCTCTACGACGCCCTCGACCCCGACCGCACCGACCTGGACGCGTACGTGGCGATGGCGCAGGAGTTCGGCGCCCGCCGGGTGCTGGACATCGGCTGCGGCACCGGGGTGTTCGCGCTGCTGCTGGCCGGGCGCGGGATCGAGGTGGTCGGGGTCGATCCCGCCGCGGCCTCCGTCGATGTCGCCCGGGCCAAGCCGGGCGGCGGGCGGGTGCGCTGGGTCTGCGGCGATGTCGGTGAACTCCCTCCACTGCAAGTCGACTTGGCGACGATGACGGCCAACGTCGCCCAGGCGATCGCCGACCCGTCCGACTGGCGGCGCACCCTGCGCGGAGCGCGGCAGGCGCTGCGCCCGGGCGGGCGGCTGGTGTTCGAGACCCGTGATCCGGCGGCCCGGGCCTGGGAGGAGTGGACCCGGGAGCGCTCGCACCGGGTCACGCATGTCCCCGGCGTGGGCCCGGTGGAGAGCTGGGTCCAACTGCTCGCAGCAGAGGGGGCGTTGGTGACCTTCCGCTGGACGTACGTGTTCGGCGCGGACGGGCACGTGCTGACCTCGGATTCGACGCTGCGCTTCCGGGGGCGGGCGGAGGTCGGACGGGACCTGGTCGCCGCCGGCTTCGCACTGGAGGAGGTGCGCGGCGCGCCGGACCGGCCGGGGCGGGAGCTGGTGTTCGTGGCCCGGCGCCCCTGAGCGCCGGGGGCGCGCGGCGGGTGGTCCGCAACCCCGGCCGCGCCGGGCGGGGCGGCGCGCTTCCCCGGCGCCACGAACGAGCGCCGCCGGGCGTCGGCGCCCGGGATAGCGTCCCGCCCATGACCTCGACTCCCGTGAACCCCGCAGAGCCCGCTGACCCCACCGATCCCGACGTCGCCCTGGTGCTGGCCGCCTACGCCGCGTACGCCCGGGGTGACATCGACGCCGCCGTCGCCGGCCTGCACCCCGACGTGGAGTGGGTGGAGCCGGAGGAGTTCCCCAACGGGGGTGTGCACTCGGGCCGGGACGCCGTGCACAAGTACCTGAGCGCCTCGTACGCGATGTGGTCCGAGCTGCACTCGGAGCCGGCCGCGTACCGGCGCGGCGCGGACGTCGTGATCGTCCACCACGTGCACGGCACGCTGACCGACGACAGCCCGCTGGACCTCACCGCCGCCGACGTGTTCACCCTGCGCGACGGCCGGGTGGTCACCATGCACGCCTACGCCGACCCGGCCGAGGTGCTGTAACGCGCCCCTGGGGGTGATCTTGGTCGGGCGTCGGCGCGGCGCCCGGCCGGGCGGGGCGGGCCGTCCGGTAGGTATGGGCGGGGCCAGGGTTTCGTGGGCGAAGGATGCCCGTGCTGGCCGTCAACTCCTCACCTACCGGAAGGATTTACACACCATGAAGCTGGTACGACGGATCGCTGCCGCCGGCTGCACCCTCGCCCTCGCCCTCGGCGGTGCCGTCGCCCTCGCCCCGGCCGCGAGCGCGACCCCGCAGGGCTGCTTCTACTACGTTCTGGAGAACAAGCCCGACGCGGACACCCAGATCGCGGAGGACGCCTGCCAGATCGGCGCGGCCGGCGGCCAGGCGGCCTTCCAGCAGTGTTACCACCTCTTGCGGGACGACTACGTCCCCGCCGTCATCGCGGCCACCGCCTGCCGCAAGGCCGCCCAGGAGTAGTCCGCCCCGAGACGGACAGGAGCGCGGGGAGTCGGGCGGGCCGACTTCCCGCGCTCCCGCATTCCCGGGGCAGGCCGGGGTGGTTCGTTTCCCGACCGTGCGTCGGTCGTTGAACGCTGCACCAAGTCTCAACGGAAAGCCACCCCATGCCCGTTCACCCCCGGCGCGCGGCGTCCGTAGCCGCCCTCGCCGCCGCACTGCTCCTTCCCCCCGCCGCCGCCCGCGCGGCGGAGCCCGTCACGTACACCCTGCGCAACGCCCGTACCGGCACCTGCCTGCACCACGTCCCCGGCACCACCCAGGTGCGGCTGGAGCCCTGCGCGGCGGTGCCCGAGCAGCGGTGGGAGCTGCGGCCCTGGGGCCCGGCGGTGAACGTCACGGCGTTCGATCCGGAGAAGGGGACGTGGGGCTGCGTGGCGATCGGCGACAACTGGAGCATCCGCTACGGGCAGTGCGGCACCACCGAGTCGGCGTGGAGCATCCCGGACCGCGACCGCTCCCGGGTCCGTTCGGCCTCGGACCTCAACAACAACGACCTCTACCTCACCGAGACCGACTCCGGCCACCTCGCCGCCCGCCCCGGCGGCACCACGCCCTCGGCGGACTGGATCGTGGCCGCCGATATTGCGGGAAGCACCTGAACCTCCCCTGCTACGGTGCCCGGATGCCAGCGATCAAGCAGTTCCAAGTCACCTTCGACTGTGCGGAACCCGCGCGCGTCGCCCGCTTCTGGTGCGAGGTGCTGGGCTACGTCACGACGCCGCCGAAGGGGTTCGCCACCTGGGAGGAGTACGAGGACTCCCGGCCCCCGGAGGACCGCGGCTCCTGGTCCGCCTGCACCGACCCCTCGGGGGCGGGCCCGCGGCTGTACTTCCAGCGCGTTCCGGAGGGCAAGGCCGTCAAGAACCGGGTGCACCTGGACGTACGGGTCGGCACCGGGCTGGTGGGCGAGGAGCGCCTCGCCGCGCTGACGGCCGAGAGCGAGCGGCTGACGGCCCTGGGCGCGGTGCAGGTGCAGGTGCTGTACGACGGCCACGACTCGTGCATCCCGATGCTGGACATCGAGGGCAACGAGTTCTGCGTCGACTGAGCCGCCACAGAACGGTCGCGCTCCCCGCTGCCGGTGGGCTGACAGCGGGGACAGCGGCCTGCCGGTGGGATGCGGGCGGGCCCCGGCACGCTCAGGGGGAAGGGCGCAGCGACCGCGCCCGCACCGCGAACCCCCGGGAGCCCGTCTTGCCCTCCGCCATCACCCGTCAGAGCCCGCCGTGGGACGTCCGCCGGCTGCCCCGCGCCGAGGGGAAGTGCTTCCTGGTCACCGGCGGCAACGCGGGCATCGGGTACTTCGTCGCCGAGCAGCTCGCCGGCACCGGCGCCACCGTCGTCCTCGGCAGCCGCGATGCGGCGAAGGCCCGGGCCGCGATGGCCTCCATCGGCGCGCGCGTGCCCGGTGCCCGGGTGCGGCACCTGCCGCTGGACCTGGCCGATCCCGCCTCCGTCGAGGCGGCCCCGGGCGCGCTCGGGGCGCAGCGCGTGGAGCGTCTGGACGCGGTGGTCCTCAACGCGGGCATCGCGCTGGACGATCCGCCGCGCCGCGAGAGCGCGGACGGCCATGAGCTGATGTTCGCCACCAACCACCTGGGCCACTTCGCGCTGACCCACCACCTGGCCCCGCTGCTGCTGGCCGCCCCGGGCGGACGGATCGTCACCACCGGCAGCTTCGCCGCCAAGTCGGAGCGCCTGGACTTCGCCGACCTCCAGAACTCCCGCGACTACCGGCCCAAGCGCGCCTACGCGCGCTCCAAGCTGGCCCAGATGCTGTTCGCGGTCGAGCTCGGCCGCCGGCTGCGCGCCGCGGGCCGGAGGACGCTGAGCGTCCTGGTCCACCCCGGCGGCGCGCTCGACGCCCTCACCCCCGCGCGCCCGCCGCTGCACGCCCGCTCCACCGGCGAGCGGCTGGCCCACCTGCCGCTGGGCCTGGTGGTGCAGGGCAAGGACGCCGCGGCCCGGCCGGCCGTTCGGGCGGTGCTCGACCCGGGTGTGCGCGGCGGCCCGGTGATGTGGAGCCCCCGGGTGTTCGGGCTGCGCGGCGAGCCCCGGCCCGAGCCCCTGTGGGAGCACCTGGCCGACCCGGCGGCCGCGGCCTGGCTGTGGGAGGCCAGCTGCGAACTGACCGGCTGTGAGCCGGAGTTCACCGCCGGGTGAGGGCGGGGTTCCGCGGGTGGACGGCCCGGCCCGGCGCCTGCGGGGCAGGAGCCGGGCCGGGGCCGTGCCGGGGTTCAGCCGTCGAGCTCGCCCGCCTCGATGCCGCGGCGGAACGCGGACCACTCGGCCGGCGAGAAGCGCAGGGGCGCGAGTCCGGGGTTCTTGGAGTCGCGGACCGCGACCGCGCCGCCCGGCAGCTGCGCCACCTCGACGCACTCCCCATTGGCCATGCTGAACGACGACTTGTGCCACTCCGCACGGTTGATGTCCAGTGCGTAGAGCTCGGCCTTCTGCACGGCTTCCTCCTCATTGGGCAGCGATGGCCTGACATGGTATGTCATGGGCATGACTGACCGGTCGTCGGGGCGACCCATACCGGCCAACTTGCCGCGTGATCGCGGGCATCCCCGGTCGGCCGGGGGTGCCCGCGATCACGCCGGCCGGACCGCCCGGGCCTACTTCAGGTGTCGGTCGTAGAACCGGCTGCCGTCCTCGAGTTCGAACGCCGGGGTGCCGGTGTGCCCGCCCAGGTTGGCGTGCAGGGTCTTCTCCCGGCTGCCGAAGGCGTCGAAGAGGTCGAGGGCGCGCTGGCGCGGGTTGCCCTCGTCGTCCCACTGGAGCAGGAACAGCAGCGGGACGGTGACCTGCCGGGCCTCCTCGCGCTGGGCGCGCGGCACGTAGCCGCCGGCGAAGAGGCCGGCGGCGCCGATGCGCGGGTCGGCGGCCGCGAGGCGGATGCCGAGGGCGGTCCACCCCGAGTAGCCGACGGGGCCGGCCGCGATCCCGGGCAGGGTGAGGAGGGCGTCCAGGGTGGCGCGCCACTCCGGGAGGGCGCCGTCGACGAGCGGGCCGACGAGGGCTTCGAAGATCTCGTCGACGGGCTCGCCGGCCTGCATCGCCCGGCGCAGCTCGGCGCGGGCCCGCTCGGCCTCGGCGGAACGGGGACGGTCTCCGCAGCCGGGGGCGTCGATGGTGGCCACCGCGTAGCCCTGCGCCGCGGTGTACCGGGCCCGGGCGACCAGCCGGGCCTCGCGCCGGGGCAGGCCGTTGTTGTGGGCCATCAGGATCAGCGGGGCGGGCGCGGCGGTGGGCGGCGTCCACAGGGTGCCGGGGGTGTCGCCGAGGAGGAACTCGCGTTCGAGGACGCCGTCGGCGAGGTGCTGCTCGGCGGTGAAGTGCGTGAAGGGGGCGGAGTCGGTGAAGTGCACGGTCGTGCCTTTCGGGAGAGCTGCTGAACGGCGCTCCCGGACGACGACCTATCGCCCGACCGTGACCCCGGAGGAGAGCACCCATGTCGTTGTGTCCACGGGTACCACCTCCTCGTTCTCTCGCACGGCCTGCCGGAAAGGTAGCAGCGGCCGCCGTCCTCCGCCAAACGGTTTACCCCGGGGGACGCCGCCGCCGGGCTGACCCGGTGTCGCGATCGCGGCATTACGCCGCTGTTCAGCGCGGCGTGGCCACGTGGATGACCTGCGACAAGGTTCGGTTCCTAGCGTCTGGGGACCGTCCGGGGCCACACCACCGCTTGGAGCGATCATGCACGAATCCCATCCGTCCGACGCGTGCGCCTGCCCCCGCACCGCGGACCTCGACGGGGCGGGGACGGCGGCGGCGAGCCGCCGGCGGTTCCTGCGCGGGGCCGGGCTGCTGGGGGCCGGGGTCGGCACGGCGGGGCTCGGGGTGTTCGGCGGTGCCGCGACCGCGTCGGCCGGCACGCCCGCACCCCGCGGCGAGCACGGCGACCACAGCACCCGCGGCGACCGTTGGGAGCCCGACCCGGACAGCCGTCAGTTCACCTTCGTCGTCATGCCGGACACCCAGTACCTCTTCGACGAGGACCGGATCCACCCCGCCCCGTTGGAGGCGTCGTTCCGCTACGTCCTCGACGGCGGGACCAACCGCGAGGACGGCGGGGACGACAACATCGTCTTCCTCGCCCACCTCGGCGACGTCACCGAGCACGGGCTGCCCGCCGAGTACGCGGCCGTGACGAAGTCGTTCGCGCTGCTGGACGACGCCGGCGTGGCCTACAGCGTGCTCGCGGGCAACCACGACGTCCGCTCCGCCACCGACGACCAGCGCGGCCCGACCCCCTACCTGGACACCTTCACCCCCGCCAGGGCCGCCCGCACGCCCGGCTACCGGGCCTCCAGCCCCGACGGGTACAACACCTGCCACGTCTTCAAGGCGGCCGGGCGCCAGTGGATGGTCCTCTCGCTGGACTGGCGCCTGTCGGACGCCGGTTTCGCGTGGGCGAACAGGATGATCGCCGCGAACCCGGAACTGCCGGTCATCCTGACCACCCACGAGATGGCCTACGCGGACGCCGGCGGCAAAGCGGCGCTGTCCGACTACGGCAACCGGCTCTGGGACGGACTCGTCAGCGGCAACGACCAGGTGTTCCTCACCGTGAACGGGCACTACTGGCCGCCCGGGCGCACCGTCCTCGAGAACAAGGCCGGCCACGACGTCCACGTCCACATCACCAACTACCAGGACCGCTACTACGGCGGCGCCGCGATGATCCGCACCTACCGCTTCGACCTCGACCGCAACACCATCGACGTGTCGACGTTCTCCCCCTGGATCCTGCAGACGGCCGCCGAGGACCGCAACGCCCTGGCCGCCCGGGAGGCCGAACTGACCTCCGACGTCGACCGCTTCTCGATCCCGGTCGACTTCGAGCGCCGCTTCGCCGGCTTCGCCCCCCGCCCGCAGCGCCCGGCCCGCCCCGCGAACGAGCTGCTCGTGCGCGACACCCTCGCCTACTGGCGCTTCGACGGCGGTGGCAAGGAGGGCACGGCGGTGCGCCAGGGCGTGCGGGACCTGAGCGGCCAGGGCAACGACCTCGTCCTCCAGTCCACCCCGGGCGCCCCCGACACCGCGCTCACCTGGTCCGCCGACCACCACCCGGACCAGCCCGGCCACGGCAGCCTGCTGTTCGACGCCCGCAACAGGCCGCCGGTCGGCGCGTACCTGCAGACCGTGCCCACCGCGCCCGTCAACCGCGAGACCTTCGAGCACGGCTACACCGTCGAGGCCTTCTTCAAGCTTCCTGCGGACTGGACCCCGGGGCAGAACGCCTGGTCGGCGCTGCTGAGCCGCTGGGGCATGAGCGGCGAGGCGGGAAAAAGCGGCGACTCCACCGACCCGCAGGAGCCGATCGTCACCCTCAGCGTCTCCGACGCGCCCGCCCTGCAGTGGTGCGTGTACCCGCTCAACCAGACCGGCGCCTCGACCTGTTGGGGCCACCAGCTGCCGCTGGACCACTGGTGGCACGTCGCCGTCGTCAACGACGGCCGGCTCAACCGGATGTACGTCGACGGCTGCGAGGTGGCCCGCAACCCGTCGACCCCGGCCGTCGGCCTGAGCACCCTGGGGCGGCCGTGGATGCTCGGCGGGTACGAGTACGCCGGTGTGCTGGACAAGATCCTCCACGGCTGGATCGGCGACGTGCGGATCGTCAAGCGTGCCCTGTCGACCGGGGAGTTCATGATCTCGTGACCCCGCAGGGGCCTCCGGCACGGCCCGGCGGAACCCCCAGGGGTGATCCGCGGCATCACAGGCGCCGCCCTCGGGAAGCCGCGCGCGGCCCGGGCGCGTCCGCGACCCACCCCTTCTCCCGGGCGCGCCGGCCGGGCTCGGCCCGACCGGACGCGGTGATCCGCGGGCGGCCGGGCCGGGGACCGGACGGGGCCTGCTACTGCGACTCCTCCGCGATGTACGCCTCGTACTCGGCGGCCGCGAGCAGGTCGTCCAGTTCGGCGGGCTTGGTCAGGTCGAGCTCGATCATCCACGCGGCGTGCGCATCGGCGTTGACATCCTCCGGATCCGAATCCAGGTCGCCGTTGATCGCCGCGACCTTCCCGGACACCGGCGCGTACAGCTCGCTGACCGACTTCACCGACTCCACCGAGCCGAACGGCCGGCCGGCTTCGAACTCGCGGCCCACCTCCGGGAGTTCGACGAAGACGATGTCACCGAGCTGCCGCTGGGCGTAGTCGGTGATGCCCACCCGCGCCTTACCCTTGCCGGTGGCGTGCACCCACTCGTGCTCCTTCGTGTACTTGAAGTCTTTCGGGTAAGCCATGGCGCTCTCCGTGGGGACGAGGTTCGCTGACGGTTCGTCAGCCAGGGAGGAGCCTGCTACAGATCTTCGCCACCCGGTACGACCTTCACCCGAACGAGTGAGCGGTCGGGCCGCCCGGGGCGAACCCGGGTGAACCACCACGCCAGCAGCAGGTTCGGCACCCAGCACAGCCAGGCGATCACCGTGTACGAGGTGCGGAAGTCCAGTCGGGCCACCATGGCGACCGCCAGCATGAGCCGGAGCGTGACGGCCGCGAAGGTGAGCGCGAAGCTGCGGACCATCCAGCGCCGGTGTTCCTCCACCCGGCCGTGCAGGATCATCCGCAACCCCGTGCCGCCCGTGGCCAGCCAGGCCACGCCCAGGCAGGCGAACCCGAGCCGGGCGACCACTCCCCCGTAGGCGAGCGGCGCCATCAGCAGCGCCCCGATCCCGCCGACCAGGCAGCCCAGCAGGTACGCGACGCCGATGCGGCGGTGCCAGCGCGGCGAGCGCTCGCGCAGGCGGGCGGAGAACTGCCAGGGCCCGAAGGCGAGAGCAACAAGTGCGCCGAATATGTGGATGCCGAGGGGCAGTTGGTGCGCCAGGTAGGTGGCACGCTGTTCGCTGAAGTAGGTGTCCGGGTCGAAGCTCGCGTACTTGGCGGCATAGAGGGCGATCAGTGTCGACAGCACGGTCATGACGGCCCAGCCGGCCCGAGTGATGCGCATGCCCCGAGTGTCGGGCGCACCGGCCGGGAGCGACATGGGGAGACCCCCCCCGATCCGCCCTGGGGCTGACCGGGGGTGGCCTGGCGCTCGCTCAGTCGGGGCGCTGGCCGTGCAGGAGCAGGGGCAGGGCGCGGCCGGTGAGGGCTTCGGCGGTGCGGGCGGCCTGGGAGGGGGCCATGTGGAGCGGGAGTTCACGCACGGGCACGAAGCGGGCGCCGAGCAGGCGGCTGCGCTTCTGGGAGGGGACGGCGAGTTCCGTCGTATCGCGCACGGTGCCGCCGTCGAAGACCACGCTGAAGCGCTCCAGGTAGCGGTCGGACGGGGTGTAGTCGAGGGCGACGGCGTGGGTGAGGCGCAGGATGATGCCGGTCTGGGCGTGCAGGTGGCGGGCGGCGGCGCGGTGCGGGGGCTCGTTCACCTTGCCGGCGCCGCCGGGCAGGATCATGCCGTCCAGGTAGTCCGGGTCGACCAGCAGGACGTCGCCGCGCTGGTTGCGGACGAGAACGAGGCAGCCGAGCCGGCAGA
The DNA here is from genome assembly GCF_042884005.1 of Kitasatospora sp. NPDC058162. Lineage (NCBI taxonomy): Bacteria > Bacillati > Actinomycetota > Actinomycetes > Kitasatosporales > Streptomycetaceae > Kitasatospora > Kitasatospora sp. NPDC058162. Next base: position 145,695 of record NZ_JBHVUS010000014.1, read on the forward strand.
TCGGGGGCTTGGCGAGCAGACGGGGGTCGTGCATGGGGAGTTCACTTCCTGAGGGCAGCGAAGAGAAGGACGGAGAAGCAGGCCCACCAGACGAGACGGGCCAGGAGTTCAGTCGTCATAGGTCAGGCGCTCGTACCGCAGCCCCTTGCGGAGCAGGTCGACGATGCGCAGCAGGTCGAGCGGGCGGGCGGTGAAGCGCAGCAGGTACTCGCACGTCGACTTGCCGGTCTCCCAGTCGACTTCGAGGGTGGGCAGGTGGACGCAGCCCAGGGCGAGGACGGTGGTGAGGTCGTCGAGGACGGCGGCGGCCTGGCGCCGCTGCTCGGCGGTCACGCGGGAGAGGGTCACTGCTCCCCCGGGCGCCTGTGCACCTCGAAGAGGCGCCAGGCCGAGAAGGCCTCGGTGAAGGAGGAGAAGCCGCTGCGCTCACCATTGGGCTTGCACAGCCACGCGCCGGTGCACTCGTTGCGCACCCGGTAGCACCGGGCCTCGGTGTCCCAGCGGACGCCGTAACCGTGGAGGCGGGAGACTTGGGCATGGGTCATGGGAGGGAACTCTCTGCGATGGGAGTTTCACCTGGCATCTCCAAGGAAGCCCAGGGCTTCAGCCCTGGGAGGAATTGGTCCTTGAGTCGTAGGGGGCGGAGTGCCGGAGTTCGTTTCGTTGCCGGTCGGCCCGCACTGTCAGTGCCTCCTGTTAGTTTGCTGAGCGTGAAGATCGTCGTGCAGGTCAAGCTCCTGCCGTCGCCTGAGCAGGCGTCGGCGCTGGGGGCTACCCTGCGTGCGTGCAACCGGGCCGCTGACGCAGTGTCGGTCGCGGCGTTCGAGGGCCAGGTCTTCTCCCGCAACGACCTGCAGAAGCTGGTGTACGGCGCGGTCAAGGCGGAGTTCGGCCTCTCGGCCCAGCCCGCTGTGCGGGTGGTGAAGAAGGTCGTGGACGCCTACGCCACGCTGAGGGCCAATATCCGGGCCGGGCACCTCGGCAAGCCGGGGTCCAAGCGCCGGGCCAGGGCGCAGTCCAAGCCGGTCTGCTTCCGCGAGAGCGCTGCTCAGCCGTTCGACGACCGGTGCCTGTCGTGGCAGTACGACGCGAGGACGGTGTCGATCTGGACCACGGCGGGTCGGATGAAGGGCCTGGCCTTCGCCTGCTCGCCCGGGGCGTTGAAAACCCTTCGGCTGTACCGGAGGGGCGAGAGCGACCTGGTCGAGCGCGACGGCGCCTTCTTCCTGATCGCAGTGTGCGAGGTCCCCGCCGAGCCGGTGGCCGAACCCACCGGATGGCTCGGGGTAGACCTGGGGATCGTCAACATCGCCACGGTGGACGGCATGAAGCAGATGACCGGGCGCGGGCTGAACCGCCATCGGAAGCGTCAGCTCGACCTGCGCAGGAAGCTCCAGGCCAAGGGCACCAAGTCCGCCAAACGCCTGCTGAAGAAGCGCAACCGCACCGAACGGCGGCACGCCGCCAACACCAACCACGTCATCGCGAAGACGATCGTGACCGAGGCTCAACGCACCGGGAAGGGTATCGCGCTCGAAGATCTGAGCGGGATCCGCAACCGGGCACGGCTGCGCAAGCCCCAACGGGTCGCAATCCACTCCTGGGCGTTCCACCAGCTCGGGTCCTTCCTCGCGTACAAGGCGCAGCGCGCCGGTGTCGCGCTGGTCCACGTCGATCCTGCGTACACCTCGCAGACCTGCGCCGACTGCCACCACATCGACAAGAAGAACCGGGTCTCCCAGGCCCTGTTCGTCTGCCGGTCCTGCGGGGTTGTTGCCCACGCTGACCGGAACGCTTCCCGCAACATCGCCCGCAAGGGCGAGGCCGCGTGGAGAGCGGGGCGTGAGTCACGCGTCCCAGCCACCCCATAGGTGGCTCAGACGTGGGAGGCCACGCGGCAGCCAGCCGCGCCCTACCCACAAGCCCGGTCCCTTTAGGGCCGGGTCAAGTTGACGTTCTGTTGCACATGGTGGGGCAGGAGTGCCTACGATCGGAAGCAGCATGCGAGTTGCCTACGGGCACGCTGGAAGTTGAGGACTGCCATGAACAAGAAGAAGGATTGACCCGGAGTCCAGCCCGTGGGCGCCCTTCGGGATCCAACTCCGCAACTTCCGCGAGGCCAGGGGCCTCATCCTGGACGAGCTGGCACCGCGCCTGGAGTGCTCCCTGTCGCACCTCTCCTACGTCGAACTTGCGCACCGACCTCCGAGTCGTGAGCTCGCCGACATCGCGCTCGACACCAGCGGCACCATGCTGCTGATGTGGTATCAGCTAAGGAATGCGGCGATCCTGGAGGGCTTCCCGGAATACGCGCGCTACGAGGGCCTCGCGGAGCAGATCAGGATCTTCGAGAACGACTTCATCAACGGGCTCCTGCAAACCCGGGGATACGTGACCGCGCTTCAGATGGGCTTTGTCAGGCAAGGCGCTGCGACCCAGAAACTGGCCGAGGAGCGCATCGAGTTCAGGCTTGCCCGCCAGAGGCTCCTGGACCGGTCCTCTCCCCCGCTCCTGCATGTCGTGTTGGACGAGAGCTGCCTCAGGCGGGCCGTCGGCGGGCGCGATGTCATGATCGAACAACTGCTCCACCTGGAGCGGATGAGCACTCGCCGCGACGTGATCATCCAAATAGCGCCGTTCTCCCTCGGTGAAGAGCGGCCGTTCACCCACATGACGGCCCTCCTTATTGCGGTCGATGCCCTTGGTCAGGCCGAATCGCGAGCTTTCATTCGCGCGGCAAGGAGGGACTTGGAGTGGATGTCGACCTGACTGGCGCTTCCTGGCGGAAGAGTTCGTACAGCGGCGGAGGTGGCGGCCAGTGCGTCGAAGTCGCCGACAACTTCGCCGACGCCATGCCCGTCCGCGACTCCAAGGACCCCCACGGCCCCGCCCTCCTCTTCACCGCCACCGCCTGGCAGTCCTTCATCACCGCCGTCCGCACCGGCGAGTTCGACGCCCGCTGACCGCCTACGACCTGGGCGTACCGTCCCAGCGCCACGTGGTGAGCCGGGGGTGCCCGGGCAGTTCGCCCCGGCCGGTGGCCCACAGCAACGTCCCCCACGGGTCCGCGCCCTGCGGGGCGTCCGGGAAGAGCCGGGCGAGGACCCTCGCACAGAGGTCGGCGGGCGGGGTCCAGGCGAGTTGGAGCCCCTCGGCGAGGTCGCGGGTGTGGACCAGGGTCTCCACGACCCCCATCGCGGCGAAGCCCTCCGGGTCCGAGACGCCGTAGCCGTGGTAGGAACGGACGTGCGCCGGTGTCACGCGCACCATGGCGACCAGCAGCGCGCCGCTCGCCTCCAGCACCTGCAGCAGCCCGGCGGGCCCCGCCGCGCGGTCCGCGTGGATCGCGTTGGCGGGCCCTCCGGGCCTCCTGCTTTCCCAGACGAAGGGCACCTCGCCGTCCAAGGGCGGTGTCCTGGGGCCCAGTTGGGCGGCGTAGGCGAAGAGGTCGTCGCTCAGGTGCTCGACGGTCTCCCAGCAGTCCCACTCCAGCGAACCGGCCTTGCCCTCCCAGGCCTGCGCGGGCGCCTCCCGGAGGGTGGCGACGGCGAGTTGGACGGCCCGGTCGAGGTCGTCCGCCGTCACGGGGGACGAAGGTGAGGTGGCTTCAACAGGTTGCGACATGGCAGGACCGTACCGCGCGTCGCGCCCGGGAGGACCTGCGGCGCCGTCAGGCCCGACGCGCCATCCCACTGATCAACTACTCAAAGGCTTCGTAGTCGGACGGCGGGTGCACCAGCTCCGGGTGCTCCACTGTGTATCGATCGCCGTGGATCGCCAGCATCGCCCAGTGCCAGGCTTCGTCGTGGAAGATCAGCCCGCGGAACGGCTCGTCGGCCGGCTCGTACGGGTATCGCCCCTGAGCGGCCTTCGCTGCTTCTTCCGGGGACAGGCCACCGTAGTGCTGCATGACCCACGCGTAGCCGCGCCGCTCCGAACGCAGGTAGTCGAGGTACTCCGTTTCACTCCATGTCACGGCCCAACGGTAGTCCGGTCCCGAATGGCGGACCTGCGGCGCCGTCAGACGACTTCCGCCCCCGAAGCGGTCAACGCCGCTCGCTTCCGGCCACTACCGGTCATCGCCTGGTGCACTGAGTAATCAATCCACTACGGTCGATCACGAACCAGCCCCCCGAACCGAGGCGGTACACCATGGCCGTGAACCCCCGTATCGACGTCTCCACCTCCCTCGCCACCAGCGGGACGGACCTCACCCCCGAGGAACTCGCCGAACTAGCGGCGACCATCGCCTCCGACATCCTCTTCACCACCGACATCGGCCTCCCTGGCGAGCGCGTGCCCGACGAGACCTGGCACCTGCCCGGCGAGCGGGCGCACGGCACCGCGGCCGTCTACTACGGCAACGGCCGCACCCACCTGGAGAAGCCGTTCCTGTTCGCCGACGGCTTCAACTACGGCCCCAGCGACCTGCCCGCCCTGTTCAACCACTTCAACGCCCCGTACGAGAGCGGCCGTCCGGGCCTCTTCGACCAGCTCCAGGCCCGCGGCTACGACATCGTCCTGATCGGCTTCGACGAGCGCCACACCCACATCCAGCACAACGCCGAGGTCGCGCGCGCCGCGATCGTGCGCGCCATCCAGGAGCGCGTCGGCACCGAGCCGCTGACCGTCGGCGGCGTCAGCATGGGCGGCATCATCACCCGCTACGCGCTCGCCAAGCTGGAGAACGACAGCCTCGACCACCAGACCGGCACCTACCTGTCCTGGGACTCCCCGCACAACGGCGCCTGGATCCCGCTGATCCTCCAGCAGATGGCGTACTTCTTCGAGAAGCTCTCCCCCGCCAAGCCCGGCGAGCCCTCCCAGGCCGACCTGATCCGCAGCCCCGCCGCCCAGCAGCTGCTCTGGGCCTGGGTGCCGGACGCCAAGTACTCGGGCGAGGTGGCCACCACCAGCGAGCTGCGCACCGACTTCGTACGCGAGCTCGCCGACCTCGGCAACTTCCCGCAGCGCCCCCGCCTGCTCGGCGTCGCCAACGGCCGCGGCGACGGCACCGGGCGCCCGCTGCCGGCCGGCGAGATCGCCTTCGACTGGCAGGCGCTGGTCGCCAGCGCCACCGCCCGCTTCCAGCCCGACCGGGGCACCGAGCAGCGGATCGGCGGCATGCACGCCGGCCTGTCGATGCGCCGCTCCACCACCACCGAGGTCCCGGCCCTGGACGGGGTGCCCGGCGGCACCCTGGACTCCTTCGGCAAGGTCGCGGACGCGATCAAGGCGAAGATCAGCGAGGACTACCGCAGCGGCGCCTTCGTCCCGGCGGTCAGCGCCTCCGCGCTCGTCTACGACCCGATCAAGTGGGACGTCGACCCGAACCTCAACCTCCTCGACCTCGTCGGCCAGGACCCCGAGCGCTTCCTCCTCAACGAGGTCGCCTTCGACACCGAGAACACCGAGCACAGCGCGGTCTCCGGCGTCCTCGCCGAGTGGGTCCTCGACAAGCTGTCCGACAACTGACCGGCGGGAGTGGGGAGTCGGCCCCGGCGACTTCCCACACCCGCGGGTTGAGGTGTGGCGCTGGGGGCCCCGGGGGGCCGGCCGGCGGGCGGCGCGCGGGCGGGGGGCCGCCCCGGGGTGGC